>JABSOX010000001.1 GCA_013215655.1 Colwellia sp.
CGTTAGGCGATACTTCTACGTTGGCAGACCCAGCAGTAGTAGATAATTTGATCAGTAATAGAATTGTTCATGGTTAGTCATGTGAAATTGTTTTTATATAATGAAGCGCCTTAGGGCGCTTTTTTATGTTCAGGATGAACGGTATGTCGCGGTCACATGGATGTGAATGAGCGACGATATTTAGGATATCACGGGTGTATGGATGCTGCAGGAGCGACGATTTACTGATGTCTAGCCATATTTATGTTATCGACAAAGCATAAATATGGCAGAGTGCACTAAATAAAAACAAATTTTTGCTATACCTGAATAAATTTTATCTGTAATATATTCCTTACAAACAAAGTAAATAAATCTTTACAGAATGATTATTAAAATAAAATAAAAAATACACTCTATTATTACCTTCCATACTTAAGCTAGGTCTAAGTCCTAGCTTAATTGTTCTATATTTAATCTTAGCCTATCTGTAAAACGGAAATTATTATGTCACTACAACCAAACCATGCTGCTTTAAATAGAAGCTCATTAAACGACATCCATGTAAATTCGGAAGAGGTACTCATTACTCCTGAAGTATTACGTGCTGAATTACCATTATCTGGTACAGGAAAAGAGTTTGTTAAAAATTCTAGGCAGGTTATTTCAAATATTATTCATAAAAAAGATCACCGTTTATTGGTGATCTGTGGCCCTTGCTCTGTTCATGATGTGGGTGCGGCGAAGGAATATGCACGAGCATTAAAAAAATTACATCTCCAATATCAAGATAGTTTATTTATAGTCATGCGGGTATATTTTGAAAAACCACGTACAACCATTGGCTGGAAGGGATTAATTAATGATCCTAAAATGGATGGTTCATTTGATGTTGAGTCTGGTTTACGTAAAGCGCGAGAGTTACTCATATACTTAACTGATTTAGGTTTGCCTTTGGCAACAGAAGCGCTTGATCCAATAAGCCCTCAATATTTGGCTGAGTTATTTAGCTGGTCGGCGATAGGAGCGCGAACAACAGAGTCACAAACCCATCGTGAAATGGCGTCTGGACTATCTATGCCAATAGGTTTTAAGAATGGTACCAACGGGAGTCTAGGTGTGGCAATTAATGCTCTGCAGTCAGCGGCTTCTTCTCATCGTTTTATGGGAATTAATAAGCAAGGACAAGTAGCATTAATCAAAACGTCAGGAAACCCCGATGGTCATGTGATCTTACGTGGTGGCAACCAACCTAACTATGATTCAGTTAATGTTGCTCTGTGTGAACAAGAGTTGTCAGCGCACCAATTAGAACCAGGCATCGTTGTTGATTGCTCTCATGGTAATTCCAATAAAGACTATACACGACAACCTTTGGTTGCAGAAAATGTGTTTAATCAAATATGTGAGGGTAATAAATCTATTATCGGTATCATGCTTGAAAGTAACCTACACTCGGGTAATCAAAGTGACTCATTACCTAAAGAAGAATTGTTATATGGCGTTTCGGTTACTGACGCATGCATAGACATGGACACAACAAATCAATTGATTGAATTAGCGAATAAAAAGCTAAGTTCTGTACTCAATCATCGTATTTAATGATTCCTTAGACTGTTGGATTGGTAATTTGATGAAGACCTCTAGTTTTGAAAAAGAAATTAATGTTTTAAGAAATGATATTGATGAAGTAGATAGTCAATTGGTAAAACTATTGGCAAAACGTCGCAAGATCACCACTAATGTTGGGAAATTAAAAAGTGCAGCCGGCATGCCTATTTATGTTCCTGAACGAGAAGCCGCTTTATTAAGAAAGCATCGTGAAAATGCAGAAAATGCAGGGTTGTCAGCTGACCTCATTGAAGATATTTTACGCAGATTGATGCGTGACTCCTACATTAGTCAAGATGCAAATGGTTACAGATGTGTGAATACAGCGTGCAAAAAAATAGTCATTGTAGGCGGGGCTGGGCAACTTGGTAAAATATTTGTCGATTTATTTACTCGCTCTGAATATAAGGTCAGTATTTTAGAGGAAAATGATTGGTCAAGAAGCCATGAAATACTGGCTGATGTTAGTGTTGTTATTGTCGCGGTACCTATTCGTTGGACTTCCTCAATTATTCAAAAACTCAACAACTTGCCTGATGATTGCATACTTGCCGATATTACTAGTATCAAAGAAAAACCATTATATGAAATGATGAAAGTACATGCTGGTCCAGTAGTAGGTCTACATCCAATGTTTGGCCCAGACATTTCAAATTTAATAAAACAAACGATTATAGTTTGTGATGGGCGTTTATCTAACAAATACTGCTGGTTATTAGAACAGTTTCAAGTGTGGGGAGCAAAAACTTACTCTGTTGAGGCGAATTCTCATGATAAAGCGATGTCGATGGTGCAAGTGATGCGTCATTTTTCCACTATAGCTTATGGCTATCATTTAATGACTGAAGGCGCTAATTTGTCACAATTAGTCGAAATGAGCTCTCCTATTTACCGGTTAGAGCTCATAATGGTTGGGCGACTATTTGCACAAAACCCTATTTTGTATTCAGATATTATATTTGCTAACCCTGACAATATTTCAATGATGAAACGATTTGCTTTACGATTCTTGGAGTTATTAAAAGATGTCGAACAAGGAGATAAAGACGCTTTTGTTGAGATGTTCAAACAGGTGTCTAATTGGTTTGGCAATTATGCCAATGACTTTTTAAAAGAAAGTAAAGCAATGTTACTTAAAGCCGATGATCTTAAAAGTAATTAGTCTGTATTAGTTCCAGCTTGGTATACATAGTTATCTATTTTAATGAGATTTCGATGTATTGATCGACTTTTTTATTATTTAATCGTTGTGGTGAAAGTTGATCAACGATCTCTAATGTTTTTGTGATATTGGTAAGATTGACTTTATCGTCAAGTGCCATGGTATTAAAGGCTTGACTTGAAATTATGTCTTTAAATATTAAGATAGTTTCTTTTAAATCACTTTTAAAGTTTGGTAATCGTTTAGCTTCTTCAACATCGCTTAAAATACGTTGAGCAGAATTTAACGATTTTATCATCGCAACTAGAGACTCTTTTTCTTCGGGAGTTGCTTGCTCTAACTCTTTGTCATCTAATTTATCTAAACGTTCTTTAAATTCATTTATATAGTCAATTAGAGTAGTGCTTGAGGTTTTTTCTATTTTGTTGTCAGTTTCGTTGGAGACTGAGTTTTCAGAAAGTTTTAAATAGTCATTTTTGGAAATAAAACCTAACTCGTAGGTTCTTTCAACCAGTGCATTTACATCAATTACGGTTAATGCTCCACCTTTAAAAAACTCATTACTTAGTGCATTTAATTTTTCGGCTCTGCTGGATAAATGCAAGTTTTTTTGAGGAGCAACGACCGTAGCATTGTTTTTATCAATACTGTTTGATGACTGTTTCTCACCGACAACTTGGTTTGAAAAGTCACTACTTGGGCGTGTATTGGTATTTGCCGTATGGTTAGAGTTAAACAAAGTATAATTGTTGATCATCAGCATGATTAAATAATTGACAGTTATATTTATTAAGCGGGTTTCATGCCAATCATGTTATGTCACTTGGAGCAAAGTGTTTTTATAATTCATCTTTACCTTACTACAGATTACTTGTATAAGTTGCCCTTGTATTATAAATCAATATAAAAACCTAGGGAACATAATGACGTATACGCAAATATTTATAATAAATTTATGCTTAATTATTGGCTTAAGTGCTTGTGCTAGCGGAAATAAAATTATGGTTGGTATAGTGAGCCAAGATAAATTAATGACAGATAAAAAATTTGTATTGGATACTTCTGAGTTTACTCTTTCTGATGAGGACTTAAAACAGGTTACGCGCTGGCCTGATGATTTACATATTGATATTTATTTTGGTACTTGGTGTCATGATAGTCAGCGAGAAGTCCCTAAAATGTTAAATATATTGAAAGCAAACAACGGTATATCAAGCCAATTAATTGCCTTGGATTATGATAAGAGTGATCCTCAAGGGCTAGCCGAGAGCCAGGGTATCAAATACACACCAACATTTATTGTTTTTATGGGTGATAAAGAACTTGGCCGCGTCATCGAGCGACCAGTACAGGACTTAGTCACGGACATCACGGAAATGGTTGCCGGTTATTAGCCGTAAAGACAATAACTTCGACAATCGTGACGTTTAAAATACTAAAAAGCAGTCATTAGGAAGGACTGCGTCGTACCCGTGTTCTTTATCATGATAGATTATTTATCCATATTGTTAATTTTTCAAGCAGACTTTCTGGCTTAATGCATTTCTCTTTATCTCTTTCCATAAAACTGAAGTATTTTGAACTTGTGCTACCGTCAGGCTGTCCGGTTCGCCAAATTAGCCTATTTGTAAAAGCAGCGAGTCGAATTTATAACCTATGTACATATCTTTTATTTTAGTTTCGTTACTTGAAAAGTTAAACTGAGCTTTCCACAGCCATTTTTTATACATTTTGCCTTTGATAAATACGCGCGCTTTTCCGAACTCTGTTCCATCAGTAAATTGATAATTAATCGCACTGTAATTAGTAGCATCTACCTGAATGCGACACCTATCTGATATTTAAAATCACCCGTTGGGGCTTGATGCTAAGTTTGTCTTTATTATTAACGGTAGTGTGTTCAACTTTACAATCACTTTGGCTGTGCCTCTTGGTTTTATTCGGTACTTTTTCTTTTAGTGTTTTTTACCAAGATATTGCTTTTCAATATTTTTGACTAAGCTATCAAATTGCAACGCGGTAATGATGTCGTAATCTCTGAGGCATTTATATATGTTGAGCTCATCTGCCTTTACAGGGCTTATATAAGACAACAAGCTAAGTAATAAAGTAAACGATGATTAACTGCAGGACGGGATATTGGCTTTTAATCGGCATTATTAAAGTTCTAGAACATATGGGTTACTTTCCACAGGCACTAATATCTAGCGTTAACTTTGAATATCAATGACCAGCATTAATCTGAGTCAGGCTCATTGTAAAAAGGAGCGGAAAATCAAAGTAGTTCTCTTATAAACATATTTGAGATTAGTTGAATATTCCAATTTAACCATTTGATGAACATCATTTTTAATTTATAAGGCTTAAACCAGTATAGCTGTATGAATATTTTGTATTGGAGGGGATTAATGAAAAACATCATAAACGAATATGTTTTATTATTTAATTATTATCAATAAAAACTCTAAGGTACTAAGGAAACATTGATTGAAATCAATATTTCAAATAATAGCTTAGTTAAACTATATCCATATATTGAAATCATCATTATCCTCGAAGTTTACTTGTTAAATACAGCAGTAAGGCAGCAATAAATATGGTTGATTTAGCACGTAGAAATTTTTTCCGAGGCAAAAAAATATCAATTCCCTCGGCGATTAGACTCCCTTGGGTTATTGATGAACAACACTTTATCGATGACTGTACCCAATGTGGCGAATGCGTAAAGAGCTGTGAAGAAAATATTATTGTTAAAGGTGATGGTGGTTTCCCAGAAATAGACTTCTCACAGGGTGAATGTACTTTTTGTCAAAAGTGTATTGATGTTTGTAAACAACCGTTGTTTATTGATGAAAGAGCGAACAGTCAGACGGCTTGGCGCTTAGACATAAAAATAAAAGATAATTGTTTAGCAAAAAATAATGTGGTTTGCCAAAGTTGCCAAGATAGTTGTGAGCCTGAGGCTATTAATTTCGCATATTTACTGTCGAAAACACCTCAGCCTCAAATAGCACTAGATAAATGTAATGGCTGCGGTGCATGTGTTTCCATCTGTCCACAAGCAGCTATTGAGTTAAACCCAAAATTAGCACCAATATTAATAACAGAATCCACATAGAACTTTACCCGTATTTCCGGAGAATAAAATGAGTGCACTTGAGCAAATGATTTGGAACGTTTTAGGCTACTCGTCTATGCCAGTTATCTTCTTAGTTGGCTTTGCCGGTACTGCGTTAGTTGCAGTCGCAGTGTTAAAAATGGTTGGCGCTAAAGCAACAAATCACAAGTAAATCCAGAAAAAATTTAAAATAAAACAACCTAATTTAGAAATGAGAAAGGGTTAATAGTTTGATTAATTTGTTAAAAGAAGAACCAATCAACATTGCCGGTGTGCTTTTTGTTGCCCAGCCGGATAAAACAGAACAAGTATCTGTTGAACTCGCTGCTTTTCCCGGAGCTGAAGTGCATGAAATTGGCGATAACGGCTCTATGGTAGTTACCATAGAAGAAAACGATTTAAATAGGGGTGAAAAAGGCAAAGGCCTGATTAACATCATCACAGATATGAGTAAGTTACCGGGTGTGATCTCATCATCATTGATTTTTCATCATAATGATTATGGCCTACCACAACATCAGGGGGTTAAAGTATGACATTAACAAGACGTGATTTTATCAAGGCAAACGCGATTGCCGCAACGGCTGTGGCTGCAGGTATTGCAGTACCAACTTCAGCTTCAAACTTGATCACAAAATCATCGGATACAACCATTAAATGGGACAAAGCGCCTTGTCGTTTCTGTGGTACAGGTTGTAGTGTGTTGGTAGGAACACAAGACGGAAAAGTAGTTGCTACCCAAGGAGATCCGCAAGCAGAAGTTAACAAGGGCCTCAATTGCATCAAAGGCTATTTTTTATCCAAAATAATGTATGGAAAGGACCGCTTAACTCAGCCTTTATTGCGAATGAAAGACGGTGAATATGCTAAAGAAGGTGAATTTACACCAGTAAGTTGGGATAAAGCTTTTGATGTAATGGCAGAGAAGTTTAAAGCAGCCTTGAAGAAAAAAGGACCAACATCCGTGGGCATGTTTGGTTCAGGTCAATGGACTGTTTGGGAAGGTTATGCTGCTTCAAAATTAATGAAAGCAGGATTTTTGACAAACAACCTAGATCCTAATGCTAGGCACTGTATGGCGTCTGCTGTTGGCGGTTTTATGCGTACCTTTGGTATTGACGAGCCAATGGGCTGTTATGACGATTTAGAGGCTGCTGATGCATTTGTGCTTTGGGGTTCTAATATGGCAGAAATGCATCCTATTTTATGGTCGCGTTTAACTGACCGTCGATTAAGTCATCCCCATGTAAAAGTAAACGTATTATCAACTTACAAACATCGTAGTTTTGAATTAGCAGATAATGGCATGATTTTTACGCCACAAACTGATTTAGCGATATTAAATTTTATCGCTAATTATATTATTCAAAATGATGCGGTCAATGAAGACTTCTTGAAAAAGCATGTCAATATTCGTGAAGGTGTAACAGATATTGGTTATGGTTTACGTCCTTCACATCCATTACAAAAAGCTGCAAAAAATCCTGATAGTGGTGCTTCAAAACCGATGAGTTTTGCAGCGTTTGCTAAGTTTGTTAGTACTTATACAGTTGAATACACATCCAAGTTATCAAGTGTTCCCGAGGCTAATTTAATTACCTTAGCTAAGCTTTATGCTGATCCAAAAGTGAAAGTGACGTCGTTTTGGACTATGGGTTTTAACCAACATACCCGCGGTGTTTGGGCGAATAACCTAATGTACAACGTGCATTTGTTAACAGGTAAAATATCCGAGCCTGGCAATAGCCCATTTTCATTAACAGGTCAGCCATCTGCTTGTGGTACCGCTCGTGAAGTAGGTACTTTCTCACATAGATTACCCGCTGATTTAGTCGTTAAAAACCCAAAACACCGAGCGATTGCCGAAAAAATTTGGAAATTACCAGAAGGTACTATTCCACCAAAACCGGGGTATCACGCGGTATTGCAAAACAGAATGCTTAAAGACGGTAAGTTAAACGCTTATTGGGTGATGTGTAATAACAACATGCAAGCAGCGCCCAATATCAACGAAGAAGCAATACCTGGTTACCGTAATCCTGAAAATTTCATTGTAGTTTCAGACCCATATCCAACAATAACGGCACAAGCAGCAGACTTAATTTTACCAACTGCAATGTGGGTAGAGAAAGAAGGTGCGTACGGCAATGCTGAACGTCGCACCCAATTTTGGCATCAACAAGTTAATGCGCCAGGAGAAGCTCGTTCAGATTTATGGCAAATAGTTGAATTTTCTAAACGCTTCAAAATTGAAGAAGTATGGCCAGAGGAACTACTGGCTAATAATCCAGAATACCGTGGCAAAAGCATGTTTGACGTGCTTTATGCTAACGGCAACGTAGATAAGTTCCCAATGAGTGAGTCTAAAGGTGATAGCAACTTTGAAGGTGATTACTTTGGTTTTTATATTCAAAAAGGCTTATTTGAAGAATATGCAGAATTTGGCAGAGGTCATGGTCATGATTTAGCTCCATTTGATCGTTACCACGAAGAACGTGGTTTACGCTGGCCGGTAGTTAACGGTAAAGAAACCAAGTGGCGTTTCCGTGAAGGGTACGATCCCTATGTCGAAAAAGGTAGCGAAGTTCAGTTCTATGGTAAAAAAGACAAAAAGGCGATTATCTTTGCTTTGCCATACGAACCCGCTGCAGAGTCGCCTGATGAAGAATACGATTTATGGTTAAGTACAGGTCGTGTACTTGAACATTGGCATTCTGGCTCAATGACAGCTCGAGTACCTGAGCTGCATAAAGCATTCCCAGATGCAGTGTTATTCATTCATCCTGATGATGCAAAATCTAGAGGGCTACGTCGAGGCGATCACGTATTAATTGAATCTCGCCGCGGTGAAGTTAAATCACGAGTAGAAACTCGTGGCAGAAACAGACCACCTAAAGGACTCGTATTTATGCCGTGGTTTGATGCTAAGCAATTGGTTAATAAGTTAACACTTGATGCAACCGACCCTTTATCTAAACAAACAGATTACAAAAAGTGCGCGGTTAAAGTGACTAAAGTATCTGCTTAGTGTCTGTTTGAATTTTTACACCGATTAGGTGGAGGTAGAACAATGAAAATATTACCCATATTAATGATCACGCTTGGTTTAGTAACAGCATATACAACCTTAGCTGAACAAACAGTAAATACTGGCGGCTTAGAAACTATTCGCGGCGCTTCAACAATTGATCAAACACGAAAAGCGGACCGTTTGAAGCGGGTTATTAAAGATAAAAATCCGATAAAAAGAAACTATGTACATCAGCCGCCAGTGATCCCTCATCAGATCCGTGGCTACCGTGTTGATACCAATAGCAATAAGTGTCTTACCTGTCATGGCTGGAAGTATGCTGCAGAGACGGGGGCGACTAAAATCAGTTTGACCCATTACGAATCACGTGATGGCAAGACTTTATCTGAAGTCTCACCACGACGATATTTTTGTTCGCAGTGTCATGTAACTCAAGCTGACGCGCCTGACTTAGTTGACAATACCTTTAAGCCGATTGAATCGTTAGGTAATGATTAAATCGAAGCGAAATTAAGGGGACAAGAATGACAAAAGAATCAAAAATTAAAAACTTATGGGAATACCTTCGCTCACCAAGTAGTGCTGCGCTGTGGTTCATTTTAGCGATTGGTTTTACTGGTGGTATTATTTTTTGGGGTGGCTTCAACACCGCCCTTGAAATAACCAATACTGAAGAGTTTTGTATTGGTTGTCACGAAATGAAAGATAATGTCTATGAAGAGTACAAAGAAACAATTCATTACTCTAATCGCTCTGGTGTTCGTGCAACATGCCCTGATTGTCATGTGCCTAAGAAGTGGACACATAAGATAGTACGTAAAATTGCAGCCAGTAAAGAAGTATGGGGTATGCTTACGGGATTAATCGATACTAGAGATAAATTTGTAGATCATCGTCGGGTACTGGCTGAGCGTGAATGGAAACGTATGAAAGAAAATGACTCACTAGAATGTCGTAATTGTCATAACTTTGAATATATGGACTTTTCTGAGCAAGGTAATCGCAGTGTTAAAATGCATTCAAGTGCTTTAGCATCAGGTGAAAAAACCTGTATTGATTGTCATAAAGGAATAGCACACCAATTACCCGATATGAAAGGCATTGAAAACTGGTAAATTACTCTATTGATATAATAAAAACCCTCATTAGTTAGTTAAATTAATGGGGCTTTTTTTAAGAACGAGGTATTTATGTTCTTAGTTATTTCATCAATAACATTTTATAACGCTGTCATGCACCTACAGTATTAAAAACTATAAGATACACCGACTGATATTGTAGTTTCAATCCATAGCGCATCATCTATTTGAGCCGCACAAACATCATCACGACAAAATAAGTCATTGTCTTTTTCAACAACACTCGCATAACCACGTATTTCCGTAACAAAAGCAATATTGTCAGAAAATTCGTATCGTGTTCCAAAAGCAACAGTTAAAGAGGGGTAAAGTTCTTCACCGAAATCTGTATCAAAATATGCTCCCCCGAGCCCTAAAGATACCGTTGTGACATAACCATGCTGACGAAACTGAGCAATACCATTAAAATGTGCATATAACACATCTAAGGAGTAGTTTTGATTATCTAACGCACTATTAAAATCATGGCTAGCAAAGTTAATTAAGATTTGACCTTGACCATTAGGTGAATCTTGCCATGCCAAAGCAATACCATAATTAGCTGAATCATTTAATGATAATGACGATTCACCGTCAGCATTAGTAATCTCGCTACTAAACATTTTCCCCACAAAAGGCGTTATTTCCCAATCGGCTGACCAAGCAGAAAATGAATGGGTAAATAGTAATAAACTGACTAATATACCCATTAATTTTTTAGAACTAGGCATAATTGTAAATCCTCATATTATAAAATGATGAGATGACAAAATATTAAATTTAATAAATCTGCTTTGCAGCTTTATACATGCCACTTCGTGGCGTTATTATTGGGTTAATTACCCGCGCTTGCAGCGTAAATATTTTTATAAATTAAAAAATTGTCATCTTAAATTCGTTAATTTTATGATTTTTTCTTTAAAAAGCTACCGAGTTTATCAAGAGCTTTTTCTTTTAATGTATCTGTTAGTTTAGCTTGAAGTTTCTTCTTTTGTGATTTTTTTGCTTGTTTCCATATTGCAGCGAGTGCTTGCTTGGTTATTTCAGCTCCTAATAAACTTGCAGGTAAGCCCGATTCTTTGCCAATATCCTTTAAGTGAATATCAGGAAGTGTTAATTGATGTGTTTTATTACCCAATTGAGATAAATCAAGAGATAAATTGGTGCCTGCAAGTATAAGCTTGTTGACTCTTATATTTGGCTCTGTTTGTTCACTCTTAGAAGGGGCACTTTCATTTGTAGAACTCGATTTAGGAATGTTTTCATTGATTGCATCAAGAACCTCTTTAATATTTGATTGGCCATTTTTAGTAAACTCTACAAAGGCTTGTGGACTATTTATGATAATTTCATCAATAACTATAGGGTCGTCCGTGAGGCTTTTAAGGTTAATATCTAATGTTATTGTTTCTAAGGAAAACAAGTGCGAGTAATTGTAATTGCTAGGATTAGTAATAGTAAAACCATTAATTGTTCCTGCGCCCGTACTTAAGCGTATATCCACATTTTCAACAGTGACTGTTTGCGCTGTTAGGCTACTACCCGTAACTTCTATTTGTTGTTTTATATAATCGTTTAATGAACCATTGGCTACAAACCAAAGTGCTCCGCCACATGCAAGTAAGATGATTAAAATTAAAGCAGAAAGTTTGTTCACGTTGTTAAATCCCCAGATAAAAGTTATTTAAATTATATACCTAAATAAATTCAATGTGCATGATTTCGTTAGAATTAAAAAATAATACGGATATATTTATCATGAGTATGTATTTTATACATCATGCTTTATTTTTAGTGTTAATGTTAAAAAAATCAACATTATATAATTAAAGTTTATATTTTTCATGGGTATATAGTTATTCATAAAACAATGAACTGTATGTTTATTATACTTAATAGTTATTGTTTGATGTATATTTTACTCCTTTAGTGGTATTTATAAACAACTTGATTGAAAAGTAAACTTGTTATATAACTTTAGGAAATAATAAGAATAAATAGAAGGAATGATCTGTTGTTTAAGATTAATAAAAAATTGTGGTCATTTAATTTTGGCTGTTTAATCGCAGGATCTTTTGTTTGGTTAGTCAGTATTGGCCTGAAAGCACCCGTACCAGAAGTCCTTTATCCACATACTGATTTTGTTTTAGATCATTATTCAGGGCTAGTAACTGCAGTAGCAGCAGGCATGTTAACGCTTTTAATCTTAATTATTATGGGTAAAGCTTTTAAGCTATGTACCAGTGACCATACTTTTTGGCTCGTTCTGCCGACACTTGCTTTTTTAGCCCTAACATTGATTGCCTCACAATCTATGCTTATGTCCATAGCGTATGCTGCCATACCTGCAATGATCGTTATTGCAACGAGTGCAGTCTATTATCGTTTGACTAAAATGAAGAGATAGCTTAGTTATCGTGAAAAAGGAAAAGCAAAGCATTTTAAGCTTTGCTTAATTATCCAAATAGAGTTATTTAAATCTAACAATTACTGTTAATTATTAGGAATAGCGTTACTTGGCACACTGGTTGGATTGATATGTTCAATAGGGTAACAACCTAATATTTTGATAAAAGTAGTCAGTTCGGTAATGTCTGTAATAGCTTCTTGTAATGCCATGCTTTTTAAATTAGCTTCAACATCTATGTAAAACATCTCTTCCCATGGTCTACCTTGGATAGGGCGAGACTCTAATTTACACATATTTATGCCTTTATTTTTCAGTACAATTAAGCATTCAACAAGTGCCCCTGCTTTATGACCTGTTGATAATATTATCGTCGTTTTTGCGGGTATTTGCTCGGCAACATTAACCGGCTTTCTTGCGACTAAAATAAATCGACTATGATTCTCTTTTTGATTGGCAATAGAAACTTCAAGGGCGTGTAATCTATATAGTTGACCTCCTTCTTCACTACCAATTACAGCAACGGTTTCATCTTGCAGTTCGTATACTTTGGCCATCGCTTCAGCCGTACTTTCACAGTACTCAATACGGATGTTTTCTTGTTTATCTAAAAAATGGCTACATTGGGTGAAAGGTTGTCCATGTGCATATATGGTCGCTATTTTGTCTAAACGTGTATTTACTGCAGTAAGTAAACAATGTTCTATAGGTTGGGTAATTTCACCAACGATAGATAAATTTGTATGCTGAAGTACATCGTATACTTCGTTGATGCTACCAGAACTGGTATTTTCTATCGGCAATACTCCATAATCTACGTGACCAGCTTCAACTTGTTGCATTATTTCAGCGAAACTGCAGCAACCAGACTCTATGATGGTTTCAGCTCTTCTTGAGAAATAACGGTGACTTGCTAAATAACTATAAGAGCCTTTATCACCAAGAAATGCGACGCTTACCGTTGGCACTTGAATATCAGGGTTAGCTAACGTTTGTAAATACGCTTGTTGATTAAGTACTGAGTCTTCGATAATACTTTGGAAAATACTGGTGACATAATGTGCGTCTAAACCAAGTTCTTTTCCTTGGGTTATTAAACGTATTAATAGCTCTTGTTCACGTTGTTGATCTCGTACAGGGCGGATGAGGTGAGCTTTGCTTTTGGCGACATTCAGGGTGAGCGCCCGACGTTGGGCAAAAAGTTCTAATAAGTTTTTATCAAGTTTAGTTATTTTTTCTCGTATTTTATTTAGATCTAGTTCTTCGCTCACTATCTTATCCTATCGTTAATATGACCAATATACTCATGATACTTCAAAATGTCTGTTTCAGGACGTCTGAGAAATTCATGATCAAGGCGCTTGTTTTTATTAATGGTTGCTCCCTTAAAAAAAAGGAGCAACGACAAGCATGATTTTCTCAGACGTCCCCGTAGGGCGAGTTTAAAAGGCTTATATGCGGCGTTATTGATTTCGACAAGGGAACAACCATTCCCTTCAATCAATGCCTTGCCTCTAAGCCTTTTAATTCTCGCTGAAACGAACATTTCGAGGTAACATGAGTATACAAAATTTCAGGCATAAAAAAACCTCCATTTGGGAGGTTGCTTATTGTCTTATTTTGACAGCAACACTCCTTTAATTTCTCTTTTGATTATTAAGAGAGATGTATACAGATATTTTTTGTTGCTCGTATTCCCACTGTATCTGCGATAAAGAATAAATTCAACAGATTCTTTATATCAAATTGTTACCTGAACACATTAAAAGTAATGACTTAAGGAATGCATTGCCAAATAATCGTTAAAGAGCAAAACAAGCTGATAAACCAAACAATAGAGCGAGCAGTGCTAATATTATATAAATATAGAATATTGTAAGAGACTCTCGCAATAACATAAATAATCGCTAATTGTTGTATATCGCTACCAATAGTTTGAGTGGTGGTTGCTGTTAATATTGCCACCGAAAATATGATCAGTGATTCAAAAGAATTTTGATGTGCAGCTAAAGCCCTAGCACCAAAACCTGTTAATTTAGCTTGTTGCTCTCTCGGATGATTATTATCATATGATCCCAACCTTTTCATTGCATAGGCAACGGGTATTTTTGCTATGAATGGTAATATTACAGCGATAAATAAACACCATAAAAGAATTGTCATTTTAGTTCCTTTGTTCTAGTAGCTATGTAAAGTTAAGGTATATTTCGTTTCTCCAGGTAAAAAAGACGAAGCTTTTCCTTGTTCCCAATCCTTGTGTCCCAAACTATAATAAGGACTCCATGGATGTCCAGCTTGACTGGTTGGCATATGCATAATGCCTGTTTCTTCATGTCCAGGAGAGACAATCATTCGTTGTGAAGCACCAAAGGCTGTACCTTGTATCCTTGGCATGTAACTATCGCCAGCGAGTTCTGATTTCGGCATGTCTAGCCAATGACCTATAAAAGGAACACCTTTACTAAGAGGATGTTGAATGTTTGAAATATTTTGTTTCCCCCAAGTCGCTTCGCTAAGAGGATATTCTGAAGTCATATCAGTAATAGTATTTTCTAAGGCGTGTTCAAAAAGTATTGGCCAATCTTCCTTTTTTAATCCGGTAAAATTACTTGGCTGGTTATTGATCAATTGCCACAATGGTGTTTCAATTTGATGCCTAATCGTATGAAATGAATAACTTTGATCAAAAGTATTTAAGGCCTCATTAATCTGTTCAAAAACACTATCCCTTAGATTAAGTCTAAAATTTCGTACAACAGCATAGGCAACTGAATCTGTTGATGCCTTTAACTGTTCTACATTGACGATATCATAAACCTTTTGCCATTGAGGATTGAGTGCAATTGCCGAGTTTGTTAATACTTTCTTTAATAAGAATTTTTGCCAACGTTGTAAAAAGATCGCTTCATCGTCAAGGGCAATTGCCAGTAAGTCCTTTTCGTTGAAAGATGATTTTGCAAATAATTTATCTTTAATTTGTTGTGAGCGAGCCCCCAAGGCATAACCACCATTGCCAAGTTGTTGATACATTTTACCACCAACAACACGTGAGTTTGCCGTCCATAAGCGTTGTTTTGCAGGGTTCTTTATTCTGGGGTATTCAGCTGGAGATAAGTAACCTTGCCAGCCATTTTTACCGCTCGCCCAGCTTGTCGGAAGATCGCCTACTTCACCTTTTTTTCGAGGGATAGCGCCCATAATCGTCCAACCGATGTTTCCTGCGTGGTCACCAATGACCATATTTTGTGCTGGTATTCCTGATTTTGCAGCAATTACGAAAGCTTCGTCTACTGAAGTTGTTAATTCTAGGTTTACACTATATAAATTAACCGCTTCATTATCATGGGCAACCCAGCGATAAGCTAATAAAGGTGCATTATCCCTAGCGTTAATAACGGGCCCCCAAATAGTTTCTTTAATGGTTACTTCAATGGCGTCTTGCCCTTTTATTGCGATAATTTGTTTGTGTTCGGTAAAGGGGATGTAGCCATTTGGGGTTAAGTATTCGCTGTTATCTTGATTTGTCTCAAGCGCAATAACATCACTCCAATCCCCATAACTATTAGTAAAGCCCCAAGCTATTTTAGTATTACTACCAATAATGATATTAGGAGTACCGGGTAACGTTAATCCAGTTACTTTTATGATAGTGTTATTTAAATCGAAATATTCAAATGAAGCTCTAAACCAAGTATTGGGCACTCGTATACCAAGATGCATATCGTTAGCAATTATTGCTGCGCCTGTTTGACTCATATTACCTGAAACCGCCCAATTATTTGAACCCGGTAATTGTTCATTTTGTTGCTTGGTTACTATAGAAATGGGTAAAGGTGCATAGGTATTATTAGGTTCAATAGCTTCAGATGATATTGGTAACCATGGTAATGAAGGCATTGGTGATGGAGAGTTAACTGTGTCATCAATTGCAGCGTCCCAAATACTTCCTTTGGGATTTAAAAAAGATAGGATGTCATCGCCGTATAATGCTTTGATTGCACCAAGAGTACGCTCTCTCTCTCCTTGGTTATATTGCAAGTCAATATACATGCTAAATACCGATAAAATGGTATCTTCTTCTTGCCACTCCACGGGCTCTTGTTGAAGTATTAGGTATTCAAATGGCGCCGCATTAAGGTGATCTAAGCCTTGATTCACGCCACGTGTATAGGCTTTTAATAACGCAAATTGCTCTTTAGGTAATTGATTAACAATCTTTCTCGCTCGATCTCGAAAACGATGTAGCCGGATCGTTTTGTCATAATCTAAAGCAAGTTCACCAAATAAACTGGATAACTCTCCCGCGGCATTTCTCCTTAATAAGTCCATCTGAAAAAAACGTTCTTGGGCATGTATAAAGCCGGTGGCTATGGCAATATCTTGACGAGTTTTTGCTTTAATGGTGGGAATACCTTGAATATCTCTGTCGACAATGACCGTTGCTGATAAGCCGAATAATGATTTTTTACCATCAAGTATGGGCAGAGCGCTAAATATTTTGCTATATATCCAAGTTGTCAAGGTTGCTACAACGAATATAAAGATAAGAATAAAACCGACAAAAATGTTTTTAGTATTTTTCATTAAATTAACTTAATAGAAATTAAATTTTGATACAAATTATCTTCTATTCAGGTTACCTTAAAAGATAAAAGCTAGCCATATGAATACCGTAAAAAAATACAATTTTGGAAAGTATATAAACTAAAGGGATCTGTGAAAGGTTTCTTTTGTAAAGATTTCTATTATTTTATTAAAAAAGTCGTTTCTTTAGTGGTGTAATGTAATAACATTGCTGTAGTTAATATACTATTTAAAAAGCAGTTGTTTAAATAAATATCAAATTCAAATAAAGTAGAAAGTAAAATGATAGAAGAAAATTCGCGGTATATTAAAATAGATGACTGGATATTTGAAATTAAGACCGTTAGAGCATTAAAAGTTGATAAGTATGGTGAACCTTATAGTGCAATTGCCAATTGTAATATTAATGGTGATACCATGTATGTCGATGGGCTTTTAACAAAAGAAGAAACGGAATTCACCAAAGAAGATGTTGCAGCATTCCAAAAGTTTTGCGAAAAAATGGGGATTGAAAGTTGTTCATATCACCGTTACCAAAATGGTCAATCGATAAATAAAGAATTTAAAGTGGCTGAGCTTGATAAAGTAACTAAAAAGAAAGAATCACCTAATGTAGAAGCACCCATACGTCTCGTTAAATAATTCCACTTTCATTAATTTTTACAATTGAACGTTTGCCAAAAATTTCTTCCGTGTTAGCTTGGTATGATCAAAGACACCAATGAAAATGACTAATAATGGCAACCACAAGTGCATGGAAACATGACTTTCCTATTTTTTCTGCAAATGCTCATCCTAAGCTTTGTTATTTAGATAGTGCAGCAACGTGTCTAACACCTAAACATGTTGCAGATGCTATGTATCATTATCAATGTTACTCCCATGCTAATAGCCATAAGGGCTTATATCAATTAAGTGCCAATGCTACTGAATTAGTTGAAAAAGGCCGGAACAAAGTTGCAGAGTTCCTTAATGCGCCAACACAAAGTGAGCTAGTTTTTACGTCGGGTACAACAGAAAGTATTAATATTGTTGCAAATTGCTTTGTGGCACCCAAAATGAACCGCGATGCCAATATTGTTATTAGTAGTGCCGAACATCATGCGAATTTATTACCATGGCAAGAAATATGTCGATTACACGATGCAGAGTTGCGTATTGCGCCACTAACACTTAGTGGTATTATTGATACTAAAGCGTTAGATTTATTACTTGATAATAATACCCTTATTGTTGCCATTTCTCATGTTTCTAATGTCTTAGGTTTTATTAATCCGGTTGCTGAAATTTGCCAGTTAGCGCACAAAAAAGGTATTGCGGTTTTAATTGACGGCGCGCAAGCGGTTGCGCATGGCAATGTAAACATAGCTGAAATAGGTTGTGATTTTTATACTTTTTCTGCTCATAAACTTTATGGTCCCACTGGCTGTGGCGTGTTATATGCTAAAGGCGACCATTTATCTCATATGCCTCCTTATATCTTGGGTGGCGGTATTATTAATAAAGTGACTTTTCAAGAAGCCGAATATATAAATTCACCTCTTAAATTTGAACCGGGTTCACATAATGTCGTTGGCATTGTAGGTTTGGTTGAAGCTATTGATTATTTAAATGATATTTCATGGTTTGATATTACACGGCACATATCTGACCTCAGTACTTACTTGGTTGATAAGCTTGCCGATCTTGATTTTGTTAAGCCTCTTCTTAAGCATAATTGTAATGTGCAGTCGCTACCTTCTTTGGTTTCTTTTCAGCTAGAAGGTGTTCATGCACACGATGTTGCAAGTTTATTAGATAGCGAAAATATTGCCGTTAGAGCCGGTCATCATTGTGCACAACCTTTACATCAAATGTTTGGGGTTCATTCTTCTATTCGTTCATCTCTAGGTTTGTATAATAGTTATCAAGATATTGATCGTTTAGTTATTGCTTTAAATAATGCCTATCAATTATTCGCAATTCGAGAACTTGAATGAATACAACTGCGGGCCTTTATCAAAAAGTATTGCTTGAGCATCATAAAAATCCGTTAGGATTTCACAATAAAATTGCTATAACACATTCTGCCACTGGTGCTAATGTGGTTTGTGGAGATGAAATCACCGTTGAAGTGAATATTACGGCGGGTAAAGTTCAAGAATTAGCTTTTTTAGGAGATAGCTGTGCGATATGTCGCGCCTCCGCATCAATGATGTGTCAGCACTTATTACATCAACCTCTTAGCCAAATTGCTAATCTCATTAAAGTTCCGATGGATTTGATCAAAGGTGAGTATACGGCGGCAGTTAATAGTGCAGAATGTTTTTCATCGTTAGCTGTCATTAAACAATATCCGGTTAGGATGCAATGTGCATTGCTACCTTGGCAAACGTTTATTAGTGCAATAAATAACAAGAATGAACAACGTGGTTAAGAATTAGCAAAGAGATAAATTCATGCAAGAAAATTGGTTACAAATAACCGCTGCTTTTACAGCAAGTAAGTCTTATGTTTTGGCAACCATTGTTGCGACTAGGGGCTCGACTTATCGAAAAATAGGCACATTAATGTTGATTGATGAGCATGGCGAATGTACGGGCTTATTAAGTGGTGGCTGTTTAGAAGCCGATATTAGTTTACATGCTAAAGAGGTGCTTTCAACAGGAAAAACGAAAATACTGACTTACGACTTTAGCTCTGATGATAATTTATTATGGGGGTTAGGCCTTGGGTGTGATGGTGCGATAGAGTTATTGTTACAACCATTGTTACCTGCAAATAACCACTTAGAATTTACTTTGTTATTAGATGCATTATCAGCTAGAAAAACGGGCTATTATTTACAAGATATAAGTACTGAAAAAACGCCTCATGCAAAGTTTATTGAACAACAATTAACAGACAATTTATTTAATGATAAAAGTCTGCGTGGTTCACTTTTAGCGAAAAATGATCAAATTGTCATTCCAATATTACCTTCTTTATCCGTACTGATATGTGGAGCAGGCCCCGATGTTGTTCCGGTAGTAAATATTATCAATCAGCTTGGTTGGCAAGCAACGTTATGGGACCATCGACCTGCATATTTAGAGCAAAGTGAATTTAATCTTTGTTATAAAAAAAGGAAAGTCAGAGCTGAAAATACGGAGCCAAAAGAATATAGTGATTTTGATGCTGTGGTGGTGATGACTCATAATATTGATTCTGACGCGATTTATTTATCCAAAGCATTATCGGCTAACGTAAATTACATTGGCTTATTAGGACCTGCGGGTCGACGCGATAAACTATTAAAAGAAAATAAACTTACCTTTGAGCAAGTTCAAGGGCAGGTGTATGGGCCGATAGGTCTAGATCTTGGTGGCCGAAGTCCGCAAGCCATTGCTTTATCAATTACCGCACAAATTCAACAACAACTCAGTAAACAATATGCTCAAGAGCAATATCGAGCGTGGCGTCAAATATCGCCTGAACAGTGTTGAAAGCCACTTAACTTAATGGAATTGGTATGACTATTCATCCAGAAGTTACTAGTAAAGAATTCGACAAAAAACTAAATACAGAATTCAATGAAAAACTTGCGGTCATCATTTTAGCTGCAGGTTCTTCTTCTCGTTTAGGACAGTCAAAACAATTAATTGAAATTAATGGTCAAAGTTTATTAGAACGTCAATGTGACTTGGCATTATCAGTCACAAAAAATGTTTATTGTGTATTAGGATGTGCAATACACATTCATCAACAAGTTATCAAAAACAAGCCCGTTGATGTTGTTATTAATGAAAAATGGCAACAAGGGATGTCAACGTCTATTGCGGCAGGCGTGAGGGTACTACCTGATCATATTGACAGCGTAATGATCCTTTTAGTTGATCAATGGCAGCTCAATGTTGGTCATATTGAAAGGCTCATAGAACTGTGGCGAAAAACACCTGAAAACATTATTGTGGCAAGTCGCTGCTATCGTGAAAAATTAAAGCAAGGCCCTCCGGTTATTTTTCCTAAGAAATATTTTACTCAATTAACTCAATTAACAGGTGAACTAGGGGCTAAACCTATATTAACCAAACATTCTAAAAGTATTCAACGCATTGAAATGTCAGACGCTTTTATTGATCTTGATACCCCAGAACAACTTACTATGCTACAAGCGTCTTTATAAGCTCTTTAAAATTTCAGAAAAACTGTTAAAATGCCGCACTATTTATAGTGCTAACGTAATTTTACAGGGTAACAAATGGCGTCATTACAAGAGCAATTATTAAAAGCTGGCTTAACTACCAAACAAAAAGCACGTCAAGCCAATACCGATACACGTAAACAAAACAAACAAAAACGTAGTGGTGTTGCACATGGGGCAAGCCTACAAGAGCAAGTTAAACAAGATCTAAAAGTGAGCAAACAAGAGAAGTTTGCAAAAGATTTGGCTTTAAATGCGGATAAAAAGCAAGAGCTTGCTGAAAAAGAACAACATTTACGTATGCAACAAATACTGCAAAGTCACCAAATCAAAAATGTTAATGGTGAAAGTGAATATAATTATACTTTTGCTAATAAAATTAAAAAGTTATTTGTGGACGCCATTACCCATAAAGCGCTTGTTAATGGTCGATTAGCATTATGTGGCTTGGACGATGTTACCTATATAGTTACTACGGAAACCGCAGGTAAGCTGGCTTTATTGAGTGATAGTGTGGTACTTGTTCAAAATGACAAAGTTATCACTGAGGATACTGATGAAGATGATCCTTATGCTGATTTTCAAATACCAGATGACATGATGTGGTAATAAGAATTATCTAAAAAGTAGTACAGCCTGTCTTTTGATATTACAGGCTGATGTATGTTTAATTAAAGTTGAGAAAATATAGAGATGTTTATTATTCGTTGGGTTATTGGTCGTATTATTTTATTCTTTGATTTTATCTTTTCACCAAGTTCACCAAAAAGAGATGAAAAGATCCAAGCGGAAATAGACAGTAATACTGCCCATTTAAATTTGTATCAATTACCTGCATGTCCATTTTGTGTGAAAGTACGTCGTTCATTGAAACGCGATGGTTTAAATATTAAATTACGTAATATCAATCAAAATGAAAGTTATCGTGAAGAACTTATTCGTGAAGGCGGTAAACGTACTGTTCCTTGTTTACGTATCGAAAATACAAATGAACCCGTAAAGTGGTTATATGAATCAAATGAGATTGTAAATTATTTACAGCAGTTTGCTCGGTAGATTTTTGAGGATACCGATAAGACTTGTCATATTGTATAGATAAAAATATAAACGCGTATTTGTTGCTCAAATACGCGTTTTTTCTTTTTAAAGTTAACAAAAGTATCACAGACGAAATTAATTGTGCTGAGCTGCTATCTTATGTTTATACCTTAAGTCGTAAATATTAAATAAGGAGTTGTGTGATGCTAATTAAAAAACCAAAGTCTTATGAATTAAAAGAAAACAAAGTAACAGACGAAAAAATCTATCAAGATCGACGTTCACTGTTAAAAAAAATGGGCTACTTGGGCGCAGGAACTTTGCTTTCATCTTCAGCTCAAGCAGGTGTTTTTGATTTGTTTTCAAAGGATGAGGCTAAGACTTTTTCAACTAAATCACTGACCTTTGCTCAAGATAAGAATCGTGATGAACAAATACTTACCCCTGAAAATAAAGTCAATTCACATAATAATTTTTATGAATTTGGTACTAAAAAAAGTCAGCCTTTGGAACTATCACAAGGATTTAAAGTTGATCCCTGGCAACTAACTATTTCAGGTGAAGTGGATAAACCGTTTACCTTAAGTTACGATGAATTATTTAGTCAATTCCCCCTTGAAGAGCGTATTTATCGTTTACGCTGTGTTGAAGCTTGGTCGATGGTGATCCCTTGGTTAGGTTTTTCATTAGCACAGTTACTTAAAAAGGCGCAGCCAAATTCACGTGCAAAATATGTAGCTTTTGAAACCCTTTACGACCCTAAACAAATGCCTGGACAAAAAAGTAGACGTTTAGGAGGCGGTATTAAATACCCTTATGTTGAAGGTTTACGTATTGATGAAGCAATGAATCCATTAACGTTAATGAGTGTTGGTTTATATGGGAAAACCTTACCACCACAAAATGGCGCGCCTATTCGCTTAGTTGTACCGTGGAAATATGGCTTTAAAAGTATCAAATCTATTGTTGGAATTAAATTAGTGGAAAGAATGCCGCCAACAACATGGAACAGGCTTGCCCCCAAAGAATATGGATTTTACGCAAATGTTAATCCGGAAGTTGACCATCCAAGGTGGAGTCAAGCAAGTGAACGTAGAATTACCTCAGGTGGTTTATTTGCACGTAATCGTATCGAAACCCTACCTTTTAATGGTTATGGCGAACAAGTGGCTGATTTGTATAAAAACATGAACTTGCGGAAATATTATTAATGACACTGTCGGTATCATATAAGCTGTCAATAAAGGTAAAAACTAAGCTCTTAAAAGCTATTATCCATTTAACTAGTCTATTACCGATATGTTTACTTTATCTTTCCGCTTTTAATGATGAATTGGGTGCCGATCCTGTTGAGGCCGTAATTCACTTTACCGGTATTGGCGCGTTTAATTTACTATTACTCACTTTGTTGGTGACACCACTGGCCAAACAGTTTAAGCAAGGTTATCTGATGAAAGTGAGGCGCTTGTTAGGTTTATATGCTTTTACTTACGCATTTTTTCATGTCTTAAATTTTATTGCCTTTGACTTACAGTTTAATTTAACTTTGTTATTTGATGAAGTAGTAAAGCGTCCATATATAACCATAGGGTTGATTGCGATATTGCTATTAACGGCTTTAGCAATAACTTCAATTAATTATTTTAAAAGGAAAATGGGCAAGTCTTGGCAAAAATTACACAATGCTATTTATCTGATTATTTTATTGGTTGGTATACATTTTTATTGGTCAGTGAAATCGGAAGTAATTGAACCAACAATCTATATTGTTATTAGTTTTGTTTTGTTATATTTACGTCGACGAAAGTTTACACTTTAACTTCTTTATGAGAAGTTTTGTTAGTGATAGCTACTACCTCAGTGCTAAAGAGTTGTACTTGGTTTTTACCTTGATATTTTGCTAAATATAATGCCTGATCTGATTGTAATAATAGCTGCCGCCACTCAATATTTGCGCCTTTATTAAATGCTATGCCAAAACTTGCGGTAATGGCGACGTGAACATTTTCTCCGATGAGAAATACGGGGGCAGCGATGGCTTTTCTTAATTTTTCTGCAACAACCATAGCTATATCTGCCTCAGTATTGGGAAGTAATAAAAGAAACTCCTCACCGCCATATCGTGCAATTGAATCATACTCCCTTAGGTTATCTTTTAAACGTTGACTGAATTCAGTTAATACTTGGTCACCTGCTACATGGCCATATTCATCATTTACCGCTTTAAAATCATCAATATCCATAATAATCACCACGAGATTACTATCTTCTCTTTTGGCTTGGGCTATTTCTTTTTTTGCTAAACCTTCTAATGCACGGCGATTAAATGTTTGTGTAAGGTGATCAATTGTTGCTTGTAATTCCAGGTCCTTTGCTAATTGTTCACTGGCACTCCATGACACGAAAAACCCTGTAATAATAATAATTAATTGAAAAACAATAGTTGCTAAACCGTGAATAATTCCTGCTTGCATGTAATTATCAATATTATTATCTGATAATGTCCACAAGGCTCGAAAGATGAAAAATAGACCAGATAATAAAAAAGTTATATGTAAAATTAGAACAAACTGATGATTAATTTCTTCTCTATTTTTCTTTAAGTGAAAAGCGATATAAATGAATTGTAGGCTAATGAAAAAACTAATGATGATTATGCGGATATTGGTATTTTCATTAAATAGAGTGAAGTAAATAAAGAGCGGTAACATTAGGGTGATAAGGATATTAGAAAAGTGGCTAAACGTTTGGTGGCGAACTTTAAAAAAAACTAATAAACCTTCGCCTAGTATTTTGATACTGAGTACAAGTATTAAGTTTGCAAAAATAACGGAGTACCAATCATCAATATAGTGACGTAAGCCAATTAAGAGAAAACTCAAGGCAAGTAATAAATAGCCGATACCTAATTTTTTAAAACTGAGTAAAATCGGATGAACACGTGCAAAAGAGAGTAGTCCTAAACCAAGAACGACTCCCAATAATAGATTGGTTAATGCTAATGTTCTTAAATCAAATCCTTCAATCATAAACTTCATCACAGCAGTAAGGATAGAGGCTCTTATTGGCAAATAAATTTATTCGCAGATAAGTAACAATTAACTATAGTAGAAGCATTTTAATTTACCAGCTATCGTGATTTAACAACCGTTCAACGCAATTAAGTGATGCATCTTGTTTCAATGCTTGTTGTTAATATCAAATCGTAATAAATTAGTCTGCTGATAATAAAAATATTATTTACTGGTTGTTACTCTTTATCTAAGAAATTGTTCCAGCTAAATAAAAAAGGTCTTAATATGTCAAAAAGAATTCCTTCGTTATTGCCTATAAGTGTATTGGCCGTAACGATTTCTCTCGCTTTATCGGGTTGTTTACAAAAAGAGGTACAAGATAAAAAAATTACTATTAATAAAAATCCTTATCCAAGTACCTATATCCCCGTACCACAACAAGACTTATTAATTAAGAATGCTACCGTATTAACCGGTACAGGTGAGCGTTTAGATAATGCTGATGTACTTGTTAAAAACGGAAAAATTGTACAAGTAGGAACAAGTTTATCTACTGAAAACGTGACCGTTATTGATGCCACGGGTAAATGGATCACACCAGGCATAATTGATGTTCATTCTCATTTGGGTGTCTATCCAAGTCCGTCAGTTGAGTCTCATCAAGATGGCAATGAAATGACATCTCCGGTGACGGCAAATGTTTGGGTTGAGCACAGTGTTTGGCCACAAGATCCCGGATTTCAAACTGCACGAGCGGGCGGAATAACGACATTACAAATATTACCGGGTTCAGGTAACCTAATTGGTGGCCGAGGTGTTACTTTAAGAAATGTACCGAGTGTTAGTGTGCAAGGAATGAAATTTCCTGATGCACCTTATGGTATGAAAATGGCGTGTGGTGAAAACCCAAAACGTGTTTATGGTAGTCGCAAAGAGTTACCATCAACAAGAATGGGCAACATGGCTGGATACCGAGCTGCTTGGGTAGATGCTACCGAATATAAAGCTGCTTGGGAAAAATATGAAGCCAACTATGCACAAGGAAAAAATCCAGCTGCGCCTAAACGTGATCTCGCCCTTGATACTCTCAAGAGTGTTTTAGATGGTGAAACACTGATTCATAATCATTGTTACAAAGCCGATGAAATGACACAAATGATCGACTTGGGTAAAGAGTTTAATTATCACTCAGGTACATTTCATCATGGTATTGAAGCATATAAAATTGCAGATAAGTTAGCTGAAAATGGTAATTGTGCTGCAATGTGGCCAGATTGGTGGGGCTTTAAAATGGAAGCTTATGACATGATCCATGAAAATGTCGCTATTGTTGATGCGGTTAAAAATTCATGTGCTGTTGTGCATTCTGACTCAGGCACCACAATTCAACGTTTAAACCAAGAAGCAGGAAAAATAATGTATCGAGCCAATGAAAATGGCTTTTCGTTAAAAGAAGAAGATGCAATTAAATGGATCACTTTTAATGCGGCAAAATCTTTGGGAATTGATGATCAAACGGGTAGCTTAACGAGTGGTAAAAAAGCAGATATTGTTGTTTGGAATAAAAATCCTTTTAGTGTTTATGCTCATGCAGAACAAGTGTTTGTTGATGGCGGTAAGGTTTACGATAAATTCGATGAAAGTTATCAGGCAAAAAGTGACTTTTTATTGGGTCAACCGACAACTACATCAGCAGAGCAAAACTAAGGGGAATATTATGAAGTTAATGAAAACAAGAAAATTATTTACATCATCTTTAATTGCTCTCGCTTTTGCATCTATTACTTCTGTTGCAAATGCTGAAAGCTTAGCGATCATTAATGCCACCGTACATACTGTCACTGAACAAGGAGTATTGACCAATGCTACCGTTATTATTGACGACGGAAAAATAACGGCGATAAACCCTGTTGTGGTTAGTGCCGATAAAATAATTGATGCTAATGGTCGAATATTAACACCCGGTTTAATTGGTACGATGAATCAACTAGGGCTAGTTGAGGTCAATGCGGTATCTAAAAGCCGTGATGCTAGTGAGAAAAAAGCTGATATTACCTTTGATACCAGTTTAGCTTATAACCCGCGTTCTACTGTTATTGCTTATACACGTAAAGGTGGGATCACAAGTAATATTGTCACACCCTTTGGCGGCGAAGACATGTTTAGAGGGCAAACTTTTGTTGTCGACTTATCCGGTAGTTTTGATAGCGTTTTAGCTAATCAAAGCGCTGTTGTTGTTGATTTTGGTGCAAAAAGTAAAGGTTCAAGAGCGACAGCCTTGCAAAAGTTTATTCATAAGCTTGAAGATGCTCAGCTAAAATTAACAAAAAATAAAGAGAAAGAAGCTAACAAAAAATCTCAGAAGAAAGAGAAAGATAAAAGTAAAGACAACGATAAAAAAGAACCTAAGAGAGACGAAAAGGTCATTAATGAATTACTTGCTGGCACAAAGCCCTTAATTGCTTATGCCGATAGAGCAACTGATTTGTTGGCTTTAATTAAGATAAAAGAGCGCTTTAAACTTAACTTAATTATTGTTGGTGCGGGTGATGCAATTGTTGTTAAAGAGCAATTAGCAAAAGCTAAAATACCTGTCATTATTAATGCGATGAGCAATTTACCTAGCAGCTTTGATACTTTGCATGCATCTCTTGATAATGCTGCACGCTTAACGGCTGCTGGTATTAAAGTTATTCTATCTGTTGATGATGCTCATAACTTATATCAATTACGCTTTAGCGCAGGCAACGCCGTTGCTAATGGTTTATCAAAAGAAGATGCCTTAGCTTCGATAACCGCTAATGTTGCCGATGTTTTTGGCTTAGATGTCGGTCGTATCGCCGTGGGTAAAAATGCAGATTTAGTTTTATGGAGTGCCGACCCGTTTGAGTTGAGTTCACATGTTGATAAAATGTGGATTGCAGGGCAAGAGCATTCAACAAAAAGTCGCCATGATGCATTACGCAAGCGTTATATGACAGAAAGTAAAATGCCTAAAGCTTACGTTAAATAAATATCGATTAAGTTCGCATACCAAAGCCAGCTATATATGCTGGCTTTTATGTTCAGGACGAACGGTATATCGCGGCTGCATGGATACAGATGAGCGTGTATGTTCAGGACGAACGGGCATGATTTTTGTTCCCGACAAATCATAAGTACCTGCTTCCATGCAGGCAATATCGCGGCTGTATGGATGTAGATGAACGTGTATTTTCAGGGCGAACAGTATAGTTGTAGGTCGATGTTTACCTCGACAAGCATGTTAATAATATTAACACTCTTTTCGAGCCTCGCTGCGTTCGAATCACCTACAGTATAATAAATAGGTTTATTCGAACTAACAGTTGAATACTTTTATGGTTTCATCCTTAGAGTCTCTCGATTAAACTAGTGCTAGTTCAAGTTATCAAGGTTTTCTATGTCTGCACAAATCATATTAAGTAATGAGTTTGGTCAAATTCAATCATTAGATTTAGGTCATACAATAAAAGGGCTATCACTTAAACATGATAAGTTTAAAGCGACAATAAGTTTATATGGTGGACAAGTACTGACATGGCAGCCTACAGATCAAAAACCTATTTTTTGGTTAAGTGATGACGCGCAGTATTTAACAGGCAAGGCCATTCGTGGCGGTATTCCCCTATGTTGGCCGTGGTTTGGACCATACCAAGATGGTGGTAATCATGGTTTTGCTCGTCAACAAGTCTGGGCGTTAACTGAAACATTAATAACAGCAGAAAATATTACCTTAATACTGACATGGCAAGGTCAAAATCAACATAAGCTTTGGCCAACACCTTGCGAACTTAAACAAGAGCTTATTCTTGGCAAGCAGTTCAGTCAAAAGCTTTACATGACTAATTTATCAGACAAACCTGTTAAATATACGGGAGCATTGCATAGCTACTTTGCGGTAAGTGCGCCTGAGAACATCACTATTGAACAATTATCAGCGGCCTCTTTTAGTGATAAATTAACGGATCAATTTGTTGAACCACAGCCACTTGCTAACTGCGTAGGCCCTATTGACCGTATTTATCATACCAATAGAGCTGTAAAAATGGTGGATAGTCAGTGGCAGAGAGTCATTGAAATAGAATCACAGCATTGTCAGCAATGGGTATTATGGAATCCCGGTCAGCAAGGTGCTGCAGCTATGAGCGATGTTCACCTTGATGGTGAACAACAGTTTGTCTGTTTAGAAGCGGCTAATACACAATGGCAAACAATACCGGCACAAAGTACCGTTGAAATGGCTCAAACAGTGAAAATTAAAAGTCTTGGTTAACAAACCGATAATCAATAAGGTTCTCCATAAATAATTGTTCTATTCCTGCCATTGGTCTTTGCGACATACAACGCTTTATCAGCATCACTGATCATACTTTTTAATGAATATTTTTTTAATTGATGGTAACAAATCCCAAAACTTACGGTTGTTGAGAAAGGGTGCGAAGAGCTGCTAATAGAAAAAGGTATTTCGGATATTTTTTTTCTAATGCGCTCTGTAATTTCTTTCGCTAGTGTTGCTGACGTACCGGGAAGTAACATAATAAACTCTTCACCACCCCAACGTCCTGTAACATCGTCTTTTCTTAAGCCGTTACTAAAGTTATCTGCAACAGCTTTTAATACTTCATCACCAACAATATGCCCATAGGTATCATTAATGACTTTAAAGTGGTCATTATCTGGAATGACAATACTGATGTCGCTAAACTGTTGCGCAAGATCTTCCAACTTCCAATGTAGAAAGATACGATTAGGTAATTTGGTTAAAAAATCGGTTTCGGTATCTTTTATTAAGTTGACTTTAAAATAGTTAACCGAGCGAATGAAAAAATAATAAAGTATCAGAGTAACAAGGAGAAATATGCTAAAGCGTGTGAAAAATAGCTGCCAATATTCGCTTTGTTGAGAGGGCGGCGGAGAAACAATAAACATTGTCCAACTGAGCTCTTTTAATGGCATTTGTGATACCACAACATCTTTATTATTGAAGGTGATTATGTTTTCTATATTCCCCTCTTCTTGTTGTGCTGCTTGATATGCCGCATACCAAGGTAAGGTATCTATATTAATCACTGCATTTTTCCGGTGATGACTTTCTGTTTTCATTAATGCGGTAGATGACAAGGTGATATCATTATTGTTATCAACAAAAATAAGTTCAAAGCCAAATCGTTTTTTATATTCTCTAAATTTATTCGCAAAATAGTTTAAGTCGATGGCAACACCAGCGAAACCTAAAAACTGTTGTTGATCATTGAGTATCTTGTTATCAAAAAAAAGGTGAGGATTATTAGCATTACCGATGTCAGCAAATTGTGTTTTTAATTCTTTTTTCAGGCGATAGTACCATTCAGATTTTTCATAACTTAACTGTGTTTCATTGTTATTAGAGTCAATCAATAGGTTATGTTTTTCAATAGCTAAAAAAGAGGTGGTTTTATGTTGTTTTGAAATGCGCTGTAAATATTGTAAAACTTTTTTCTTATCAACTTTTTCTTGTTGGGCATAATCAATGATAAATTGATCATTCGCCATAAAATTTGCGATGGCTAAGGGGTGGATGATTTCATTGGTGATTAAAGAAAATAGTGGAATAATAGCCCGTTGTTGCTGTTTATTGTGAGTATTAATAATTTCTTTGAAAGTAAAGTAAGAGGTTAACACTATCGTGATAATAGTGAAAAAAAATATAATGGTAATATAACGATCAAAGGTTTGAACAAATTTCATTATAAATACATAAAAACACGAATAATTAAAAGCCTATTTTAGTTATAGCTCATTTTAATAATTCGGACTATGGCTATTAATTATTAATTTAAACGTAAGTGTTTGGAAATTAACATGTGTGTAAATGATATTTTAAGATAAAAACCTCTCGGTAGCGTCATAAAAGGCTGACCATGTTTATTAATTGCTTTGGTTCTTACTTGGCTATTGGCGGCCTTTGGTCTAAGTTGTAAAACTTGCCCGTGTTTTGCATTTATATTTTCAACTTCACCGAGCACAATCATATCGGTAAGTTCTTGCCAATCTAAAGCAAGTAATTGTTCCTCTTCTATTGAAGGTGACCAAATGAAGGGAGTGCCAATAATACGCTTTGCAATAGGTATTGAACGCTCTGAAATAACGGGAACCCAGAGTACTCGTGACATTTTATTTCTTATATGACTATTATGCCAAGTGGCGCCAACTAGCCCTGTTAATGGCGCTACACATACAAAAGTGGTTTCCAGCGGTTTGCCTTGTTGATTGATTGGTAGAGATTTTAGTTCAATACCTAAGTGAGGGAAGTCAGGTTCAGGCTTTGACCCTGCACTTGCTCCTAATACTTTTTCAAGCAATAGACCGACCCAACCTTTTTCGCGTTTAAGATCTTTGGGTACAACAATTCCTTGGTTTTGGGCGATTTCGCCTAAGGTTAAACCTGATAATGCATAGGCTCGTTCAAGTAAGGTTTTTTCATCTTTTGGAATGTGAATTTTGATAGTTATTCTTCTTTGCAAACACCTATAACTATTATTATCTCTTGGTAAACCGCTGACAAGCTAAATATTTATTTGCTCGTAGCCTTAGATTATGGAAGAATCAGTTAACTATTGAAAATTGTCAGGAGTTCCTTTGATAGATGCCGAAGGCTATCGAGCCAATGTAGGCATAGTAATAATCAATGACAGGGGACAAGTATTTTGGGCAAGGCGTTACGGTCAACATTCTTGGCAATATCCACAAGGTGGAGTTGATGAGGGTGAAACAGCAGAACAGACTATGTTTAGAGAGCTTCACGAAGAAGTAGGCTTAAAACCTGAACATGTGAAAATTATTGCTTCGACCAAACACTGGCTAAAATATAAATTACCAAAGCGTTTAATAAGACACGAAAGTAAACCATTATGTATTGGGCAGAAACAGAAGTGGTTTTTGTTAAAATTGGTTTCAAAAGAGTCGGCAGTTGATTTACTACATTCAGGTCATCCTGAATTTGATGATTGGCGATGGGTTAGTTATTGGTACCCAGTACGACAGGTCGTTTCTTTTAAACGTGAGGTTTACCGTAAGGTGATGAAAGAATTTTCATCATTTGCATTACCGTCATATCGTCACGAAAAACGTAAACGACGTGCATGATTATTATTATGTTTATACTTAAAAAAACTCCAATTGTTTGACTCAGTTGGTTTTCAAAAGCTTACTACTCGTAGTGAGCTTTTTATGTTCAGGATGAACGGTATGTCACGGTACCATAGTCACTCTTAGTCATTAATGCCTTTGCGGAATTAGTGTATCTATGAACGTCGATGCTCACTGCTGTAACCTTAAAAGGGATAATATGTTAACAACGTTACGTCGTATTGTACTTGAATTCAGCCAAGATGCTGAACTCGATAGTGCGTTATTACGTTTAGTTGCTCAGATAAAAACAGCCTTAAAAACAGATTGTTGTTCTGTATATTTAGCTGATTATCAAAAACAACACTTTCTCTTAATGGCATCAGATGGTTTGGCAGTTGGTGCACATGGGCATACCAGTATTGGTTTTTCAGAAGGACTTATTGGACTAGTTGGTCAGCGTGAAGAGCCGATCAATATTGCTAACGCTCAACATCATCCTCACTTTATCCATGCCCCTGAAGTACAAGAAGATGAATTAAATGCATTCTTGGGCACACCTATAATTCATCACCGTAAAGTCTTAGGTATTTTATCAATACAACAAAAAGAGTCTCGTAGTTTTACCGAAAATGAAGAAGCTTTTTTGGTGACTTTATCTGCACAACTTGCTACGGCTTTAGCTAACGCAGAGGCAAGAGGGATTTTGTTGCGAGGTGATGACAGTAGTCAAGGTGCTAGACAACTAAAAGGCATTAGTGGCTCATCTGGCGTTGCGATTGGCCGTATGGTTACAGTGCAGCCAAAAGTAAGTTTGGCAAGCGTATCTTTACAAAAAGCCTCAAATACAACTGAGCAATTACAACACTTTACACAAGCAATCGAAATAACTCGTGCAGAATTTGAACAAATGCGAGTTAAGCTCAATGATATAATTAATGACAGCAGTTTAGATATTTTTGAAATGTATAAACAGCTACTTAATAATGCCAATATTGGTCATGAAGTTGAAGATAAAATTCGTCAAGGATGGAGCGCAGCAAGTAGTCTGAAGATTGTTATTGATAATTATTTACTGCGTTTCGAAGCGCTTGATGATCATTATTTACGTGAGCGCGTTAGTGATATTAGGGATTTAGGTAATAGGTTGTTGATTAATCTGTTACAGCAAGATAATAAGCAAAAAGATATCAAAAAAAATGAAGACTTTATTCTAGTTGCCGAAGATGTTACTGCATCAATGCTGGCAGAGTATCAACACCAAGGTCTTAAAAGCATTATTTCGATGTCAGGTTCTAATAATTCTCATGCTGCCATTTTAGCTCGCGCTTTGGGTTTACCTGCAATTATGGGATTAGACCACATCCCCTTGGGACAGCTGGATCAACAAATAGCGATTGTTGATGGCTATAGTGGTGAGCTTTTTATTGCACCCAATGAGGCATTAATACGTGAATATCAACATCTTATTGCCGAAGAAGATGCATTAACGGATAAAGTTAAACAGGTGGCAAACCTACCAACAATTACTCCTGATGGTCGACCGATCGAATTAGTGTTAAATGCAGGTCTTTCAGCGGGTTTGGAGCATTCTAAAAGTGTTGGTGCGGTTGGTGTCGGTTTATACCGAACTGAAATTCCCTTTATGAATAGGAGTTGTTTCCCTTCGGAGCAGGAGCAAACGGCATTATACCAAAATGTTTTGGCTGCATTTCCTAAAAAGACGGTGACGATGAGAACGTTAGATGTTGGTGGTGATAAATCTCTGCCATATTTTCCTATTGTTGAAGACAATCCTTTTTTGGGCTGGCGTGGCATTAGAATAACGCTTGATCACCCTGAAATATTTTTATTGCAAGTTAGAGCAATGATCAGAGCAAATATAGGACATAATAATTTAGAAATTATGTTGCCAATGATTTCTGATATTTCAGAAGTAAATGAGGCGGTGCGTTTAATTAATCAAGCTTATTATGAGCTATCAGCAGAAATTTGTGATGAAGGACAAAGCAAATTAACTCGTCCTAAAATAGGCATGATGATTGAAGTGCCGGGCGTTATTTTTCAATTGGGTGACTTTGCCGATAAAGTCGATTTTTTCTCGGTGGGTAGTAATGATTTAACGCAATATTTATTGGCTGTTGATCGCAATAATGTTCAAGTAGCTGATTTATATGATTCTTATCATCCTGCTGTATTACGTGCTTTAAATATCATTGCCGAAGAATCAAGTAAATATTTAGTTCCGTTAAGTTTATGTGGCGAGTTAGCAAGTGAGCCTGCCGGCGCATTATTATTGTTGGCGATGGGTTACGATAAGTTAAGTATGAATGCCTATAACATTGCACGTATCAAATGGGTTATACGGCATGTTAGTTTACAAAAGTCGAAAGTGATTTTAGCTAAAGCGTTATCCTTTACAACGGCTAAACAAGTACATAGTTATTTGAACGAACAGTTAGAGTTATTAGGCCTTGGTAGCTTTGTTCGTGCTGGAATGTAATTATTGCTAGGCTTTTAGAAGCTTTTTATATCGTTTTAATCTCTAGGATATACTTTAAAAATTCTTTGTAGTTCCTTTTTGTTTACCTCTATAAAAATACCTTGTTATTAGGCATAATACTCTTCAGTATTTCAGTGATATATTCTCTCAACACAAACGATTAATCTCTTTGGTCTAGTCGTAACACAGTTAAAGGTTAGCAATTGCAATGAAAGCATATTTAGATTTGATGAAACATGTTCGAGATAATGGTATTGAAAAATCAGACCGAACAGGTACCGGTACTAAAAGTATTTTTGGTCATCAAATGCGTTTTGATTTAGCAAAAGGTTTTCCGTTAGTCACAACAAAAAAGTGTCATTTAAAATCAATTGTTCATGAATTGTTATGGTTTATTAAGGGCGAATCCAATATCGCTTATTTAAGTGAAAATGGCGTTAAAATTTGGGATGCTTGGGCAACTGATGATGGTGAACTAGGTCCTGTATATGGCGTGCAATGGCGAAATTGGCCAGCAGGTAATGGCGAAACTATCGATCAACTTGCACAACTTATCTATGATTTAAAAACAAACCCTGATTCACGTCGTCATATTATAACGGCATGGAATCCTGCGTTATTGCCTGATACTTCGATAAGCCCACAAGAAAATGCGGCGGCAGGGAAACAAGCACTACCGCCTTGCCATACGTTATTCCAGTTTTACGTATTAAATGGCAAGCTATCATGTCAATTATATCAACGCAGTGCTGATATATTCTTGGGTGTGCCGTTTAATATTGCCAGTTATGCACTTTTTACGATGATGATCGCACAAGTTTGCGATTTAGAACTAGGTGATTTTGTTCATACTTTTGGTGATGCGCATTTATATTTAAATCATATGGAGCAAGTTGATGAGCAATTATCACGTGAACCAATGGCTTTACCTACTATGTGGATAAATCCAGATGTGACAAGTATTTTCGATTTTACTTTTGAGGATTTTGAGTTAAAAGATTATCAATCGTATGCCCATATTAAAGCCCCTATTTCAGTATAATTATCTGTTTAGGCTATCTGTCTAAGTTGTATACCCGTTCCACTTGAAGATGCGGTTTCAGAGTTAAGCTAGGAAATCAGATCAAGGCGCGATACGAAGCTAATGGTTATTCCCTTAACGAGTATCGCACAGACTTTTTGCTCCATGCAAAGTATAAGTACCTACATCCATGTAGGCAACGCTGGACTAGTTTTCTAGCTTAGCTCCCTCAGGGCAAGGCGATAAAGGGCCATCTCCTTCGTTATTGATTTTGACAATATTCGCACACGGATGTGGGACATTAGGGCAACGCAGGACGCAGTTGCCGAGAATAACTATTATCGAAAAAGCAATGCTTTGTACCTGACCCTTTCTCGACTTGCTGAAACCTGCATCTTCAAGTGGAGCGGGTATGTACTTAAATGAGTGATACCAGCTACTGATATTAATCAAGAGGTTGTTAATCGTTTATTATTTTTAGCCGTGCATACGCATAAATTTCGCTAATAACGTCTCTTCATCTTCAACCTTTGTAGGATCTGGTTTTGCATAATCAATTGGACAAACACAGACATAGGTTTGTTTGTCATAATAGCAAATACATTCAGTACATTTACCCGCATCTATTTCATAGATTTTTCATCTAAAGTGATCGTGTCATTAGGACATTAATGAGCAATATCCTTTAAAAAGGTTTTTAACTTGCCGTTATGCGGCGCGATGTTATTCACCAAATAGAATTTTTTTTCCTAATTGATGTGCTTCATTAATACCTAGTTGAATGTTCTCTAAAGTGAACTCATTGTTACGTACTCTTAATGAATAGCGAGGTTGACCTGCGTAAACAGCATCTGCTCCATAAGCAAAGGCATAACGCATATTTTTAAGGCTTCCAGCAGGGGAGAGTAGTTCAGGTTTAAGCATAACGGTGATAATATCAATACAGAAAAAGGGGGGATTATAAAAGAATGCATAATTCAGGCAATCAATAGAGAGCATCATTTTTTTGATCTAGAACAAGTAAATTTTTTAAGGTCTAAACCACATTTCTATTACATTGAAATGTTTATAATTATTCTGTTAAAAAAACGTCGAAGATTAAAAAAGTGTGCTACGTTTTAAGAGTGAGTAATAAAAATATAAAGGTAGAATCTATGGGAACTGAAAACGCACTATATACCATTTTAATCGAGAAGATTAAGCAAGATTCATTGGTATTACCGACATTACCTGAAATTGCGTTAAAAGTAAGACAAGCCGCTGATGATCCCGATATTAATTTAGGGAAAATGAGTGAAATTATCGGTCATGATCCTGCGTTGTCTTTAGGTATGTTAAAAGTCGCAAATAGCGCCATGCTAGGAAGAAGCGTAAAAGCTGAAACGGTTAATCAAGCCGTAACTCGGATCGGCTTGCGACAAATTAAAAGTATTGCGACGGCGATGGCACTTAAACAAGTGTTTATTTCTAAGAATAAAATAGTTTCTATGTACTTAAATAAATCATGGGAGAAAACCGTTGATGTCGCGTCAGTGGCTATTACCTTAATGACATTTTATTTGAAAAAACATAAACATAGTCCTTTAACTCTGGACACGGTAACACTAGCAGCATTAGTACATTCTATCGGAGTTCTACCCATTCTCACCGAAGCTGAAAAGCATCCAGATATTTTTGCTAACCCAACATTTTTGCAACAAGCAATTGTTAAGCTTGCTAGTGATATTGGCGCGGAAGTCACTAAGGCCTGGGGATTTTCTGATGAATTTATCGAGTTGGTTAAAAGTTGGAGTGATCTAACGATATTACCTGCTGAAGCACACTATCTTGATTTTATTCGCGCCGGCGCTATATATCATGATATTTTTAAAAATGAAGCAACCTGTGAAGTACTACTAAAAAGCTATGTTAGCAAGGATATTTTACCTGAATTGAATTTTATGGATAGCGATGAATTTAAAGATATGGTTGATGATGTAAAAGCAATGTTTACTTAAATTTCCACACACAATTATGTACTAAAGGCTTTTCTATTTTCTTCTTTCAATATATAGGAAGAAAAATAGAAAGGCCTTTTTATTACTTATATCGACTATTCAGCAGCGTCTAAACAATCACTTGCTTTGGTATCAAACTCAGCAAGTAAATCACCAATTAAGCGATTAAGTTCTCCTGCCATAAGGGCAAAGTCAGCATCAAGGCGAGCAATAACATCATCACTTTCAATATCGTCATTTTGCTCTTGTAAGACATCAAAAAATTTCAAGCGCTTGATCGCTAAATCATCACATAAAATAAAGGATAAAGACTCATCCCATTCAAGCGCTAGTTTTACGACATATTTATCGGCATCTAAATGCGCTTTTATTTCATCACTCGCTAAGTCTTGATTCTTAACACGAACAACAGCGCCATCATCACCCAAGGCATTAAATTCTGCTTCCATACCTAACTGAAATTTAGCACCTAAATTCTTCTCTGTTAACCAATCAGTCATTAACTCATCAGGTGCTTTTTCTGGTGATACACTGGTGACAGGTAAAGTACCTAGCACTTTACGAAGTAATGCTAAAAAGTCTTCTGCTTTACTTCTTGAACTCGTATTGATGACAATAATATTATGTTCAGGATTTATATAAGCGTGGGTATCAGTTACACGAGAAAAGGCTCGGGGCAATAGTTCAAACATTATATCTTCTTTAAACTGCTCCTTTTCTTTTTTGGTGGCGCTACGACTTTGCTCTGTTTCTAATAACGCTATTTTTGCTTCAAGCTGGTCTTTAATTACCGGAGCAGGGATGATTTTTTCTTCTTTCCTAGCACATAATAAATAGTTGCCATTAACGCCATGAACAACCGTATCACCATGTTTACCTAAGGCATTGACCCAACCAAAATGAGATAATTCTGTAGAGCCACAAGGGGTAAAGAGGTGTTCCGATAAATGCTTTTCTAAGTCTTGTTCTGAATGTTCAAATGGGCGTGTGAAGGCGAAAAAATAAAGGTTTTTAAACCACATTAATAATCCTATGCCCGAGCATGTTGGGCTAATAAATGAAAAAGTGCATTATATACCTGTGCTACTTCAAAAGACAGGCTTCAGCTGGAATTATAAACACTTTAGGTAAGGCATTGATTGAAGAGAATGGTTGTTCCCTTATCAAAATCAATAACGCCGCATAAAGTGTTTATATACCCGTTACACCTCAAGATGCAGGTTCAGAAGCACAGAGAAATTTCACTTCTAGGCGCATCAATAAAGTCATGGCATTCCCTTACAAATTGGTGCAACAACGAAGTGATGTTGCTCTGTGTTTCCCTTTGGGTGGGTTTTAAAAGACTTTATGCCACGTTATTTAATTTAACAATGGAACAACCATTCTCAAAATAAAATGCCTTGCCTAAAGTCTTTTAAATTCCCACTGAATTCTGCATTTTGAGGTGTAACGGGTATAAACCAGCCATTTTGGGATGTCTGAGCAAATCATGCTCGTCGTTGCCTATGTAATTAAGGGAACAACCATGAATAAAATAGGCGCCTTGATCATGAATTGCTCAGGCATCCTGAAACTGTATTCTGAAGTGTCACGGGTATAACACCCTGGGGAGGTCTGGTTTTTCAACATCATCTCTATTTAGTTATGTAGTTTAGCGCATGTTATTAAATTCGATGTCGTAAGTAAGTCCTTGGTTTGGTGGGCTATCTACTTCAATTGTGCCATTAAGTGTATCAGTTACTAAAGTATAAATTATATGAGTACCTAAACCCGAACCACCGGAATTACCTTTAGTGGTATAGAAGGGATCAAAAAGTTTAGGTAGTTTTTCAAGGGGAACACCGACACCATTATCTTGATAATGAATTTGGAGCTTATCTCGATGCATATTAATATCTATGGTGATCAGCCCAGAGTCAGTACCTTCAAATGCATGTAAAATGGAGTTGATGATCAAATTAGTAAATATTTGTGCAACGGCACCAGCATGACAATATATTTCAATGTTATCTGTACAGTTAACTTCTACACGATGGTTGCTCTTTTTAAGTTTAGGAGAAAGTGAGCGAATAATTTCACTAAGATATTTAGCAAAATTAACTAACCGTATTTTTTCACTGGTTTGGTCGACTGCAATCTGTTTATAGCTATTAATTAACTCTGAAGCTCTATCAAGATTGTTTTCCAATAAACCAACACTTTGCTGTGCATTTTCAACAAATTCGTCCAATGAACGTTTGGTGAGTTTTTGGTTATCAATGTCTGTAGTCAGTTTTACCAATAAATCACTGAGATAACTTGTTGAAGTAATACTTACGCCGATAGGGGTATTTATCTCATGAGTAACCTCAGCGGACAAACTACCTAATGCTGCCATTTTTTCAGCGTTCATTAACCGCTCTTGTGCTTTGTTTAACTCCGTAATTGATATTTTTAAATCGTTATTTGTCTGTGTCAGTGTCTGTTCCGTTTTACTGCGGCGGTTATTCTCTTTTTGTAAACGGCTTTGTTGTTCTAGTAATTCTCTTTGTTGAACTTCCATTTTTAACATCGTGGTACTAAGTGAAGAGGTTTTCCTGGCAACTTCTTGCTCCAACATTAGGTTTTGATCGTCTAATTTGTTATTGGTAGCAATAATTTCAACCTGTGCTCTCCCCAGCTTTTCTTTATATAGCACTAACTCGCCGATGAGATTGTTATAGGCATTTTGTAGGATACTTAATTCATTTTTTTCGTAATTAATAATATGAAGTTTTGACGCTTCAGGATCATCAATATCAAATTGTTTTATTTGTTCAGTGAGTTCGTTTAAAGGGTTAGTTAATAATTGTGAAAACGCGATGGAGAATAACAGCACTAATGCTGCCGTTTTCACCATGGCATTGCCAATAAGAAAATAAATACCGACTTCAATGCGGTTAAATATTACTTGGTTGCTTGATAGTAGTATGACGCTTCCTACTTTGGTTGTTCTCCCTGAGAATTCAAAAATAAGTGGGAAAGTATGACCAAATAATCCACGAGAAACGGAGCTGATATTAAAAAAACCATCATCTTCTGTCGAAGGACTTGTATTAGAGGAGTCACCATTAAGGCGCTCACCTAATTGCGCAATTATTTGATTGTTTTCATCAGTGACTGTAATGCCTTTAATCATCGGTATGGCGACTAAACCATCGGCAATATCAACGGCTTGCTGGGTATTTAATTCCCATACCGCACGCGTTAAACTACCACTAAAGGTTTTTTCAAGAGTCAGTAGTTCACTGTTGATATGGCTTTTGGTATTGATGTATTCAGCACCAATTTGTACACAAGTTACAATGAAAGTTAAGACAAAATAAAATGAGAGAACCCGTGTCAGTAATTTTCTAGATATACTGGTTAGCTTCATAGATGTTGTCTTTTTTTACTTTGCATATATTGATTTTAGTCATTTTATTGAATGTTAAAAGCTTTTTTTAATATTTTCCTTAGTGGTTAATAGGATATTTGTAAAATAATTAACAGATAATCGGTATTAATTAATAAATATTGAACAAAATCAGGTGTATTTCTTAAATTTGTCATAAACTTTTAAAGAAAATGTAGCATTGTCACAAAAGTGTCATAGAAGCTTGGCAATATACCCAGCATATAAATTTAGTTCTTAATATTTTACATAGGTATAAAAATGAAACTTTCTAATCGTGGTCTCACTCTGGCGATGTTATCAACGTTGTCGCTTTCTACACTTGCCGCAAATGTTGATATTTACGGTAAAGCAAATTTGTCCGTGCAATCATCTGACGATGGTCAAGGTTCATATACTGAGATTAAAAGTAATGCTTCACGTATTGGTTTTAAAGGGACACACGAGTTAGATAATAACTTAGAAGTTGTTTTTAAAGCTGAATACCAAGTTGATTTAGATGGTGATAGTGAAAAAGGAAAAAGCATTACTGATCGTAATCAATATGTGGGTTTACGAGGGAGTTTTGGTGAAGTTCTCGTTGGTATAAATGATACCGTCTTAAAGCAGTCTGAAGGTAAAGTCGATTTGTTTAACGACTTAAACGCGGATATTAAGAGACTATGGAAAGGTGAAAACCGTGTCAGCGATACCATTACCTATAAATCGCCAAGAGTGTCGGGTTTTCAGTTAGGTGTAACTTATATTGCAGAAGACAGTATTGATGGTGAAGATGCATATTCAGTCGCGGCAATATTTGGTGATGCTAAACTTAAAAAATCTAAAATTTATGCATCAATTGCGATGGACTCTGAAGTTGCTGGTTATGATATTACCCGTGCTACTGTACAGGCTAAAGTCGCTGGTTTCACTGTTGGTTTAGTTGTGCAAACACAAGAGAAAATTGATGGTAGTGCTGAAATGGATGGTTATATGGCATCGATCAAATACAGTATTAATAAAATTACTTTTAAAGGCCAATATCAAATGGCAGACTTTAAAGACTCTGCTGATAAATCAGGGTTAAGTATTGGTGCTGATTATAAATTAGGTAAAAATACTAAGTTATATAGTTTTTATACAAGCTTTGATCTTAAAGGCTCAGCTGACAAAGACTATTTAGGGTTAGGTCTTGAATATAAGTTTTAGGTAACAAATATATTATTCACTAGAAAGTCTAGATCAAAATAAACTTTTAAGCGGTCATATGACCGTTTTTTGTATTTTATACCAATTTGACTAAGTTTGTTCCCACTCAGAGCTTATCAGCGGTTTGAGAACAAATAGAATTATTTTGTATATAGTCATTCTATATTAAAGAAATTCTATGCGGTTATCGAATCGCTGATAAACTCCCGAAGGGCAATTTTTAAAAGGCTTACAGCCGACGTTATTAATTTCGATAAGGTTCTCACATGGATGTGAGGCAGTAGGGCAACGCAGGACGCAGTTGCCGAGAGTAACCATTCTCTTCAATCAATGCCTTGTCTCTAAGCCTTTTAAATCTCGCTGAGCGGGAAGAAACTTAATCAAAACGGTATTAATCCGTCAAAAACGTGTTTTATTCGTAGTGGTATTAAAATCAAATTGTTAATATTCTCTTTTGTCATAAAACTGTCATTTAAATTTAGCACAATAGCTTTAATAGCACTTTGTAGACATAATGGAATTTTGTAATGAGCAGAAGAATTTTAGTTGTTGAAGATGAAGCACCCATCAGGGAAATGATCACTTTTGTTTTAGAACAAAATGGTTTTAATGTTATTGAAGCACAAGACTTTGAGCAGGCCATGGCTAAAGTTGTTGAACCGTACCCTGATTTAATTTTACTTGATTGGATGTTACCGGGCGGCACAGGTGTTAAATTAGCAAAAATGCTAAAGCAAAACGAATATACACGAGTTATCCCTCTTATTATGTTAACAGCAAGAGCTGATGAAGATGATAAAGTAAAAGGTTTTGATGCAGGTGTTGATGATTATGTCACTAAACCATTTTCTCCCAAAGAATTGATTGCTCGTATAAAGGCGGTGATCAGAAGAGTTTCACCCACATCTTTAGAAGAAGAGATTGATTTTCATGGCATGAAATTAGACCCTGTTTCACATCGGGTTTCTATTAATGAAAGAAGTTTAGATTTAGGTCCAACTGAATTTAGATTATTACATTTCTTTATGACCCATACTGAGCGTGTTTATAGCCGTGAACAATTACTTGATAATGTTTGGGGTACCAATGTTTATGTTGAAGACAGAACCGTTGATGTGCACATTAGACGTTTGCGTAAAGCCATTACAGGTGAGGGTCATGAAAGCTTTATTCAAACGGTACGTGGCTCTGGCTACCGTTTTTCAGGGAAATTAGCTTAGTAGGTAACACGGGTATATGCATTTTAGAATATCGGTACGTTCATTATTGATACGGTTGCTTGGTTGGTTGCTATTAAGCGCCGTGATTGGTTATATTTTTGGTCATTTATGGGCTTTTGTCGCTTTAACCAGTATTGGCATGTTGATGTGGCATTATCGTCATCTGCATCAATTAATGATGTGGTTATGGCAAAGTAAATCAATATCTCCTCCTGAATCTAAAGGGATTTGGGGGCATATCTATAACGGTTTATATCGACAGATTAAGCGTCACCGACAAAAACTCAAATCGTTAAATGATAAGATTCGTCAGTTTAGAGATGGTGCTGAAGCATTGCCGGATGCTGCTTTAGTGCTTTCTAATGAATTAACCATTTTGTGGGGCAATAAAAAAGCCCAAAAATTATTAGGTGTTCGTTGGCCAGGGGATGTGGGTCAGCGCATTGATAACTTAATTCGTTTTCCTGAGTTTACTCAATATTTGGAAGAAGCTAATTTTGATAGCCCATGTCATATCTTATCGCCAACCAATCCAGAGATACATTTAGAATTACGGCTAATGGCTTATGGTAGTGAACAAGTACTTTTTTTAGCTCGTGATGTCAGTAAAATTTATCGTTTAGAAGAAATGCGTAGAGAATTTGTTGCTAATGTTTCTCACGAATTAAAAACCCCGTTAACGGTTGTTCGTGGTTATGTTGAAATGATCCAAACGACTGAGCACGGTTTAGACCCTCATTGGCAAAAAGCATTTTCAACCATTGAGTCACAAGTTACTCGTATGGACCGATTGGTAGAACAGTTATTAATTTTATCTCGCACAGAAATTAGCGATCACGGTGTTGAAAAACAATGTGTTGATGTGCCTGCATTATTAACGAATTTAGTTGATGATGCTAAGTGGTTAAACCAAGACAAGCAACATAACATTACCTTTGATATTGACCCAAACATTGGTATTTTTGGAATTGAGTCTGAACTCAAAAGCGCTTATGCGAATTTGGTTTCTAATGCAATTGCTTATACGCCTGAGCATGGCAATATTCATATTAGTTGGCAAAAAAATGGCAATAAAATGGAATATAGTGTTAAAGATGATGGCCCAGGTATTAAACCTGAACATATCAACCGTTTAACTGAGCGATTTTATCGTATTGATAAGTCACGTTCTCGTGATACTGGTGGTTCTGGATTAGGTTTAGCGATCGTAAAACATGTTTTAAATCATCATAATGCTGAACTTGTTATCAATAGTGAAGTTGGAAAAGGTAGTGAGTTTATTATTTGTTTTGATCCTAAAAGCATGCAAGTTTTGCCTGTTAAATAAATCCTTTCTGTAATATAAGTGTCACAAACCTTAAATATAATTGTCACATAAGGTTTATATAGTGTTCATAAATAAACACTATCTAGACAAATCAAAGCGTCAGATATCACACTCTCATTGGAGAATAATATGGGTTTTAAACGTGCTTTAAGCATCATAGGTTTAACAAGTTTGGTAAGTTTTGCCACATTAGCGGTTGATAATAATTTACCTGAATACAAAAAAGTCAGTGGTGTTTCGGGAAACTTATCTTCTGTAGGATCTGATACCTTAGCTAACATGATGACTTTTTGGGCTGAAGAATTTAAACGTACATACCCAAACGTTAATATTCAAATTCAAGCGGCTGGTTCTTCTACTGCACCGCCAGCGTTAACTGAAGCGACTTCAAATATTGGACCAATGAGTCGAAAAATGAAGTCTCGTGAAATTGAAGCTTTTGAAAAACGTTATGGCTATAAACCGACAGCCGTACGTGTAGCTATTGATGCGTTAGCCGTATTTGTCCATAAAGATAATCCAATTAAAGGATTACGTATTGATCAAGTAGATGCTATTTTTTCGAGCAACAGAAAGTGTGGTGCAGAAAAAGACGTTGATCGTTGGGGCGACCTAGGTTTAACAGGTACTTGGGTAGGTAAAGACGTACAACTATATGGTCGTAACTCGGTATCGGGTACTTATGGTTACTTTAAAAAGAAAGCATTATGTAAAGGTGACTTTAAAAATACCGTAAATGAACAACCGGGTTCAGCTTCAGTAGTACAGTCGGTCTCTGCATCACTTAATGGTATTGGTTATTCAGGGATAGGTTATAAAACTTCAGGTGTGCGTGCTTTACCTTTATCGAAAAAAGGTGATAATTATGTTGAAGCAAATATGGCCAATGCTATTTCGAAAAAATATCCACTATCTCGTTTCTTATATGTTTATGTGAACAAACACCCAAATAAACCATTAGCACCTATGGAAGCTGAATTTTTGAAAATGGTTTTATCAAAATCAGGGCAAAAGATAGTTGAAAAAGATGGTTATATTCCACTACCAACATCGGTTGTGAAAAAAGAGTATAAAAAGCTAGGATTGTAGTAATACACCAATAAACGTTTTTAGAACAAATAAAAGCCCTGTGATTTTCAAAATCACAGGGCTTTTATGTACAGGAAGTACAGTATATCGAAATTGCAGGAGCATAATTTCGTGTATGTACAGGAAGTACCCTATATCACGAGTTCAGTATTGTTGTAGGTCGACACGAACGTAGTGAGGCTCGACGGCCTAGCTTCAACAGTTTAGCCTCGACAATGAGCTGAGTATTTATAACGATTTAATTATTAGTTTTATATCAAGAACCTCTATCAGTTCACTTTCATAAAAAAGTTCAGTATCAACAATGGGTCGGTCTAATAGCCATTGTTTGTCAAAAAGTAAGGTCAAAGATTCTTTATCAGCTAAGGCATTTATTAAAGCACTTTTATTTTTTTGACGTTGTTGACTGAGCAATATACTTAACCGTAGCAATATCACTAACTTTTTTAAACGTTGAGGTTTCAGTAAGTACCATTGTTCATCATCAAGTGGCGATGTTTTTTTTCTTTGATTACCCACTAACCATGCAAGGGCTTGTTGTTGCTCTTGGTTAAAACCCGACAAATCAGCATGAGTTAAAATATATTGCCCATGTTTATGGTATCCCGAAGGGTTTATATCTAAACCTAATTCATGTAATTGTACCGCAGCAATTAGTAATTCGTGATAAATTGGCTGCTTGAGTTGCCACACATCTTGTACGGCATTAAATAATTGCTGCACACTACTATCAACCAGTGCTACTTGTTTGGTATCAATATTAAAGCGTGCAATTAAGTTTATTACGGTACGTTGTCTAATATTATTGTTTTGTAAGCTATCAAGTTGTTCAATTAATACTCCTTCACGTAAAGCATATTGGCAATAATCCAACTGCGTTATTTTGAGGCTTTTCATCAGTGCAATTAATATTGCAAGCCCGGCACTAAATACGTTTCGTCTACTGGTATTAATTCCGGTAATACTTATGCTGTCACAATGTTTACATGCAATAAGTTGTTTTTTAAGTATCAGTAATTGTGATAACTGGATGGGTTGAATAAGGTGTTGATCAAAGTTAAGTACTTTTGAAATACTCTTTATGGTACCTGATGTGCCAATAACTTCTTGCCACCCAGACTTTTTGAAACGTTTGATTACTGAGTCTATTTCATGTTGTGCACTGCGAATAGCAGCGCAGAAGGCATTATCATTGATAACACCGTTTTTAAAGAATTTTTGACTGTAGCTGACACACCCCATGGTTAAACTTGCCAGAGCCGCAATTTTTTGTTGTTGACCTAGAGCACACTCGGTACTGCCACCGCCAATATCAATAATAAGTCGCTGTTGGCTTGACTGCGTATAGTGGTTTACGCCTTGATAGATGAGCCGAGCTTCTTCATGGCCCGAAATAATCTCAATATCAAAGGGAAATACTTGTGCTGCTGCTTTTAAAAATTGTGCAGAATTTTTAGCTTGCCTTAAGGTGAAAGTTGCCACAGCACGAAAATTTTTGGAGGTAAGGTGTTGCGTTGATTTGGCTAGGTTTTCTAATGTAGATACACCGCGCTGAATGGCTGTTGGACTAAGTATGTTATCGTCTTGCAATCCTTGAGCAAGCTGCACCCGATATTTCTCCGCATGAACAATTTGTAAATGACCATTGAGTTGTCTTGCTAAAACAAAATGGAAGCTGTTAGAGCCAAGGTCTAATGCGGCAATATAATTTTCTTTTACTATTGTTTGTTTAGCTTTTTTTTTGTTCATGAGTACTATCGTTAATAACTAGAATTTCATCTTGGTTTTCGTGTTTAATAAGGAGTTGATGAATCGCTATTTGTGAACGTATCGGTGTTAACTTATTTAATGCATGATAAGTATTATTTTGCTGTTGATTAATCAATCTCGCTTTAACATTATCTTTAAATTGTAGGTCAAATATATCGATAATTCTCTGTTTTAAAATAGCGTCATAAATCGGACAGGCTACTTCTACACGTTGATCAATATTTCTTTCCATCCAATCTGCAGAGCTGATAAATACGGCTTTTTCGCCTGAATTATGAAATATCATCACTCTTGAGTGCTCTAGTAATAAATCTATAATTGAAATGACTTTGATATTATCACTGACCCCTTTAACGCCGGGTATCAATGCACACATGCCACGGATGATTAATTTTATTTTAACGCCGGCTTTGCTGGCACTGTATAATTTATTGATCAATCCGCTATCAACTAAATTATTGACCTTTAATTTTATACTCGCTCTATTGCCCTCTTCGACTTGCTGGATTTCATTATCAATAAGTTGATATAAGCGTCGGCGACAGGTTAGGGGAGAAACAATCAAGTGATTAAAGCGGAAACGTTTATAGCTATGGGCGACAAAAGAGAAAACATTTTCTACTTCTTGGCAAATTTCCTTATGTTGAGTGAATAAGGAAAAATCAGTATAAATACGAGCGTTACTTTCATGAAAATTACCCGTACCTATATGCGCATATTTAACCACTTTCTCATGTTCTATGCGGGTAATTAAGCATAGTTTTGCATGTATTTTTAAAGTATCAATGCCCAATTCAACATTAATGCCGGCATCTTTCATTAACTTTGCCCACTCAATGTTTGCTTGTTCGTCAAAGCGTGCTCGTAGCTCAACAACTACGGTGACTTTTTTACCATTTTTAACGGCTTCCATTAGTGAATGAATAATACGTGAGTGTTTTGCTACACGATAAATATTAATTTTAATTTGTCTTACGGCTGGATCGTAAGAAGCTTGGCGGAGAAATTCGGTGAAGTGACGAAACTTGTGATAAGGATAATGCAATAAAATATCACGTTGGCTGATCGCCTCAAAAACTGAGGGATAATGGCTAAAACGTTGTGCATCCAGTGATTTTATTTCTGGTTTTTCTAAATCTTTGTGGCCTAAATTGGGGAAATGGACAAAGTCTTTAAAGTGTCGATAACGACCACCGGCAACTAGGTTGTCGAGCTCTTTTATTTTCAAAGATTTACGCAAAAATGAGGTCATGTAAGTCGGCATGTTTTGATCATAAACTAAACGTACTAGGTCGGCTTTTAGGCGTTGTTTTAGACCCTTTGATATTTGGTCTAATAGGCTTTCATCTAAGTCGTCTGTGAGGTTGTAGGCAGCATCGAGTGTGAGTTTTATGGAATATGCTTCAATATGTTTATAATCAATAAAACCTAAAAATAGCTTCTCAATAAAATAGTGGACAACATCATCTAAAAGCACGATATGTTTGTTTTTCAACTTATTATCAGGTAATACAATAAAACGTTCTATTTCATCTCGTGGAATTTCAACTAAACAAAATTGTGTTTTATTATCTGCTCTTAATGCCACTAAAAAGTAGATGCCATCATCATCAATGTAACTGGAAAGTTGTGTTTTTGATTGAATAATTATCGGGGTAATATGACGAATAATACGGTTGTCAAAATAATGTTCTAACCAGTCAATTTGTTTATTTGAGAGCTTTTGAGAAAATGTAATGTTCTTTTCATCATTAAAAATAACATGAATATTCTTTTGTTCAAGTTCAGTAAAAACTAGATCAACAATGGTTTTAAATTGCCGTGTTAAAGTATTTACTTTTTTAATAATATTGCTGTGTAATAACGTCCATTTCTTTTCATCTTTTTTCTGAACATTTTCCAACATCGCTCTACGGCGAATATCGGCAACACGCACACGAAAGAACTCATCTAAATTAGCAGAATATATACCTAAAAATCGGATACGCTCAATGATTGGCACACTATTATCTGCTGCTTCTTGTAATACACGGTCATTAAAAGCTAACCAACTAAGTTCTTTATCAAAAAACATTGAATTGTCGAACATATAATAAGCGAATAGCTAAATAATAGTTTATAAAACAATAATATGAACTATATTTTACTTATTTATTACGGAAGAAAGTTATTGATAGATTTGAAACAATTTATGCTCATCCTTAAGCTCAATTGGTCTGCCTTGAATTCTCTAAATGGTAGCGAAAATTAACGAGCAATATCGACAATTAAATCATCAGCTAAGTTTTCTATACCATGAATTAAATCATCTATATGTTTTTCATCAACAGAGATGGTTACTTTGGCTTTAAATAGCTCAGCACCACTGTGTGCGGCACTTTCTTGTTTGCTGACTAGCTTAAGTAAATTACCACCCTGATGATGGATAACTGAAGATATTTCTTGCACTATACCCACTCGGTCATTAGCGGTAAGTTCGAGCACAATACTTGGGTTTTGTGATTTTACTTCTTGTTCCGCAACTTTTATCACGGTACTTAAATTCTTAATTGCTTCTAATTCAGTAATTAATGGCTGACAATGATCTTTTGCTACGGCTACTTCCAATACACCAGTGAAAAAACCAGACATGTGATGCAAACTACTGGCTTGCCAATTGCCTTTGTGTTGGTTGATGATGTTAGAAAGGGTATCGACCAATCCGGGTTTGTCGGGACTAATAAAAGAGATAACAATATGTTTCATGAGAGTTTCCTAGGAGAGTAGTTGCAGTTATTAGTTTGAGTACAGGGTATTTGAATATTAACTAGTTGAGTATTAACTATTTAAATATTAACTATTTGAATATTAATCGGGTGAACGCGTTAATTGTGATAGTTCTTTATTAATTTGGCCGTCATCACCTAAATTAAGCTCTATTAGTCGACGCAGATGCGAAATACTATCAATATCAATGGCATTACACTGTAGACCAACTTCTTCAGCTTCTTCATGAACAACGGCAATATGCATTTCAACTTTAGATTCATCATCTAGCAGTGAAAAACTCAAAATACCTAATTTACCTTTTAATGAATGATCATTTTTAGGCAGAGTAACAAGGGCACCATTTAAAGAAATATCATGGATAGAAACAGGGTATTCATTTTCTTCAACTTCTAGTATTGCCTTAATTGAAAACAATACTCGGGTGAATAATCTTCTATTTTCCATCTATGCAATCACTTTTTAGCCAATATAGCTTTAGCATAGCTCTCTTTTAGAAAAAAGGCATCTTTATTACACGCTTTAATTGTGATTATTTTGTCAATAAAGATACCTAGAACTATTTAATAACTAACGGATAATTGTTTATTTAGTCATTCTTTTATATTTGATTCTATGAGGTTCAATAGCTGCCGATCCTAGGGTCTTTTTCAACCATTCGTTATAGTCAGAGAAGTTGCCTTCAAAGAAGTTAACTTGACCTTCATCACGGTAATCCAAAATGTGGGTAGCAATTCTGTCAAGGAACCAGCGATCATGGGAAATAACCATGGCACAGCCTGGAAACTCTAAAATAGCTTCTTCGAGTGCTCGTAGTGTTTCTACATCCAAATCATTGGTGGGTTCATCAAGTAATAATACATTACCACCTGTTTTCACTAGCTTAGCTAAATGACAACGATTACGTTCACCACCAGAAAGGTCTTTAATCAATTTTTGTTGATCATTACCTTTAAAATTAAAGCGTGAACAATAAGCGCGGCTAGGTATTTGATAAGTACCAATTTCGATGATTTCATGACCTTCAGAAATTTCTTGATAAACGGTTTTATTCCCATCCATGTCATCTCTAAATTGATCAACACTGGCTAATTTTACCGTTTTACCTAACTGAATTTCACCAGAGTCATGCTGTTCAGCCCCAGACATCATCTTAAATAGGGTAGATTTACCAGCGCCGTTGGCACCAATAATGCCAACAATGGCGCCTTTAGGAACACTAAAGCTTAAATTATCAATGAGTACTCTATCGCCGTAAGATTTAGTTAAATTAATAACATCTAGTACTTTATCCCCTAAACGTGGCCCTGGTGGAATATAAAGTTCGTTAGTTTCGTTACGTTTTTGATGTTCTTGACTGCTAAGTTCTTCAAAACGTTGCATTCGAGCTTTGCTTTTTGCTTGACGAGCTTTAGGGTTTGAGCGTACCCATTCTAATTCCTGTTTAATGGTTTTTTGCAAAGCACCTTCACTTTTGCTTTCTTGTGCTAAACGAGCCTCTTTTTGTTCAAGCCAAGACGAATAGTTACCTTCCCATGGAATACCATGACCACGGTCAAGTTCTAAAATCCAGCCGGCGACATTATCTAAGAAATATCTATCATGGGTAATGGCTACCACAGTACCGGGATAATCATGTAAAAAACGTTCTAGCCAAGCAACTGATTCAGCATCTAAGTGGTTGGTGGGTTCATCAAGTAATAACATGTCTGGTTTTTGCAACAATAAATGACAAAGTGCAACACGACGGCGTTCACCACCACTTAATATCGCAATTTTTTGATCCCATTCGGGTAAACGTAAAGCGTCTGCAGCACGTTCTAAAACATTATCAATATTATGACCATCTTGGCTGTTAATAATATCTTCTAATTGACCTTGTTCTTTGGCAAGGGCATCAAAATCTGCACCTTCTTCGGCATACTCGTTATAGACTTGATCTAAACGTGCCATGGCGTTTTTTACTTCCGATACGGCTTCTTCAATTATTTCTCGTACTGTTTTTTCCTCATCAAGTTGAGGCTCTTGTGGTAAATAACCAATTTTTGTACCACTCAGTGCTTTTGCTTCTCCTTCAAAGTCGGTATCTATACCAGCCATTATACGTAGTAGGGTAGATTTACCTGAGCCATTTAAACCTAAAACACCAATTTTAACGCCGGGGAAAAAGGAAAGAGAAATATCTTTCAAAATAGTACGTTTAGGCGGGACTACTTTAGAGACTCTATTCATTGAATAGATAAATTTATCTGGCAATGCCATGAAGAAACCTTTTGTTTTTATGGAAAATTTATATTGTCGATATTTTAGGTTAAAGGAGCAGGGCAAGCAAATGTGTTTGGGATAACATTAGATTTCACCACAAAGAAGGCCGAGTTTAGGTTTGGATTCATTTTAATGAAAAGTTCGTATTGCCCCTGAACATTATAAAAATCTCTTTATACGTAAATAACCATAAAAAATACAATATTTAAGTAACCAAGCACCATACTCAAAAATCGGTTAACCAGATTCAGCTTTTACCACAATGAGGCATTATTTAATTTGGTTGAAATGGTGATTAGAATCAGATTTTTTACCGATAACGAAACTTAAAATTAGGTCAAAAAAAAGCGTTCACTTGAAATTAAGTAAACGCGTTATAAAAACATGAAACACTAAGGGAAATAAAAGTCTCGTATAGTAAGAACACCTATAGGTATTAAAGTTCCCTGCTCCACGTATAATAATTTAAGATAGACTCTTTCCACTACAAAACGGACTAAATTTATTAGCTAAAATCACTCAAAATTAGATACGCTATAGATACATAAGCGGTTATAAATATTTGAAAGGTTATGCACACTTTATTCGTCTAGCCAAAATTGAGATTTAAAGTATAGTTCAGGCAGGCCGCTCAATCGTTATCTAGTGCTCTTCTTAATTGGGCGATGCTTCTTTGTAATATATAAGGTGATACCACAATGTCTTGCCATACTTTAGCTAACAGTGTGTCATGACTAACCACTTTTCCCGATTTTCAGCCTGGAGGGTTAGAACCACTAAAGCTTTTGGGAAAATATCTTGATATTGCTTATTTTGAGTGATTTTATTTCTGGATAAATCGATTGAGAAACCACCTATCCAATAGTCCCATATAACCTCTAACCTTAAATAAAAACAGGCACTCAAAAGTGAACCTGAATCTAGATTTTAGCTAAGGTTGTTTATGTAACGGGCTGATAATTAATAAATGTTTAATTATCAACTAGAAGTCAGCATAACTTCAAATATTTAAATTTCTATTCATTTAAATTCAACTCCTCATCCCCATATCCAACATCACGAACAGACGCTGACCGCCAATAGTCGTAGTTGAACGTTAATGCAGTGAAAGAAGGTTTTACTCTATCGAACTAGGAATTATGCTTAATTTACTGTTAACTCTCTCTCGCAATTTGTTTAGTTTTTCCTGGTGTTGCTTCAGCAATAATTTGAATTCAGGCTCTTCATACAAAGGCCGTAAAAGATGATTGTTCTGCAATGACCACCATTCTCTATTGTTAGACTCGAGCCAGCCCATTTCTAATGCCATTGCTAAATGGTGTAATGCTTGTGGTCTGTTATCTAATTGCGCGTTGATTTCAGCCAAAGTAAATTCAGCCTGAATTTTATCAAATACCCTGTCCTGTTTGAGGAATGCTTGTAGGTTATGCAATAAAATTTCAGCGAGCGGTTTTTCATCTAAATTAGATAAAGTCACAGCGTACAACACTTGAGCCATATAATTATCTGCGGTGATATCACTTAGCCTGATGGATGTAAGATTACGCCATTCTGGATAGAGTTTTAGCAAAGTGATTTTAGCCGGTCTAAATTTTTCTGCGCGAAACTGGGCAACCGCTAAGTCGAATAAAACTCTTCGGTTGTTGGGTCGTCTTAATGATAAGCGCTCTTTGATTGATAATATTTTTTGCGCTTCCCCTTTTAAAGCGAAATCAATCAAGTCCAAAGAGTTTAAAAAATGACGGTGTTTTGCCCCCATTTTAGCTAAAACGCTATTGGCAGCTTTGTTTGCGCCAATGCTTAAATAGGCTAAAACAACCTGCTCACAATACTCATCGCTAGAACAGCTTGTGAAAAGTTCAGCATTTGCCGATTGCCAAACTGCCAAGGCAATAATCGATTTTTGGGTATGTCTGAAAACATGCGTTGATTCAATAACATGTGAGAAATGATCCGGCTCAAGAATTAAAGCGCGTTGATACATTCGTTGTGCTGAATCTGGTTTCCCTATTGAGCGGAGATAAGAACTGAGGGAACGTTTCAGGGACGCTGACAATGGATTAAGCACAATCGCTTGATTCAGGTGTTGAATGACTTGCGAATGCTTGCCTAATTTATTTAACAATGAGCTGTACCAACGGTGAGTAGTGGCATTATCATCTAATTCTAGTGAGCGTAAGAAAGCTTGCTGTGCCTGTTGAACTAGTGTTGAATCGCCCAAATTGAGGGTCAGAATCATTCCTTTAGCAGCTAGCGCAGTGGGTGAGTTGGGTTTCAAAGCCAACGCTTTCTCTATATGGGGTAATGCTTTGTCTATCGCCTTTCTTTCGCTCCAATTGGCAAAGTGATGAAGGTAGGCATAGGTAATCGCTAACCCTACATGCGCGTCAGCATAATCAGGTTCTAACTCAAGACACTGTTTAAAATAAGTCACTGCCTTGATTAGGGATATCGGGTTCCTTTGTCGCCAGTGATATTGTCCCATCAAATACCATTCGTATGCTTGAGCATTGATTTTTTTAGTCGGCTTTGAGCTGGGGCTGCCATCTCTTGGGGCATAATCAGGTTGGATTATTTCTTGTATAGTGGCACTGATGTCGTCTTGTAGTTTAAAACTATTCTGAGTGTTGCTATCAAAGGTTTTAGACCAAAGTTGTTGACCATTTTTTGTGCTGAATATTCTGACGTTAATGCGAACCTGTTCCCCCATTTTTTGCACACTGCCATCAAGCAACGTATCTACCTGCAATGCTTGACCAATTTCTGTTGCATTATATTTTCCTCGATAGGTGAAGGAAGAATAACGAGAGATAACTTTCAATTGTTTAATTTGAGAAAGTTGATTGATGATGGCATCAGACAATCCATCGCTAAAATGTTGATTGTCCTGGGTTGAACTAAGGTCAACAAAAGGCAGTACTGCAATGGAGTTGATCTTAAGTTGACTAGCAACCTGATTAGAAGATGAGCCTTCATTAGTGTCGATGAAATACATGACCAAAAATGTGGCTATTAGTAATAAGGTTATGATGCCTATATAGATACTTGGCTTATATATACTAGAGAAGTCAATTCTTTTGCTACGCCCCAGTTTAGGATTATCTATTTTTTTTACCGTGGCAATTAATGTATAGCCCACACCTGGCAAGGTTTTGATAAACGTCGGGCTGCGTGCATTATCACCCAATGCTTTTCGAATTTTACTCACCGCTACAGATAATATGTCATCTGCCACAAAACTATCTTTCCAGACATGTTCAAAAACTTGGCCTTTAGTGACATGTTCTCCACTATGATGAATTAAAAACAACAGCACTTGCATGCTTTTATTGTCGATAGAATGTGTGTCAGCTTTATTTGTTATGGTATTGGTTTGGGGACAAATTATCCACGAGCCCAGTTGATATTGCTGACTATGTTCCAAGAATATACCCAAAGGTTAAAGATGATTTTATTGTTGGGAGAGTATACCTCCATCTAAAAATGTATTCTTTGTTTTTAACATGGCTCACCTGTCGTTAATCGTGTTTTATTAACATTAACTAAAACAGCTTCCCCCTAAATGGACCTTCATTTAAGTCAAAACAATGAGACCCAGTTATGCTGTCTGAATCTTATACGTCCTTAATTCTCACTAGGCATACAAAATAAATACATACACTAACCAGTTGATAATACATACTATTTTACAGTGCCCACCTATGATTTAGATTGCTCATTAGCCGCGATTTAAGAAGATTTAAGAAGTTTTAAGTTGTTTTACCCCCCTCTCCACTGTAGTTTTTTCACAACTTTAGCAAGTGCATGCGGCAATACACAAACTTACATTTTAATGAAGGATGGCACTATTAAATGGCTTCACACTAGCAATAGAAGTTAGTTTTAAAATTCATAGTTTTTCTAATACCAATAGGATACATAATGGTTATCAGTTTAAAATTAAAAAGTTTACTCGCCGTCATTTTATTAAGCGGTTTTTCAGCTGCCGCCACTGAAAAAAACGTCGACGGAAATAATGTCATCGAAGGCCCCTATCTCGGTCAAAAATTACCAGGTTTAATTCCTGAATTGTTTGCTCCTGGAATTGTATCAACCGAAGAGCATCAAGAAACTGTTGTTACGTTTTTACCCGATATGACGGAGCTAAGTTTCACGAGATTTAGTGGAGAAAATAGAAAACCTACCTTGTTTGTTATGCAAAACCAAAATAATCGATGGAGCAGGAAGTCAGTCTTGCCAGCCGATGAAAAGAAATATGCGCAACGATTCCACCCTGCTTTATCTGAGATGAAAAGCCATGACGTTTTCAAAGACATTCCCATCACTGGTTTCACCGTCTCCGCTAAAGGAACTTATTATTTTTATTTTATAGATTTCGAAAGAGACGGCATTGGTCATATGAGTTATTCGCGTCGTATAAACGGCAAATATGAAACCCCTATAAAAATGAACAAAGCGATTAACACAGGAAAATATATTGCCCACCCCTTCATTGCTCCAGATGAATCTTATTTAATGTGGGATGCTGAGAAAGAAGGTGAAAGTACTCCAGATATCTTTATTAGTTTCAGGCAGAAAGATGGTTCATGGGGGACAGCAATTAACATGGGAGATAAGATAAACACAGCAGCCTATGATCAGCGCCCGAGGGTGACACCCGATGGAAAGTATTTGTTTTTTTATAAGGGAGATAAAAATTTTCGAGAAGATGGAAGTATTTATTTTCTAGGAAATCCTTATTGGGTGGATGCACAGATTATTGAGACACTTAGGCCCAAGGCATAAATAATAACCCATAAATTTGCCTTGAGTAGAGGCATTTACAATCTGGAGGATCAATATGATCATCAACTTGAATTTCAAAAGTTCACTCGCTTTCGCACTACTCATTAGTTTTAGTAGTTTTGCCAAAGAAAGCGCCGTTGAAAATAATAGTCACGCACCTCAAGCCACAGCCGCCGAGGCCACGCTCTCATTCAGGGATATTCCAAATCTCAAAAAAGCCTTTATCGATACAACGCCGGCAGCCAGAAAAGGCGATCTAGCCGTTGGTGAATTGGGTATTGATGGTGGTAATAAAAACATGATTGTCAAACTGGCCGAGGAACTCGCTAATAATAAACACGGTGACTACGACAGCCTGCTAATCGCGCATAAGGGCAAGTTTATATTTGAATCCTATTATAAACGCGGTCGCATCAACCTACCTCACTTTCAAAATTCAGCGACTAAAGGTTACGTAAGCTTGTTGCTCGGCCGTGCAATCCAGCTGGGTTATCTAACCATGGCCGACTTAGACAAACCTCTGGTCAGCTTTTTGAAAGATCTGGACCCAACAAAATTTGTTGATGGTGTAGAAAAAATCACCCTTCACCAAGCGTTGACGATGAGATCGGGACTTCGTTTCAGTGATGAACAGATGACTAAATTCAGGAACACCCCAGAAATTTTTAAAGGTTTGGATCAGGTTCAGGCTTTTCTTGGGCTGAGTGAGCCTGTTACTTCAAAGTCTCAGATCTATAAGTACCAAGGCTCTGATCCAATTATGGTCATGCAAGTCCTCGATGCTATCGTGCCAGGATCCGCTAAAGATTTTATTAAAAATGAATTTTTCGGAAAGTTAGGGATCACTAATTATAAATGGAGAGATGACAAAAGTGGCCTACCAATAGGGGATGCAAGATTAAGCATGACGTCTCGCGATATGCTCAAATTGGGAGTCTTGGTCACCGATGAAGGACAATGGAAAGGCGATCAACTGCTTTCAGCAGATTATTTAGCGAAGGCCACCAGCGCAATTACTCGAGCTACTGAAGATTGGCAGGAAACCTTTTTCTATGGCTATTTGTGGTATCAAACTAATATTGCAGTCGGAGACAAAAGCTATGATGTCAAAATAGCTTGGGGTGGTGGTGGAAATCGCGTTATTTCGGTTGAAGCGCTTGACCTAGTTGTTGTGATCACAGGCTTGGATTTTGAAGATAAAATAATGACCCAGGTTGCAAAAAGTATCCTACCGGCGTTTGTTAAATAAGGAATAGCTCAATTTAAATTTTTTGGTAGTTTGTCTGATGTTTTACAAAAGGCGTATTTTGCATAGCATCGTTTGATATTTCATTCTGGTCTATTTAGGGTACCCTTATATCGCCCACTATTTAATCGGTCTATTTAAAGTTTTCTACCCCACTTAAAATAGACCTAATTTATTAAACTACTTTAATTAAACTGATTTCAGTAATTTATTTAATAGCGCTATAGTCTATGGTTCTTTACAAATTTAAACTTCAGCTGTGGATTAAAAGTAGACTAGAAGTTAACCATATAAATAAAACTGCAATGACAGCTATTAAATCAACAGCGGAAGTTTGATTTTAATAACTGCTTGTTTTCGCTTAGCGTTGTGAGTACATAATGGTTGGTGATTTTGGCTTTTTAAGAATTTTAGTATAAATCTTTAATGCTTGGTATAAGACGTTATTGCTCCCCACAATAACGGCAATTAGTCCGTGCTCTTCAGATTCGAATTCATTCCATATTGGAGAAGGCTTAGTTGACAGCTACTAAATATAGAATTATTGTTTAAATTCAACCGTAATAGTTTAAAAATAATAATTAGGTAAAATATGGATATTAAACTTGCATTGGTGATAGCAACGTTATTTTATAGTTTTTCAGCACTATCAGCTCAGTTAAAACCTTGCCAAACAGAAGAGTGTAAAAGTTACTTTAACAAGTATAAAAAAAACGCGTCAAGAGGCCATGCTCAAGCTACAGCAATGCTTGGCGAATTTTATTATCACGGCTATGGCGTTGAAAAAAACAGTGCAAACGCTTTGAGGTATTATTTAGTTGCGGCTAAAAGAGGGATTACTTCAGCCCAATATAAAGCGGGCTTAGTTTACTTGATTGATAGTGAATACAAAAACACCGATAAAGCGATTAAATTCCTTCATAAGGCTGCGACAAAAAAATATAAGGATGCTTCATACCTGTTAGGCAGAGTTTACTTAACAGATGAATTTGACCATAAAAATATAGATAAAGCTGACTTTTATCTTAGTCAGGCTTTTAAACAAAAACATAGGGATATGCCAAATACTTTGGTATTTATCTCGCAAAAATATAGCTCAGACTTTGAATCAAAATTTCCTCTACTTGATAAAGCATACTATAAACAGCCTTTAGAGATGATAAATGGAGAACTTGTTTGGTCTAACGCTAATAATGTAGAAGTGATAACAATTACTGGCAATAAATTGGAATCTTTATTTGATACCCAACTAACTAGTTACAAGCGTACAAAAGCAAGTTTAGGTAGTAGGCTAAGAGGGAAGTCATGTGCAAGAACTGTAGGATGCAGGACAATGAGCATCCAAGGACTTGCTGATTTACTTTAGTGAATTTTAAAACAGAAAAATAAACTCAGAAGTTATTAGCCACAACACTTTTTATATTTTTTACCACTGCCACATGAACAAGGATCGTTACGGTTTGGTGTCTTGTCGAAAGTAGTGGTGGTTGGCTTATTTTGTATGGTGTTAAGTTCATTGATATCTTCATCACTGGCGCTATCTACCGTAATATTGGCAAACAATTCATGCTCAGCAACTAACATCTCTACTTCACGTTTTCTTTCATCACTGGTAACTACTAGCGTTAAAGGGTGTTTTTCGGTGCCAAGCTTAACGATGCGTTTAGTATTATAACCTGTTTTTACATGGTTTACTCTTGTGTGGATACGCCCTTTGTAATACAGATCGTGCATGATGAACTCCGCTACGCTAATTAAATGCTCAGTTTGAGCGCGGCAGTATAACGTAAAAAGTTAAATAGTCGACTGTTGAATTAAATAATACGGTCTTTGTCTATTATGTTAGGGAAAAATGGGTGAAAATAATAGATACGCTCCTATTTTAGGGAAATTATAGCTATCTTTAGATTCTACAACTGATTTAAACCAAGCTCTTTTTGTTTGATTTTAGTTAGCCCCAGAGACACTATGCGATGTGATTCGGTGAGGTAGTATTGTAATTCCTCATTTTTTTCCATTGAACTGTCTATTTGTTGAATCCACTTCATACCTCGATTAGCGAAATATGGAGCAGGTTGATAACCATCATTTTCACTTAAAAAATCAAAATTGAGATCTGAGGTTTTAAAAGTAAAAGCAGGTTGATCGTGTTCCTGCCAACCACCGATGGCAAAGACTTTACCGCCGACTTTCCATACATGGGCGTTGCCCCATTGAACAACATATGTTGTTGCGGGTAAAGATCTACAAAACTGGTTGAATTGGTCATATGTCACCGTTAATTCTCGCTTATTAATTTATTTGTTCAGGTTCTTTACGATTAGCGACTTCTTTTTTATATTTGTATTCAGAGAAAAACCAAACAGATATACCAAAGAACAAACCTGTAATTGTCCATATGACTGCATTTATTCTAACATGAGACATGATAAGCCCTGATTCATCAAATGCGTCATTTAACATGAACGTCATTAAAAAAAACATGGGCATTCCCCAAGTTAATACGCCATTTATTAGAATAAATTTAAGTTTTCCTTTTTTACGAGATTTTGACCAAGAGTTAAATTCTTTTTCTTTCATATGATTCATTCCTTATTTAATAAAATCGAATTTTTTCATAATTAAAAATAACAAAATGATCATACCAATAAAAATACTAATATGCCTGATGGTAAAAACATACTTTCATGAAGAACACCATTATTATTAATATATTGATAAAGTGAATTTTCTATTATAAGAGAAACAACTCCCAATCCAAACAATACCAAACTCAGAAAAATGTTTTATTAACTGAAAAATTCATTAAGTACCTTTTACACCAAAGTAACGATATGAACTTGCCTCATTACCACTAAGAGTTGTTGTACTTAATACCCCAGAATTTAACATCTCAAATGAACCGAGTAAGTTACTAAGTTCCCTTGGTTTACGGTGCTTCATTTCCACGCCAAAATTGCTATGTATTAATTGTCCAACCTCGCTGCAAAACTCGATTAAATGAATAACACCTTTCGGCTTTAATACTCTACTTAATTCAGTAATTATGCGATCACACTGGTTATTATCAGGAATACAAGTAAACACACCGCAAACTAATATTAAGTCAAAAGTGTTATCAGGAAATACAAGCTTGTTTGTAACGTTGTGCATCAATTTTAAATGAGGGAAGTCTTGATTTCCTCTATTGATCATTTCTATAGAAGAATCGACACCCATTAGATCAGTAAAACCTACGGAAGCTAATAGATTGCTATTTCTTCCATAGCCACAGCCGAAATCTAGTATCTTTGAATTAAAAGTAATGTAGTTTTGCAGTCTTTTAATATCGATTTCCAAATTAAAGTCGATATGTGGAGCAACTTTATTCCATGCTTCAAATTGCTTATCCAGAGTTGATGTAAAATTATCCATTAACTTGGCCATGTATCCCAAACAGCTTCGATATTATGCCCGTCTGGATCTAAAACAAAGCACGCATAGTAATTTTCGCTATAGTCTGGACGTGGACCAGGTTCGCCATTATTTGTTGCGCCAGCAGCAAGTGCAGCATGATAAAAGTGGTCGACTTGTTCTTTATTTTTAGCTCGAAAAGCGATATGAAAGCTGGTAATTGAGTCATTACTTTTGGTTGACGCTATTTCAAAAAGAAAGCCTTTACCTAAATCAAAAGCCCAGAATACACCTTCTTCTCCAAATGAAAGCTCAAAGCCTAGAGGTTTTAATGCCACTTGGTAAAAACGTTTGCTATGTTCTAGGTCTTTAACAGACATTGTAATGTGATCAATCATTCCTTTGATACTCAACTCATTTATTGTTAATGCTCACAATATCAAAGATTTAGACTCCGTAAAAGCTGTTTTCTATATAAATAAAAGACAGAAGGGGATTTTTAACCTGGGAGTCGCGTTAAATTGTAGTTATACAATTCCACTACACAGCCAGCTAATTCAACTTTTAATAATGAGCTAGCATTAAATTTTAAGAAAACAGTTGTTTTCCCTCGTTTGTTTAAAGGCTCACCTTGGTGAACATTATACCTTTGAGGACATTTTATTTTATTCGTTTTGCAAATATCATGAATAACACATGATAAAGCTATAGATGAATTGCCATTAACCGGGTCTTCATTTATTCCTATGTTGGGGGCAAACATACGAGCTGATATTTGTGTGCAGCTTTGGTTATTAATTGAAAAAACAAAAACAGAAAATAGATTCAATTCATCAAGGCTTTGCAATAACTCAGTGAAATTAGGAGCTAAAGATAATAATTGAGTTTTACTTTTACATTGTAATAACAGTCTCTGTTGTCCGTTTCCCGTATTAACGATATACGAGTTAATAATACCTATTTCTGCATTTGAAAGTGCATTGATGATGCTTTTAGGCTTTTCTAGATAAGTTTCAAGTTTAGGTATAGGCACTGAATATTTATACTCAGCGTAAGGTGTACTGGATTGATGAAGTGTAATATTCCCAATAGCAGTATTAAATGTAATGACATTAATGTGTTTATCTAAATGTTTAAAGGCAACATGAGCAGCCGCTAACGTGCCATGACCACAGCTTGAAACCTCCTGATTCGGCGTGAAAAAGTGTAAGGATAACTTGTTATCATGAATAGTAATGAAGATAGTTTCTGAAGTATTAAATTCTCTTGCTAAAATCTGCATTTGTTGGTGAGAAATCCCATTGCTGTGCCAAACAACAGTTGCACTGTTACCACTGTATGTTTGTCGGGTGAAGACATTGAGATGGAACACCTGATAAGTTCTATATCTCTTTTGCAGATTTAATGGTAATAAATCACTCATAAATTTATGGCCTATTAACGTCTATTTTTCGTTGGATCACATGTTTTCCTTTTTTGGCAACATATAAAGAACTCATTAATATTAACGATGCTCCCAGCACAACCCAAGTATCAATAACATCGTTGAAAAAGAAGCTACCAACAAAAATTGCCATAAGTAATCGGAGAAAATCAAAAGGTAATACCGAGCTGGCATCGGCTAAGGAAAATGCTTTGACCATACAATATTGTGCAGCGCTAATGCCAGATCCCATAACTAATAATAGAGGCATATGTCTTACTGCTGGCGGTGTCCAGTCGATGAATGCCATCACCATACTTAAGGGTAAAATAAGTAGAAAGGGATAGGCAATAACGGTGGCTGTACTTTCAAAGTGAGCGAGCCTTTTTACGGTTAAAAAGGCTATTGCCGTCATTATTGCAGCGACTATCGAGGCAAATAACCCACTGGTTTCAATATTAAGATTAGGTCTAAGTATGATCATCACTCCAAAAAAACCAATAATTAGTGAGATCAGTTTCGTTTTATTTATAGCTTCACCAAAAAAATATATTGCAAATAAGCTGGCAAATATCGGAGCGACAAAAGTAATGGCAACAACTGTGGCTAAAGGAGCGTGGGCAACAGCATAAAAAATACTAAGACCACCTATAAAAGCAGCAAAAGCACGTAGTAAGTGCAGTTTAAAGTTATTGGTCTTAAATACGGTTAAGCCATTCTTTGATATCAACGGAACTATGGTTAAGAAACCAATAAAATTCCTAAAAAAATATAGAGTAGATGTAGATAAATCTTCAGCCAAATACCTAACCAGTCCCCAAACGATCGATTGAATGGTCGCGTACAGTGCCATATATAGTGCGGCTTTCCTAAAGTTTAGATTGGTCATAATATTGGGCTATTAGTTTCATTAACGGTAAAACGATATTCTATATTCTTTACAATAAATGATTAATCCTATAGTTTTATGATTCTATTTTTCTTTTATGGAAACAATCATGCGCCGTGAAAACGACAAATTTCATTTAATGAATGTATTTCATCAGGTCGCGATAAAAGGATCTTTTACCAAAGCTGCGCAGTCATTAGGCATGACGACTTCTTCAGTGAGTAAAGCTGTGAGTCAGCTTGAAAATACCTTACAGACCAAGTTATTAAATAGAACGACGCGTAATCAAAGCTTAACAGATAGTGGTCGAATATATGTTGCGACAGCGCAGCAGATGTTAGGTCAGTTAAAAGATCTCGAAGAACGCATTCAAAACCAACAGTTTGAACCTTCCGGGTTATTAAGAGTAACTATGCCTTCGGCATTGGGGCAATTCTTCATTGGACCAAAAATTCATGAGTTTATGCATCAATACCCAAAAATACGTCTTGATTTGGTGCTAAGTGAAAACATCGTTGATATTACAGAGCAAGGCTTTGATTTGGCGATACGATCAGTTGGGGTACTAGCAACATCATCATTGTATTGCGTGCAGCTAGGCCAGCATAGTCAAAAGCTTGTAGCTTCGCCTGAATATCTTACAAAGTGCAGTTTGCCAAATGTTCCGCAAGATCTACATTCATTACATTTATTAGCGTACCAAGGACCACAAATAGCTAAAGCTTGGTCATTTACTCATGAAGACGAAGTGGTGGAAGTTGAACCAGATGAGATATATACCAGTAATAGTTATTATGCTTTGCTTATGGCTGCCAAAAATGGTTTGGGTGTCGCTAATTTGTATCAATATATGGTTGATGATGAAATTAAAGCGGGTAACTTAGTTCAACTGCTACCACAATGGCAACAGCTATCAAGAAAGCGTTATGCAGTGTTTCAACAACGACGAGATTCATCACCAAAATTAGATGTATTTATAAAATTTGTTTCCGCTCTTTTTACATAATCCATAATCCATAATCTTTAATTTATCTTGCTTGTTCTATTGTTTCTATTTAAGAAAAACTAAATGTAAAATTGAATAGGTTATAACCTTTAAAGAAATTTAATATTATATTCGACCTTAACAAATGATTTAAATAAAGGTCTATGAATGATGAAAAATGTAAGTTTAATTTTATTTTTGCTGGCGAGCTTTAGCGTATTTTCTGAAACTCGATTTTCAGTTAAACCCGCTAAATTTACCCTTCCAATTGGTTGGTCATTTGGAGAAGTCGCCGGTATTTCTGAAAATGATATGGGTCATACTTTCATTTTTAATCGTGGTGCACACCAACTCTTAGAATTTGATAAACGCGGGCGTTTTGTCAAAGAAATTGGTCAGGGAAATTTTACTAAGCCACATGGTTTACGCATTGACCGTCATGGCAATATTTGGACAACGGATGTCAATAACCATTTGGTTTTAAGGTTCTCCCCTGAAGGTAAAGTGACAATGGTTTTAGGGATGAAAAACAAAGTGGGCAGTGGTTGGTTTGATCGAGACTATAACCTCGTATTGTTTGATAGCCCACAAGATGTCGCTTTCGATCAATTTGATAATATTTACGTGGTTGATAAAGGCAATGCTCGTATTGTGAAATTTAGCCCTGATGGTTTGTTAATTAAAACGTGGGGAACATCGGGTGCAAATCAAGGTGAATTTAATTTTGTTCACTCCATTGTTATTGATGGTAATAACAACGTTTATGTAGCTGATCGAGAGAATAAGCGTATTCAAGTATTTGACTTAGACGGTAACTATAAAGAGCAATGGAATGATATTGGCTACCCATACGTATTAACCCTATCAAACAATACCTTATGGATGACGGATGCAAGAGCTGAAAAGGTTCAACAGTTTAGCCTTGATGGTGAGTTATTAACCACATACCAAGGACAAGCAGGTAGAAACCCGAATCAATTTGGTTTTGTTCACGGTATTCATATATCTAAACAAGGTATTGTCAAAGTAACACAAGTATTGAACTGGAGTGTTTTGTCTCTAATACCTGAAAATAAATAGTTAATACCATTTCGTCTAAATAGGTGGTCGATGATTGCGGAGGGAAAATTAGCAAGAGCAAGGCGCTTAATTGACTAATAGCGGGCTATTAGGATTGAAAGCACAGGTTTTTAGTTCCAGACAAAACCTAAGTACTCACATCCATGTGAGCAACGCAGCACTTGTTGATTTTAGCAAGCAAGGGTGAGTAAATATTTAGATGAATTGGTATTGTTTCAATCTCTATTAGATCTTAAATTCAATAAGGGTTTGAGCAATAATAATCCTTGCTGAATTTTTTCTTCGCTTTGTCCGGCAAAACCTAGTCTGATATATTTATCTTGATTGTTTTTATTATCTAAATGAAAAGCATTCTCTGCCAATAAATAGAGACTCTTTTCTTTGGCTAAATTAGAAATATTCTCAGCATTCTTACCAACATCAACCCACAAAGCCATACCTCCCGCAGGTATGGTAAATTTAATATCTAAGCCTTCTTCGATAAAACTATTTAATAGTTCAACCATGCATTGACGTCTTTTTTGGTACAGTCGTGTCGCTTTTCTTAAATGTCGTTCAAATGCGCCATCTTTCATCCAACGGGCAACAGCATCTTGTAATACTACATTCACTTTATGATTGATGATGGTGCGATAATCTGTGATATGAGTAGCTAGGGTTTTATCTACCGCAATAATACCTAGTCGCATGCCCGGGAACATTATTTTAGAAAAGCTCGATAAGTAAATGATTAACCCTGCGGGATCATTAGCAGCCATTGGTACTAAGGGCTGGCTATCAAAATGAAATTCATGATCGTAATCATCTTCAATAATTGGAATATTATATTGCTGTGCCAATTGATATATTTTTACACGTTTCGCCACAGGTAGAGTGGTTGTTGTTGGATATTGATGTAAAGGGGTTAAATATAACAATCGAATTTTATGTTGTTTAAATAGAGTCTCAATATGCTCAACATCAATGCCTTGTTCTGTTTGTCTTACATCAATTAATTCAGCCCCTGCATTTTTAAATGCTTGCCAAGCAGGTCGATAACCTAAGCTTTCTACTGCAACTTTATCGCCTGCTTTCAACAAAAGTTGCGAAAGAATGTATAAGGCTTCTTGTGTTCCATTAACAACAATTATCTCTTTATTGCTTAACGATCTTACTCTGCGTAAATAAGTACTCACTTCCTTAATAAAGGGAGGGAAACCATTGTTTTTGCCATAATTTAAATCATTTATTGCCGGACGATTTAACGCATCATTCATATATCCTCTAAATTCATTAAAAGGAAATATTTCAATATCGGGATTACCACCAGCAAAGTTATATAGGTATTGACTTGCCGGAAGTTGAACTTTTGCTGAGTTTGTTTTAACTAGTCGCCACTTATGTTGAGTTGAGTTGCTTTCGTTTTGGAAAGTTTTGGCTGATGAGCGATAAATAGGCAATGTTTGTGCGACGTTATAACCTCGCCGTTGTTGGGTTTCAACCCAGCCTTGAGCAATTAATTCATTATATGCTGCCATGATGGTATGTCGATTCACAAGCAACTGTTTAGCAAGTGCACGTGCAGAAGGAAGTTTGTCGTTTGGATGAACATTACCTTGCTTAATTGCATTACGAATAGCCTCTGCAATTTTTAAATATAGTTTTTTCTGAGAAGACTCAAGAGTCAGAGTAAGTGTTTTCATTGGTCTAGTTAAAATATTTAAACTGGTTGTTAAGTTTATACCATAAATATAGATAATAGGTGTATATCCTAGAGCCTTATAAATACGGAGAAGAAAATATGTTTCAACCTAAACCTATTACCCTTAGTACCAATAAAGTGACTTTACGTCCTTTAAGTGAAGAGCACTTACATGATTTTTATCAAGCAGGATCTTTTCCTGAAATATGGCGATGGTCTTTACCTGACAAATGCACATCCCTTGCAACAACAAAGGAATGGTTGCAATATTCGCAAGAAATGACTGATAAAGGTGAACACGTTCCTTTTGGAATTTTTGATAATGAAACTCAAGAATTTGTTGGTAGTACCCGTTTTTGTACGATAAAACCAGACGATAGAAACGTGGAAATTGGTTTCACTTTTATCACGCCAAAATACCAACGAAGTCACATTAATACTCATGCTAAATACTGCTTGTTAAAACATGCATTTGAAGATTTAAATGCTATTCGTGTCGAATTTAAAACCCATGAACAAAATAAAAAATCGCGTAATGCCATTGCACGGTTAGGCGCTAAGTTTGAAGGGATATTACGCAACCAACGTATTTTATCAGACGGGACTTTTCGTAATACCGCTATTTTTTCGGTATTAGAAGATGAATGGCCAGTAGTAAAAAAAGAACTGGAAGAAAAGTTGTAATGAACTTTCTTTTAAAAGAAAGTTAAGGGGGAATTATGTATATACCAAGAAAATATCAACAAGATGACGTTAATAAGTACAAAGAACTTATAACGCAATATCCTTTTGCTACCTTGATCACTTATACCGAATCAGGAATCGAAGCCAATCATATTCCGCTGATTTTAAATCATGTTAATGGCAAAGATGTCTTACAAGGGCATATCGCTAAAGCTAATCCGTTGTGGAAAAATGTAAGCGATAAATCAAAAGTTTTGATCGTATTTAATGGCCCTAATTGTTATATCTCACCAAACTACTACCCAACTAAAAAAGAAAACGGTAAGGCAGTACCCACATGGAATTACGTAACGGTGCATGTTCAAGGAGCTATTTCATTTATCACAGACGATAAATGGAATTTAGATATGGTCAATAACCTCACTAATCACCATGAAGCCCAACAGCCTCAACCTTGGTCAATATCCGATGCACCACAAGAATATATTCAAAGAATGTTACCTGCTATTGTTGGTTTTGAAATAGAAATATTGTCGATGATGGGTAAGTGGAAAGTTAGTCAAAATCAACCAGATAAAAATAAGCAGGGCGTTTACGCTGAGCTGTCACAACTAGCTCAAGAAAGTGAAAATAGTGTGCTGCAAATGGCAGAGTTAGTTAAGAGTTATATAGAGTAGTTTTTCGGGGGAATCGTACATTGTAGGATTTTTAAACCTTGTATTGACCGATGTACACACTCTTAAATTAAGACCTATTTAAAACTGATTTAGGAGCGTAGGTAATTACTTTCTCGATAAAGTGGACAATCAGCAATCAATAATCAAAAAACTTACGATGTTCTCTACCTGCAATATTGGCGTTAATCTTATTTGGATGTTTGATTTCTTTCCAGTTATCTACTCGTGCGCCGATATTTAAGTGAGGAAATTGCTCGTCACCTGAATATTGTAAACCTAGGAAACTCAATAACTGAGGCAAACTATCTGCCTGACTAATATCAATAGTCAGTAGGTCATCTCGACCATGGAAATAATCAATTACCGCCTGACTGTGGCGTTGATAACAAGCTGTGAGGTGAGCTTCATCGAGAGGATTGTCTATATTGTTCAAGTTAAAAGTCTGCTCAAAACTGCGCTTTAATATCGGGTTTACGTAAGCTTCGCCAGTTAGGCTGGGTAGCATCTTATTTAATAACCGCTGTATTGATGGCAGCCACCGATCAAGTGGTCGCTGTAAATAAACGAATTTTGATTTTGGAAATAATGCATCAAGCTGTTGATAATCGCTAAAACATGGACAGTCAGAGAGTACATCAGCTAACTCAAAGGCGCGTTTGGTATAGGCGGTATGTGCTACCGTAAAGTTATCGAGTAGAGCAGCGCTGATACTTGTAGTTCCTGTTCGTGGTAAACCTATGATAAAGAGTTTGTTCATGTAGTCTCATATGAGGAGAGGTAATAAATGATTGCATATTAATGCATAAACATATCATATCAAAAAATGTCGCTAGTAGAGCGATGACTTTTTGTTAGCGAAGATGATTTTGATAAGGTTTTTATAATGGGCCCTGAAACCCCAGAAGAATAAAAGTAACGCACAACAAATAGCAGAATTGGTTAAGGACTATATGGAATAACTTAAATGAAAGACAATAGTGAATTAACAGAAATGACGTATTTTCTATTTCTAAATTTTTAGCCAATCTTATTTTTAAACTGACTTTCTGGCTTAGCTTTCATTAGAAATTAGAGCTGAGTGTCAATAACAAGGATCTACCACGAGGACGATACTGATTTCTTGTCCATTGCACAGCTACATGACGCCGATTATCGAAAATGTTTTGTGCTGCCAAACTCAGAATTAAACCATCGGTTAAGAAGTCTTTATAAATGGTTGTTACATCCAAATAATAACGATTATTTATTTGTTCAAAAGTATTAGTAATTCTAGAATAACTTGTTTGATCAGTGAAATATCGCAGCTGCCCGCTAATTTCAAGGTGATTATTTAACGCGTATTCAAAACCTGAATTAAGTGTAAAGGAAGGAGAGCCAAATATTTTCTTATCTTCGTTAATACCAATAGGGTTTGCTTGCGAAATTGATAAATCTAGTTCTGAATCAACGAAGGAGGTATTTGCCCAGATCTTAAATTGTTCAGAAACACTATGCTGTAATTCAAGCTCGATGCCATAACCACCAAAATCTCCAACATTTGTATAAGGTGAATTCCAAGAAATAAAATCGGTAAGCTGCTGATAATAGACATTCGATGAAAAGCGTGTGGTATGCCAATACAGTATATTGGCCCATTCAAAAGTTGTTAATATTTCTGGTTTACTTGCGTTTAAAGATGTATTGGCAAAAACAGGTGCATCTGGTTTATCTGCCCCCCAAGCTATATTGAGTGCCGCGATCGGCGATGGATAACGAACGGCTCGGTTTGTAATGAATTTGGTGATCCAAGAGTCAGTCATTTGAAATACTCCAACAAGTCGGCCCCCCCAGTTCAACTCGGAATCATTTAACAGGCTATTGTAATCAACTCGGAGTCCAGTTTCCAACTTAAAACCGCTATTAACTTGCCAGGTATCATGGGCATAAAGTCCAATGGCGTAGGTGTTTTCGCTATTATCAACTAAAGTTGTTTGGACACTATTAAGTACTGCAAAAGTATCTAGATTATCTTCATAAGACCACTGAAGGCCAAATTGTCTAGTATGGTTTTCAATACTGTGATCTTCAAACCCAAATTCCCCCGAATAGTCTCGCTGTTTATATTGAATTTCTAAACCACGGGCCGCAGGTCCATCATCATTAAAGCGTTGTACGCTTTTGTGACCGACATCAAATAACGTATTAAGTATCAGACCATCATTAATAGCGAATGTATGTTTAAGGTTAAGTAAAAACATGTGATCTTGGTAAGTTGCATCATTTCCACCTTGGTTAAGGTTAAGATCCGGAGCATCTCTTTTATAGATGATTGCCTGTCCCCAAAAATTACCTTTTTGTGCTTCAAGTGTTGCGAATATACTTGGGTCTATTTGCCCAGTCCAGGTTGTGTTGGCTAAAGCACTACGGTAGTTTTCATCCCAGGCATCAAATCCTTCTTTACGCTCTAAAGTTAAAGAGGCCGTAATAAAATCCTCCTCCCAACGCTTACCAATTATTACCGTAGCCGAGTAGTTTGTATCATTACCTGAACCAAGATGTACTTCTGTACCCTCTATTTTTTTAGTGATGATATTAACTGTTGCCGCAAGTGTATTTGCTCGTTGAAAAAAAGATGAAGGCCCAACGACGACCTCAACACGCTCAAGGTTTTTGAGGTTAATAGGGCCATTCAAAAATTCAGTTTCTTGTAAGTTATTGCTTTCATGTCCATTGATCAATAATGTTATTTTTTCATTGTCGTTGGCATTTAGCCCACGCACACCAGCTACAAGACCATTGGTTTTATAAAAAACAGTGAAACCAGGAACAGTTCGCAATATATCTTCGAGGCTTGTGTAACCTCTTGATTGAATCATTTCTTTAGTGAAAACGTAGATACTTCCTGATGCGAGATCTCGCTGTTCAGAAGTGCGTGATAAAGTCGTAACATTTATTTTCATAAGCTCTTCCATGGAAAGAGCGAAGATATCTTCAATACTGATACCTTGAGCAACAGAGGATGGACATATTAATAGTGCGCTCATCATAACTGTGCTTAATAGTAATTTTTTATTGTTTTTAGAGATTTTCACTATTCATCAACTTCTTGTAGACATATATTTATTTTTTTTGTGATCTATCAAAAATGAGGATTTAAACCAACGGTATCAAGATCTTGTTATTTCTGATATATAGCTTTAGTGAAAGTTTAGTTGATAATGATGATAAGTCAAGATGTTGAAATATAATGTTTTTCCTTCGTTTTTATATATCTATTTATTGACCCGTTATATTGGTGGATTAAATTAACAGAAAGATCGATTGACCCTCATCATCACTATAGATAATACAACTAGTAAAGCGGCTTTATTCTTTTTACATTTGGTTTAATAGCAAGGCTATTAATAAATTGGCGACTAAATGGACATATTCACTGCTCAGAACCCAATAAAAATTTGTAGGGAAAAGTAAAATAATCGCAAGAAAAACTTGATCTAAATCAATAATGGTTTTAAACTTTCAGAAATTACTGAAACTTCAGAACTTGAATTCTAATGATGATGACACCTAAAATTGAATCTTTTGTAATGCACTGTGGTGAAATGGGCAGCAAATGGGGTTTTAACCGTACAGTTGGCCAAATGTATGGTTTGTTAATAATTAACGAACAAGCGCTCAGCGCTATCGAAATATCGGAAACACTTAATATCTCTCGTGGTAATGTCAGTATGGGCATAAAAGAACTGCAATCATGGCGTTTAGTACAGGTACAACACAAGCCGAAGGATAGAAAAGAATATTATTTACCAGCCGGGTCTATTTGGGAAATGGCGATACGTGTATTTGAAGAGCGCCAAAAACGTGAAGTCGACCCTACCTTGTCATTATTAAGAGACAATTTGCTTAATGAACCCGCCAATGAGCAAGAGCAATTCGCTCAAGGAAAAATGCGCGAAATCCATGATTTGTTAGAAACTATCACCCATTGGGCAGGAGAGTTACAAACCATGAACCCAGACAAACTAAACACCTTGATGAAACTTGGTGCTGGCGTTAGTAAGATTATCGATATGAAAGATCGGTTTCTTAAAAGTGGCTAATAAAGCCACTTAGTAAAAAATAATTAGAGCCCAACTCTTCTTACTTAACACTGCTCTAATTTTCAATTCTGTAATCATCCTTTAAATCAGTCAATTTAGTCTGTTTGTGCCTCCCTGTGCCCAAATAACTAAGGAGCTATTATGTTAGAAACGTTAATGCTTTCACGTATTCAATTTGCCGCGAATATTAGTTTTCACATTCTTTTTCCGACCATCACGATTGCGCTGAGTTGGTTTCTATTTTATTTCAAATTTCGCTTTGACCAAACGGCTGAGCCTGTGTGGATGCGTGCTTATCGCTTTTGGGTGAAAATATTTGCGCTTACTTTTGCCATAGGTGTAGTCACGGGTATTACCATGTCATTTCAGTTTGGCACCAACTGGCCAAAATTTATGGAGACTGTCGGCAATATTGCCGGGCCGTTGCTCGGATATGAAGTACTGACCGCCTTTTTCTTAGAAGCGGGCTTCCTTGGTATTATGTTATTTGGTATTAATCGTGTTTCTGCGCGTGTTCACACTTTAGCAACTTTTATTGTTGCCATAGGCACCACGCTATCGGCTTTTTGGATATTGGCTCTCAATTCATGGATGCATACTCCGCAGGGTTATGAAATGCGCGATGGAGTGGCTTTTCCTGTGGATTGGCTAGCGATCATTTTTAATCCCTCATTTCCTTATCGGTTAATGCACATGGTAGTTGCCTCGGGATTAACGGCTGCTTTTTTAATTGCCGGTATCAGTGCGTATCGTTTGTTAAAAGGTGATGATAAACAAGCACCTAAATTAACCTTGAAAATTGCGTTAACAGTAGCCGCTTTTTTAACACCCGTGCAAATTTTAATTGGCGATTTTCATGCATTAAATACTTTGGAACATCAACCACAAAAAATCGCCGCAATGGAAGGTATTTGGCATACCGAAAAAAGAGCACCCTTGTTATTATTTGCTATTCCCGATGAAGAAAGTAGGAGCAACCATTTCGAATTGGGAATTCCCGCAATGGCAAGCTTCATTTTAACTCACGACTTTAATGGAGAAATTAAAGGTTTAAACGAATTTAAAGGTAACCACCCACCAGTTGCGCCGGTATTCTATGCGTTTCGAGTGATGGTAGGTACAGGCATGTTAATGCTGTTTTTCTCTTGGACGGCACGACTGCAATTATGGCGAAAGCAAGCGTTATCACCATGGTTACTTAAGGGCTTAGTTGCGATGAGTTTTTCTGGATGGTTAGCAACACTAGCGGGTTGGTATGTCACTGAAATTGGTCGCCAGCCATGGTTGGTAACGGGCATATTAACCATTAAAGATGCAGTAACTGATATTGCACCAGAGAATGTTGGCTTTACTTTAGTACTGTATTTGATTTTATATGTAGTACTTATGACCGCCTATTTACACACCCTCTTTACCATGGCAGGTCGCGCTATTGAAATTGAAGAAATTAGCGATGATGAAAAAATTAGGCCGTTAGCAAATATCACCTCACCACTAACAAGAAGCTAGGAGAAAACTTATGTTCGAAGCGGATACACTGGCAGTAATTTTTGTTGGTTTGATGGGGTTATCCATTTTACTTTATGCTATTTTGGATGGTTACGATTTAGGTGTGGGTATTTTACTGCCGCTAGACCAGGGCAATGAATGCGATACGATGATCGCTTCTATCGGTCCTTTTTGGGATGCCAATGAAACCTGGTTAGTACTTGCTATTGGTTTATTGCTAATCGCATTTCCTAGCGCACATAGCTTTATTTTCAAAGAACTTTATCTACCAACGGCGATACTTTTGGTTAGTTTGGTATTACGTGGTGTTGCTTTTGATTTTAGAGCTAAGGCGGCTTTTAGTCACAAACCTACTTGGAATAAAGTGTTTAAAGTAGGTTCGTTATTAGCCGCTTTAAGTCAAGGTTACATGTTAGGTATGTACGTGATGGGTTTTGAAAATACGTTAATGGCGTATGCTTTTAGTCTGTTAAGTGCCTTTGGTGTTGCAGCGGCCTACACTTATATTGGTGCAGCATGGTTAATTATGAAAACCGAAGGGGCATTACAAAAACAAGCGGTGCAGTGGGCGAAAAAGTCAGGATGGATTTGCCTTATTGGTATGATCGCCGTGTCGATTGTTAACCCTCTGATTAATACAGAAGTTTATCTAAAATGGTTTTCTTGGCCCAATATGCTTTATATTTTACCGCTGCCAATCGTTTGTTTTGCGTTATTTGCAGTGAGTAATCAGCAACTAAAATACTTACCCCAAAAAGATGATAAGAATTGCTGGCTGCCATTTGTTACCGCGGTAATGTTGTTCGTTTTATGTTTTTTTGCATTAGCCTTTAGTTTCTTCCCCTATATAGTGCCAGGAAAAATTACCATTTGGCAGTCAGCTGCCGCGCCAGAATCATTGAGCTTTATTCTATGGGGAGCTATTGTGGTAGTTCCGGTGATCATCAGTTATACCGCTTTTTCTTATCGTGTTTTCTGGGGCAAGGTGCAAGAGCTACGATATTATTGATATTATTGTAAGAGAGCAATAAAGCCTCATACCAAGTATTAAAGTATCATTCTGGGTAATAGAGATTCATACTAGAATTATTAAAAAAACCGAAATTAGCGGTCATTTTTGTGGTTGATTTATGAGCGGATGGTTGCTAAAAATTATTTTCGATACATTTTCTAATGATTGAGAAGTTTTCGTAATATCCATTATCGACAAAAACCACCTGTTTGTAATCCCAGCTATTACACTGGGATTATTATTAAATATGGTGTTTTTGGCTATTAGTGGTAAAGATCGTAAAAGCCTTTGATCGTTTTACCCATTATTTCCACACCTTTTGTTGCGGTCGCATTCTCGATGTCAACTTCATAAACATGCGCGGATTCTTCCGTTTCTACACTGACATAAACTTTGCCATCAACAATTTCTACAGGAGAGGTGTAGCGTTTTTGATGTAATGGTACATCATGAACATCAGTCACCGTTTTTGCGACTAAATCAATGATCACCAATTTTTGGGTGATCAGATCTTTAGCAAATGCCGACCACGGTGCCGTTTCTTCTTCATTAATGACAATACGGGCGATTGCTTTATTGTCACCAACATAGTCAAACCAAAACAATTTGCCACCGTCTGTTGCCGCTTCAATATCAAAGTAATAGTTAGCATCAAATTCAGTTTCACCATCGTTTATACGAAGTATCGCTGATACTTTAGTTGATGCTGGGCTAAAACCTGCTGACTCGGCACCATTTGACATGGTATATAAATCGCCATTATCAACCTTTATCATGCTGCTGGTTACACCGTTAACGCCAATGTTACTGGCACGATCATCACTGATGATTTTTATTGGTTGCGCGCCATCAACGACTGGATAGTCAAAAACCGCAACAAAGGCAGTATCAGCTTCAGGCGTTGCGTACCAGCCTTGGTCATCGAGCTTTTGAAATGGAACAAAGAGTAGGTCATCACGTACTACTAATGCCGTCGGCCAAGCTACTGTGCCTTCACCAGGAGTACCAGTATCAAAGTCATGAATGGTATAGTTGACTTTATCGGTTACTTTTCCGGTGTCAGCGTCTACCGTATAAAGTGTACGGGTCGTATGTGTACCATCACTTGGCGCATCAGAGGCAAGTAAGGTTGTATCGTCTACCGAGCCAAACATCACTAACGGATTGTCAAAGACAAATGAGGTTAATTTTTCAACATCGCCATCATCGTTAACTTTATAAGAAGTCGTCTCGAAATTTTCATAGCCAGAAACAAAGAGGGTATTGCCGACCGGATAATAAAAATTCCAACCTTGTTGCTCTATGCCGACACCATCAGCTGATAATGCTTCATTGCTAATGGATGTTTGTGTAACCAGATATTCAGCTTCACCTTCACCCGCTGTTTTAATGGCAAAAGTAAACGGACCCGGCTCAACCACCGGCTCTTCAACAGCTGGCGTTGGTGTTGGCGGAGGCGTGATCACAGGATCGGGTGTAGAACTGCCACCACCGCCACACGCGGTGAGTGACAATGATGCAATAAGCAATGACAAAGTTTTTAAGTTAAACATGATGGTCCTTATTTTCTTTAATAAACGTATCTAAATTTTAGGTAGAAAGCTCTACCGGGTTTTTCAATGTTGAAATTGTCGTAGATTTCGGCATCAAAAATATTTCGTGCAGATAAAGACAGGTTGTAGTCTCCGTCTGCAAACATGTATTGAATGTCGATATCGTGAGTGAGTTGTTTAGGTATATATAATTTGTCATCTTGATTGCCCGAACCTTCCCAGTTAAGAAAAAACTTTTCTATAAAAGCAGTTGTCCAAAAGAGGGTGAGCTGGTCGTTGGCGATATCAAAGCTTGCGGATAAGCGTATATTGGCAAAAAGGTAAGGTTCATTTGGCATGCGATTGTTATAGTTGAAATCGCGGTCGCCATCGGTATCAAGCCTCGATTTATTAAGCAAGTCTTGATAAGTGGCGTTAAACTGTACGGAATAATTATCATAAAACGTTAAGTAGTAAGAACTCTCAATACCGGTTGTTTCTACTTTTTGCAGGTTTTTATATTGACCATAAACGACTCTATCGGGCACATAATAAATAAAGTCACTTGAGTCTCGATAAAAGACATTGGTTTCAAACAGGCTGAACGTATTTTCGCTGGAAAACTCAAACTTTGCGCCTAAATTCATATTATGGCTTTGTTCTGGATTTAAATGTGCGTTAGGACGAACATATTGCCCGGTACCTAATATTTCTTGCGCTTGTGGTAGGCGATAAGTATTTTCGTATGATGCTTTTAAGAGAAACTGTGGGTTAACTTGATAACTTAAAGCAGTGCCATAGCCCGTATTGTTAAAATCGATATGCGTTTTAATATTCTGTAAGTTGAAATTGATACTTTCTTCTGCATTTATCTCGCCGGTAAAGATATAGTGCTTGGCAAAGATATTGATATTTAATGCCTGGTTTAGTGCTTTGCTATCAAAAGCTAAGCCAATAACAGATTTACGGATCCAATTGGGCAAACTAAAGGCAACATTGTTAGCATTTAAGTTGTCTTTACCTTTTCGTTTTAGGTAATTAGCGCTGTAATTTAATGAAATATTGCTGTTGTCAGATAGATAATACTGGCCAGAAAGGCTTGCTCTAAAAACATTATCTTTGAGTGTGAATTTTGACCTGCTGGCTAGCTCTCCTTGAGCTTTATCTTGTTTTTCTTTAAATTGACCATGCCAGTCATAATCACGAGAATAGCTATCATTTGTAGTTTCATTGACGCTACCCGACAACAGGTAGGCATTAACTGAAAAATCACTAAACGATTTTTTGTAAAGCGTGGACAGTAATGTTGTTTGGTTATCCGTATGGTATTTTCCAAAAACCTCATTGATTGAAGTCGTAGGGTGTTGTTCGTTATTACGGTTAGCTGCGTGAGTGACGGATAGTGAAAGTTCATCAGCGTACCAAGTATTGGTTACGCCTGATTTAATATTGACCATAGCGGCACTATATTGATCATTAAAACGCTTTACACGCATGGTACCAAGTACGTTGCCAAACTTGTCAATTTCACTAACGTTATTCATCCAATAGTTGTTGTCAGAATGTTCAGCATTGGCGGAAACTCGCAAAAAATAATCATTATTGAGATCGGTTTGCACAAAAGCTGTCGCTTTATGGGTATTAAATGAACCATAGGTATAGGATAGATCGACAAGCTCTTGATTTAACTCTGGTGTAATAATATTAATTGCACCACCGAGGGCATCGGCGCCTAAGGTTATAGGTACAACGCCCTTGTAAATTTCAATTTTTTCCACCAAGTTAGCTGGGAAATTTAACGCGGAGCCGAAGTCTTCCATCGGGATACCATCAAAAAAGTATCGAATTTGATTACCTGACAATCCGTTTAGAGCCAAATTGAATTCGGATCCTAAACCGCCATTTTGGCGAACAGTGATACCTGGAGAACGTTGTAATATTTGCGTTAAGTTGTAATTAGAGTTCTTAAATTCTTCGGTCAGTAATAGATCTACCTTAAAGCCTGATGACAATAATTTCTTTGTACTGTCTCGGCCAAGCACGGCTATTTTTTCAATACTTTCTGTGTCTGTAATCTTTGTATCTTTGAACATTGCTGCAGATTCACTAGCCGAAACTACCAAGTAGGGGTTTAAAATTAGACCTACCAGTAACATTGGCTTTACTATTTTTAGATAGCGAAACCTTATTTTTGTGACGAAAGTGGATAATAAAGACGAAGGCGAGAATTGGACAAAAAACAAAGAAAACCTCTTAAAACATAATGTATTGTGTTAAATAAAACGCAATGATGACAGCGCTTACATTGCTAATGGTAATCATTATCATCATTGTTTACATTTTAGTCAAACATTATTGCAAATTGTTTGTGTTCGTATTTACAGGAGGGAGCCTTTTATCTATGATAGCGAGCTTCAAATAAGAAAAAAACGCATAAACGGTCGTTATGCTGTCGTTTATTGTTCTTTGAGAGAAGTGAACTACATTGACTATTTAGGAATGTCAAAAATGAGAAAAAGCCTATTTAAATGGCATTCATACGGCGCGCTTATCGCCTTAATACCATTATTTATCATATCTATTACCGGCAGTATATTAGTGTTTAAGGTAGAAATTGATACTTTGTTAATGCCCGATAAAATGCTGGTTAGTGCAGATAGTCCAAATCAAAGATTACCGTTAGATACGCTGACGGCAGAAATTAAAAAGCAATTTCCGCGTTATGAGATAGGGACGTGGGAAATTTTCGATGAACATACTCGTACCGACACGGCTTATATCATTGAACAAAATTCGAATAATTGGTTTAAAGTTTATTTAAATCAATATACGGGTGAGATATTGTCAACTCCTGTTGGCTTGTCAGAAAATATAACCGATTGGTTACTCGATCTTCATTATAAATTACTACTAGAAACGAAGGGTATGTTTGTTGGCGCTATTGTATCCGTAATATTATTGTTTTTAGGAATAAGTGGCATTGTTTTATATCGAAAGTTTTGGTCAAATTTTTTTACACTTCGACTAAAAAAGGCGCGGCGGATATTTTTTAGTGATCTGCATAAAATGGTGGGTATAGCGAGTTCTCCTGTTATTATTATTCTTGCTTTTACTGGAGCCTATTGGAATATAGCTGAGGTGATCCACGAAGTATCAGATCATATTATTGAAGAACCTTACCTGATTAAAAGTGCGCTATACAGTCCTAGCCTTTCACTTGACCAATTGCATAGCCAAACTAAAAATCACCTTGAAAGCTTTGAAGCGACATACCTAGTATTGCCATACAAGCCCGCTATGAATATTACCTTTTACGGTAAAGTAGCCTCAGGTAATCCATTGACAAGTAACTATGCAAGTACGATAAGTTACGATAAAAATTCAGGCGCGTTGATCAATACACAAGACGTAAGAAGCGCGAATGCTTTGCATGTAAGTGTTGATAGTTTTAGAAAACTTCATTTTGGTCATTTTGCTGGGTTAACTAGTCAGGTGATTTGGTGTTTATTAGGGCTAAGTCCGGTGATTCTTGCATTTACCGGCCTATATTTATATTGGTTTAGAAATAGAAAAAATAAAATATTACAAAAGCAGTTTACGAGTAAAAGGGGGGCAGCTAATTTCAGTTAATTAGGAAAAAGAGTGTGCACTTCATTTGTTCATTAATATGAATATAAATTCGTACTGTGGAGAAAACACTATGGCTGAGTTGTAAGCTACTCGTGCAATAGACATATTTTCAGTTAACATAACCTAAACGGAGTCATGACAGTATTGTATTGTTTTAGGATTAAAAAAATATCCGTTCATGATCTTTTGAAGTAGTAATAGCTGATATTTTATCCCTTTAACCGGTTTCGTGTAATTGATGCGTACTATGATTTGATCTATTACCACGATATTATCAATACAAAATCATAATCCTAATGACCGTAAAGCGTTACTTGATCTTACCCCTTACATCACATCTTACAAAATTTGTGCATATAAAATTAAGGAGTTCTTTTGCTAAGGACTTCTTGGTGCGCGTTGCTGACGTTAGCTTTTAAATTTTGCTATATATTTTCTAATGATTCCGTTTATGTAATGTTACTGACGCATCGGTACAATAGTAGTTATATTTTTTGCCACATTTCATCATTATTCGAACATGTTTCTAACTGGATTTAAGAATATACTAGGATTCACCAAACAATACGTAGACTAAGCTCTATAGAAGTTTAAAGTCATGCGGTTAATCGTCTCTTAAAGTGACGTTAGATAAGAAGGGAAGTTTAATGTACAAAGTCTCTATCTTCATATTACTTACCTATCTACTTTCATTCGAATTATTAGCAAATAATATATTTACTAGCTTTCCAAAAGCTATAGATAAAAATGGAAAATATGTGTTCTACTCCCACGGATATGGCGTGGAAGGAAGTGATCCTACGCCAGTACACAAACGTTGGGGCACTTATGATTTTCCCAAGGTAAAAGAAGCATTAAGTGATGTTGACTATAATTTAATTGCTTACCATCGACTGTCAAAGACAGAGCCGATTCAATTTGCCAAAAAAATTGCTGACGATGTTCGTACACTTATTTCCGCAGGAGTCAAACCGAGTAGCATCTTTTTACTTGGCTTTTCAAAAGGGGGCGGGATTTCTATCCGTGCATCAAACGAACTTAAATCAAATAATGTGAATTTAATAATCTTGGCAGCCTGTACAGGTCCGATAAAGAGCGATAACGATATTAAAGCTTTTGGCAATGTACTATCCATTTATGAAATTTCCGATACGGTAAAGTCTTGCCAGTTTTTAAAGGATAGAAGTGAGCAGATAAAGTCTTTTTCTGAAATTTCTATCAATACTGGAAAAGGCCATGGGGCATTCTATATCCCTCTAAATGATTGGATTGAACCCGTAAAAAAATGGATAAAAACGAAAGGTAATGGGTAAGTACTTGTGAACATAGAAGTTACTCGCTGTGCTTCCTATTTATCAGTAAGAAAATATTTATATTATAGGGGAATTAATGTGGAAGTATTAAGCGATAGAAAAATTCTAGACTCATGGGCGAAAAACGTATCCCCATGGGTCAAAGCTATTAAAAATGGACAGATTGAGAGTAGAAGGATTGCTACTGACCAAGCAATTATAGAGACCATAACATCGGTTTCAGGGAACAAGGTTCTTGATATCGGTTGTGGTGAAGGTTGGCTCGTTCGTGAGCTGCTTTTTTTAGGGTTATCTGCGACAGGTATTGACGCAATTGAAGCATTAATAAATAAGGCAAAGGAACTTGGAGATGGTTTATATAAAGTCCTTGAATATGAAAAAATGTCTTCCAGAACTATTGATGAAAAATATGACATTGCTGTCTGTAATTTTTCACTTTTGGGCAAAGAGTCCGTAGAGCACATTTTCAAAATAATCCCTTCCATCCTAAATGACAATGGTTACTTCATAATACAAACCTTACATCCAAATGTCAGTTGTGGTGAACTCCCATATATAGACGGTTGGCGTGAAGGTTCGTGGACTGGCTTTAGCAATGAATTTAGTGATCCTGCGCCTTGGTATTTTCGAACTATTGAATCTTGGTCTAATTTGTTTCACAAACATGGGCTTAAATTGATTCAGTTAAAGGAACCTATAAATCTTAATACGGGAAAACCCGCATCTTTGATAATGATAGGCCACGCGGTTATTCAATAAACTATTAATTATATTGTGTTCATTTCGTCCCTTGTTGTGGATTTATGTTTATTAGGGATGGCTTATGCTTCAAGGTCTCAATCACATTACAATTGCGGTTAATGATTTAGATGAATCATTTTATTTTTACGTTAATTTACTTGGTATGGTTCCACATGCAAGATGGACAAAAGGTGCATATTTATCCCTAAATGAACTTTGGTTTTGTTTGTCGTGTGATACAGCAATACCAAGTAACGATTATAGTCATTTAGCCTTTGATGTTTCAGCATCCAATTTTCAAGAAGTTAAATCTAAAATTCTTAATGCAGGAATTAAACAATGGAAGCAGAATAATAGCGAAGGTGACTCTCTTTATTTTCTAGATCCAAATAGACATAAATTGCAGTTGCATGTTGGTAATTTGTTTAACCGACTGGAAGCTTTAAAGTTAACTCCATATGATGGTTTACAGTTTTATTGAGTGTAACTATAACAAATCAATAAAGACGAGACTATTTATCGTTGGTTCTTGGTTGTCCCAATAAATTTTAACCAACTATTAATAGAAAATTAATTAGGTGTTATCAATACAAAAGCTAATCCCACCTGTCCAATTGCCTGCAATTGCTAGTGTCTCTTTTGTGGTGAAAGTTAGCCTTAGATAGTTATAAAATAACAATGAAAAATAATATACCGCTAAGGACTTCTTGGTGCGCACAGAAGACATTAACCTCTATTTATTTGCCATATATTTTCTAATGAAGAGTTCCTGTCATATTACAGCGAAGCTTTAGTAATAAACCCAAATCAATCTTTTTAAATGATAACCCATTGATATTATTTAGGCTTCTCAAAAACATCCAAGCCCTAACGAAAACAAAACATCTTTAGTTTGTAAGGTGCTGAAAGTATGACTATTAATGCGAATTAAATTACAGTTATGGGACGGATGTTACTGATAAATCTCCAGAATAAGCGTTAGTATCCTTTTACTTTAAATCACTTAAAGCGGAGAAATCTCCAGCTTCTCCTCTTCTTTGATGTTACTACATATCCAAAGCTATCTTTATGTTGTTTTCTAGTTAGTGCATCAAAAATAATGAATTTAGTGTGGCTGAAAAATATAAGCCAAAGCCAAAAATAAAGTGTGTTAGTAAGCTGCGAAATATTGCTACCATTTTGATTTCTTCAACAATGTAACTTAATATAAAATGGGTAGTAAAAGAATAAGGGAATAAAATGCATTATTTAGTAAAAATAATAAGCCTTTTATTGATAAATTTATTCCCTGTAGCACTAGCTACTGATTATAACATCATGTCTGAAGAACTCCCTCCATGGAATTATACTGAAAACGGATCTCCCACAGGTGTAACCGTTGAAATAGTACGTGAAATTTTAAAAAAGATTAATCATCCCGATACAATTGCAATTTATCCATGGGCAAGAGCTTACCAAATGACAAGATACGGGCGGAATAATATACTTTTTACTATGGCAAGAACTCCCGAGCGTGAACCTCTTTTCAATTGGGTCGGACCTATTGCAACTGAAAAAACCTATTTTTATAAGAATAAGGATACTAAATTACATTTAGAAAATTTATCGGATGCGGACGATACTAATATCTTGGTCACCAGAGGTTTTCCAGAACAAAAATTTTTATTGTCTAAGGGATTTAATAACTTATTTATTACCCTAAAAACTATCAATTCTTTTCAAATGTTAGCCCAACATAGAGCTGAACTGGTAGTATCTGGGGAGTTCACTGTAAAGTATTTCATAAATAGAAGTCTAATTGATGGTGCATTGATAGAGCGAATGAATATTGAATTACTAAAATCTGACTTATACATCGCATTTTCTAAAAACATTCCTCCAAATGAGATTATAAAATGGCAAAATGCACTCAATCAACTCAAAACGTCGGGTAAATATGATGAGATATTTAAAAAATATATGGGTGAAGGTGTAAACTGACGAAAATGGTTTCCTTTCAATAGTGGAATAGGGAAAATAAACACCTTTTTATTAAATTACAGTTTTTTATTGCTCATGCGTTGCTTATTTTAACCAACTATTTGCAGTCTCTAATTGGGGCGTTGTCGATACAAATTTTAATGCAATTCAACTAAAGCCTTCATAGCACAATGTCCGTTTTGTGGTGAAGATCATCATCAGCTCTATCTCGCTCTGGGGGGCAATTGCGCTTTAGAGTATCAATTCTAAAAATAAATTTCTAAGACGAAAAGAGGCACAAACTGAGATAGAAATTGTTAACGTTTTTCGAACATTGGCGTTTTGTAATAGTCTAATTAAACAGGATGCCAAGCTATTGAAAAATCCAAAATTAAGGGAAGTCCAAACAGCTATGACCTGACTATGTTTAAGCTACATAGCATTGTTTGTTACATATCGTATCTTCAAGAGTACTCAGTGATATGAATACTGGCATTACAATCTTTTCTAGTAACAGCAATATTCGAGCTAACATTACTGCAAATGAAAGGTCTTTCTGAATAAAATCATTGGCACCTAGCTGCAACGCTTTAATTCTGCATATTCGCACAATCACAGGTTAAGCATATAATTGGTTCATGAAAGAATTGATGGATTTTTTCGCATAACAGATAGCCATTAAGTTACGGTAAACAAACCTCGAGTAAAATACAGTCAGGCCAATGTTAAATGACCATGATAATGGCTTCAGTACGGGTAAAATCCTGATATACGATAAAGTTTTGTTTCTCTAGCGGGCACTTTAAACATAGAGGTGTTTTCTTGTCATCTTCGACAATTAAAATTTTTCGCTGGTGTTATCCGTTGATATAACATGAATTAATCCTTTAATTCATACATAAAACCTGATATTTCAAAATTAATGTTTGTAATTTACAGGTAAAATTGCGCTTTTAAAACGGAATTCTATTTTAAAAGCGCATTGACATTATTGTGTAAGCGAATTACTTAAAATGAATGCTTAAACCTTGCATATATAGTTCTGCCTCTCGGATCATGTACTAAGCTATCAAATGCCCTACGGCCGTTAGAACTGTTACGGTCTATCGCCGGTGGTTCTTCATCGGTAAGGTTATTTACCCCGATAGAAAGGCTTGTTGTTCCTTCACCAATCAAACCACTAGTATTAAATGAATATTGACTATCGAAAACAGTAAAAGAGTCAATCGATTCATAATCATTGTTTGGTGTGCGATCATCATAACCGCCTATATGGCGAACGTAAAAGCTAACGCTGTGTTGCTCATTGTGCCAATCAACACCTATATTCACACGAGTATCAGGAACTGAGCCTAATTGACCAAATGATGTATTACGATTGTTAGCACCATCAAATTTAGGGCTACCATCGCCGCTATCAATATCATAGCTATTGATATAAGTAATACTGGTATTTAATACTAACTCGCCACCAAATACTTGATCAAAAGCATAGTTAGCCGTTATGTCAACACCATCAGCAGTAACACCACCAAGATTAGTGAAGGCATTAACAATAGAGGTAGCTTGACCTGTTGCATCACGAGTTACGCGATCATCTGGTGTATAAGAGCCGCGACTACATTCATCCGCTAGAATTGATGCTGCTGATTGACCTGCACCAATTAAGTCTTCGTAATCATAGTTCCAGTAATCCGCAGAAACAGTAAAGGCTTCATCATCAGTTAACACAATACCTAGGTTAAAGTTAGTTGCTGTTTGCGGTTTTAAGTTTCCACCTAAGGTTGTTGTGGTAATATTAAAGGTATCATTAATATCTGGATCACATGAAGAACCCTGTCCACCATTAAAAACATCTTGGGTAATTGGATCTGCAAATGAACCTCCTCCACCTGCGCCAGCAATGTTTCTTACCGAAGGTGCTTGGAATGAAGTTCCATAAGAGCCTCGTAATTGCACCATATCCGTTGCTTGCCAGCGAATACCAACTTTAGGATCAGTAGTATCACCACCTTCACCATCACCATAATCTTCGTAACGAAGAGCTACCTGAACTTCTAAATCTTCAGTAACTGGGACAATAACTTCACCATAAACCGCAATGGTATCTTGTGTAGCACCATTAATTGAGAACACATAGTCTTCATAGCCACCTTGTAGGAAAACCTGCGAACTATCAGCAATTTCGGTATATTCCATAGAACGATATTGTACGCCAAATGCACCAACAACTTCTAAACCATCAAGTTCAAACAACATACCACTTAATGTTAACTCGACTGCTTGTTGATTGGATTCACGAACAAAAGTACGGTAACTTGCAAATTGTCCTAAATCACTTTCGGTATATGGGCCATAAACGTCATTACCAGCAGTTGTCACGCCATCTTTAACAGAGGTAGCAGTAGGATCTGCCCAACCAATTGAGAATGGGTTCCAACGACCACTACCAATAGCCTCTCTAAACTTAATACCATTGTAGTTTCGCGGTAAGACATCCGTCATTAATGAATGAGCATACATGTATGAACCATATAAGCTCCATTCATCATTTATGAAAGTATCGAAACCAAGCACAATACGGCTGTTTTCAAAATTCTTTTCGATATCTTCCCCATAATCGCCATCATTATTAGTTAATGGGCGACCTCTGAAAATAACGTCAACGGCTGCTGATGGATCTGCAGCAACTGCAGCTTCATCCCATTCAATGCCACCACTACCATCATCAACGAAATAGTTAAACGGGTGATCGCTTGGTACATAAAAGCCACCATCATCAGTGCGAACATCTAATGGTGCACCACCGATAATGTCATTTACTTCATTACTTGAAAAACTCATTTCGGCAAATACAGTGGTATCATCTGAAATTTCATAATCAAACTGAGCAAACGCTTGTAAACGGCTTTCTGAACCGATTAACGCACGTTGATTTAAGAAAATGTAACGACAGTTATTACCATCAACAAAAGTTTGTGTAATACCTGTAGCAGCGCTTGGCTCTCCACAATATGGGTCAGCAACTTCACCAGATGATCGTAAATATCTAGTAGGGTCATCTGGGTTTTGTGTTGCTAACGAGTATCTACCGGCACCTGTTGATGAGTCGTACTGGTTCTCAGATGCATTAAAAGAATCACCTTTAGAACGTTTAACTAACCAGTCATACTCACCACGCGCACCACCGTCTTGCTCGTAATAATTAACAAACATTGAGAAATGGCCTTTATCTAACTTATGACCAAGAGCCAGATTTAAATTTTGCGCAGGGTTAACCTCATTATCGCGGTATTCACCACCAATCTCCAACCCTTCAAAGTTTTTACGGGTGATTATATTAACCACACCACCAACAGCATCTGAACCATAAGTAGCTGACGCGCCATCTTTGAGCACTTCAACACTTTGAATCATATTGGTTGGGTACTGGTTAATATCAGTAAAAAAGAAACCTTGCGAGGTTGATATAGGTGAAAGCCCTGCTCGGCGTCCATTAATTAAGGTTAATGTGCCTGCAACCCCTAAGCCGCGTAAACTAAACTGAGATGTCCCCTGTGCCTCTCGGCTACCTGCTAAATCAGAACCTGCCATAGCAGGAACCATTTTTATCAGGTCTTGCATTTGACCAACACCAGCTGATTCTATGTCTTTCATATCAACAGTTTCAATAGGAGACGGTGTTTCGATATCACGATTTCGTCTAATATTAGAGCCTGTAATCGATATTCTTTCAATACTTTGAACATCAGTTTGTGCTTCAGCTGATTCAGCTGCTATAGCCAATGTTGAGACACTTGCGCATGCTATTGCAATGGCTGTTTTCTTAAATACCGTCTTAAAATATTTTTGTTTAATTTCTGACATTATTAATTTCCCCTTAATACAGTGATCATTATTTTTATTTATTTCGCTGTGATTGATTTACTCATAAAGTGAATTTGTTGTTATCTGATATTAATCGTCTTACATCGATTAAAAATATCAACATGGCAACAATGACGTTTTTTATTGTATTTAGTATCCGTCAATAGACTGTAATTAAATAAACTACATGTTTACATGGTGTTAAGTGTTGACTAAGTCATTTGACTACCCGGAGAGAAAGCCCTTTTTTTATCGTAAATAAGTCTATTGTCTGATGTGAATTTGTTTAAAACGTCATAATTTATCACTACACAATCCTTGAGAAGTTATTAATGAAATTTTCTTAGTTAGAGGAATAACTAAGGTGATTTGTTGATACAACTTATAAGAATAATAGGTGTAGTTTTGACAGTTTACATAAAAAGAAAAATTAAGGTTAATACGTTGTTATTTTGGGTATCTTTATTTATTCCAACATTTCACGCCATTGCTAATGAACAAGTGGTTGAACAATGGCAACCTGAATACCCTTTGGTAATAACCGTTCCTTCAAACCCTGGTGGTGGTTGGGATCAACTCGGTCGATTTTTGCAAAGGTCTATTATTCAAGAGAAACTATCTCCTGTTTCAATAGAAGTCGTGAATAAAGGGGGTGCCGGGGGCATTATTGCTTTAGCAGAGCTGGTGTCTACTTTTGATGGAAATCCTTATAAATTGATGGTCACTGGTTTTGGCATGACCGGTGCCACTATTATGCATAATAGTGAATTTAATCTGCAATCTACTACGCCTATTGCCAGATTAACGGGTGAGTTCCAAGCTATAGGTGTTCCCTATGATTCACCCTATAAAAACTTAGATGATCTAATGCAAGCGTTTAAAGTAAATCCCAAAAGCATTATATGGGGAGGGGGGTCAGCAGGTGGTGCCGACCACTTATTTGTTAATTTATTAGCCGATAAATTAGGGGTTAATGCACAAGACATCAATTATGTTGCATACACCGGTGGTGGCGAAGCAACCGCCGCTTTGATGGGCGGACAAGTGAGTGCGGGTATTTCTGGTTATTCTGAATGGGGCGGTGTGGTTGACGCCAAACGTGTACGCCTATTGGGTATCTCTTCAGAATCTCGAACGGTTCATCCTGATATTGCTACTTTTGTCGAGGTTGGGATTGATATTGTTTTTCAAAACTGGCGGGCGATCGTTGCAGCTCCAAACATTACCGACGATCAACGACAATATCTGATCGAATTAATATCTAACGCCAGAAACTCTAAAACTTGGCAAGATATTGTTAAACGTAATAACTGGCAGGATAGTTTTTTAATTGGTGATGAGTTTACTCAGTTCATTATTGAAGATAGACAGCAAACTCGGCGCATTGTCGAGCTAAGTGGGCTGGGTGCAGGTGGAGAAGGATATGCTTATATTGGTCCTTATTTCTTCCCTTATATTGCTGGAGGTGGTTTGCTACTTTGCAGTTTGTTTTTGTTGATTGGTCACTATAATAATCGCCAAGAGACAAATCCAGTAGCCAGTGACAGTATATCAATCAAAAGCTTAAACAAGTTTTATCTTTCAAGCTTAACCATAGCACTGTATTTAGTAAGCTTGGCTTATATCGGTTTTATTTATACCACTCCTATTTTTATTCCTGTTATTTCACGAATACTCGGTTCAACGTCGAGTAAGCGAGACATTATTGTCGGCGCTATATTAACGGTGTTAATTACTATTGTTTTTGAAAATTTCCTGAACGTTATCGTTCCATAACCAAAGGCTTATATTATGGACTCATTTACTAATATTTTTACTAATATTGCCAATGGTTTTGGCATTGCGGGTACTCCTGAAAATTTAATGTACGGCATGATTGGTGTATTGCTCGGCACTGCAGTTGGTGTTTTACCCGGTTTAGGCCCTGCGGTTGCTATTTCATTGTTATTACCCATCACCTTTGGCATGGAGCCTATTTCTGCATTTATTATGTTTGGTGGTATTTATTATGGCGCGATGTACGGCGGCGCTATGACTGCCATTTTAGTGAATACTCCTGGCTGCTCTTCGTCAGTAGTCACAACTTTTGATGGTCATCCATTAGCTAAAAAAGGTCGGGCGGGTACTGCACTTATTACGGCGATTATTGGTTCGTTTATTGGTGGGACATTTGCCACTTTAATGCTAATGCTTATTGCGCCTGCATTAGTTGAATTATCATTGATTTTTGGCCCGCCAGAATATTTTTCATTAATGTTACTTGCCTTAGTCATGGTTGCGACTATTGGTGATAATTCCTTAGTAAAATCATTGTTTGCTACTTTTTTAGGTATAGGTATAGCAATGATTGGTATCGACATGCAAACGGGTACTGCTCGGTTAACCTTTGGCCTACCTGAGCTATATAGTGGTATTAATATAGTATTGGCAGGCATTGGCTTATTTGCTGTTGGTGAAAGCCTCTGGGTGTTATCGGGTCAAGAAAATAAAGATAATAGTCAGTTTGATACTAGCGAAAGTAAATTAAGTATGAGTTCAACTGAATGGGTTCGATCAGGATTTGCTTGGTGCCGCGGTACTATTATCGGTTTTTTTGCGGGGATATTACCAGGTTCGGGTGGAACAATTGCCGCTTTTATGGCTTATGGCGTTGAAAAGAAACTGTCTAAACATCCTGAAAAATTTGGTCATGGTGCTGTTGAAGGTGTTGCCGCGCCAGAGGCTGCAAATAACGCTGCAGCGGGAGGCAGCATGGTGCCATTATTAGCATTAGGTATTCCTGGTTCAGCCACCACAGCGGTAATGTTAGTTGCTTTTCAAATGTATGGTTTACAGCCAGGTCCATTATTATTTCAAAATAGTGGTGATTTAGTTTGGGGTTTAATAGCCAGTTTATATATTGCTAATATTTTATTAGTTTTGATTAACGTTCCTTTGATTGGTGTGTGGTCTAAATTACTCAAAGTACCGTCAGGATTACTGTATTCATCAGTGATTGTATTTTCTATTTTAGGTGCTTATAGCTTAAAAGGCAGTATCAGCGATACCATAATTGTTTTTGTTTTAGGCTTGTTAGCGTTTACTTTAAGACGTTTTAATTTTCCTATTGCGCCTGTCTTGTTAGGTGTTGTATTAGGGCCTTTAATTGAACAAGAATTTCGTCGTTCACTGTCGATATCTACGGGAGACTACAGCATATTTTTTACTAGACCAGTTGCCGTGACATTTTTGGTTATTATTGCTTTATCCATACTTTCTACAATAGTTAAACAACTGCGAAAAACTAAAACGTAGCTGTTAAAAATAAGAGTAAAATCGAAGCCCTCCCATTGGTCGGCAATACTTAATAAAATCGTATTGATATTTAGAGTATTGTCGGCCAATTTTCTTTGTTAGTCTCTACTATCCTATTAAAATGTTAAATATACACAAGGATTGCTTTATCAAGGGGTCATGAAGTCTTCTAAAAAGTAAGCGGATAAATCACTACGATTTGATAAAGAAGACTTCGCATAAATAGCGCCTGCCTGTTGCCGCACTGTACGTTCACTTTTACAGCGTACTTCTGCAATTTCTTTAAAAGTAAGTCCCTTCAGTAGCATTAAGGCAATTTCTTTTTCAGTTGGGGTTAATCCCCATTTAACAAATTCTTGTTCTATATGTTGAGATAAACTGTTTAACTTTTCATCTAACTTTTCTTTGTTGATACGATTTTCTTCTTCTACACGAGTTAAATTTATTTGTAGTTGGTCTTCTCTGTTTTTATTTTCTAGCCTTAGAACAAACAGTGTAATGACTAAAATTAGACATAAAATCGCAATGTATCCTGCCCAGCGATATGGGTTACGTAACAAGTTTTTAGTTTTTTTATTAAAGCTCTGTTTGGTGCTACTTTTAAATTTTGCAGGAATAAACTTATTGGCGAGCACTTGTTGTTCACCGTTTACAAAGTTATAAAAATCTTTTCCTTCAATATATATATCTTGCCAATGATTTGCTTTTATTTCTCTTTTCCATTGTGGATGGTTTGCTAATTGTTTAAATAGTGCGATTAGACTATTTTTTTTCTGAATATCAGTTTTAGTAGAAATAAATAAACCGTGCCAGTCCATTAAAGAGGCATCAACACCCGATGCAATTATTGTTGGAGTGGCTATTCCTGCGATTGGCTTTTTGGAGGTTAATGCTATTACTCTAATATCTTTAACCTTACTTGAATGACTAAATTCATCAAGAGTACTGATAGCTGCCGTGTAATTTCCCGTAATAAGTTGCTTGGCAATTAATTTACCGCCGCCTGGTACTGGGTGATAGTTGAGTTCATCTATCTTAAGGTTCATTTCTAGCAGTAAGTCTTTTATAAAAACATTATCTGTTGCGCCAGCAGAGCCTCCAATCCATTTTATTGCCGATAAATCGGTAGTCATTGCATCTAATAAATCATTTATATTCTCTATAGGTGAATTCTGAGCAACGGCTATAGCGAGAGGTTTGCCTACTAATCGAGCTAAGGGTTCGGTTTGTAGCAAAGAAACTGAAGCATTGTTGTATAAAGCGGCACCGATCATAGAACGTCCACCTAAAAGTAAGGCGAATTTTTCTGAAAAATCGTTATTAATAAAATGTGTTAAAGCAATCACACCACCAGCGCCAACTAAGTGAATAATTTCAACATTTTTAACAAACCCTGCATTGATTAGTACATTGCGTATAGCTGTAGCAGTATGATCATAACCGCCACTAACTGAACCAGGGACATAAATAGTTAATTTATTAATAGTTTCATTTTTTTCAGAACTAGCATTTACTGCAAAAGTTGTAAGAGAAAAAAATGCTATAAAATATATAAAAAGACAGTTTTTAATCATTTAATCTAAAGAGGAATGTTGGATACAAAATACATAGCTTAGTAAACTATTAATACCCCTTGATTGCAACAGTTTAACAAGGAAATTATTGAGTTTGTAAAGATAACCTTTGTTAAAAACAACTTGCTGACTGTTCAATACTTTCCTTTGTTTCAAAAAGCTGAATGTAAGGTTTTACCCCATATTGTGTAAATATAGCTGACAAATCACCATTTTTGCGCATTTTAAAAATACGACAATTTAATTGAGTATAGTATTGTTTAGCAAATGATTTTTTAGAAATACTGAGGTAACGACCATTAATGAATTCTTCTTTAAAATGACTTAATTCGACCAGTTTCCCTTTATAATCTTTTGATATTACTTCCCAATGCTCATCATAGGCGAGGATAATATCAATTCTATTTTTGTTTAACATTTTAATTAACTGGCTTAGTTCGTTAACCAAAGTAATAGAGTTATTTGCTAAAATTTCTTTTGCACTTTCACTATAAAAAGAATACCGAAGTGCACCGATGCTTAATCCTTTAATTTCCTTCAACTGATTAAATTTTTCTGTATGCTCATCTAATATAACGTAGTGAACATTCCTTGTTTCATAACCTAATAATATAGGAAGTAGATACTGCTCTCTTTGTGGATTCATAGAGTGACGAACAAGCAGATCTGTTTTTCCAAATTCAGCATCTTTAAGTGATCTAGCCCATGGAGCTTTTCGCCATTGAATGTCTACTTTTTGCTGATGAAAAAGCACTTCTACTAGTTTGATAATAGGCCCAGTAGGTAAACCATTATTAATGATAATCTCAGGAGGACGACTTCTAAAGTCTGATTTGATAATTATTGGTTCTTGCGAGTTTACAATACTGTTAAAACTGAAATAAGCAAAAAATAATAATACATTGAAATTAGAATGTGATTTTTTTAAAAGCAACATGGCTCCTAATTATATTTTATTGTATGTAAATATTATTAATAGACTTGGTATAACTATAGTAGAGCAAGAATGTAGTGGTAAATTAATTTGAATCTATAGGTAATCAACCTGAATACTGGATAAGAACTTAAAATATAACGGAACAGGCATGAATAATTTAGTAGAAACGTTTTGTGATGTCGATGACTTTTGCAAAGTATTTATTCCTCAGTAGGGAAATACGTTGATTGAATACGGGTCAATTAAAAGGCGTAGTGAAAAACGTATGTCACCGTGCGAGATCATGACGATACTTATCAGTTTCCATCAATCATATTATTGAGATTTTATAAGTTTTCATATTGGATGCGTACATAAATTTTGGCGTCAATAATTACCTTTGATGTTAAGCTATACAAGGTTTGTAAACATAATACTCGCTGTGATTATTTCTTTGTCAAGCTACCTCACTGTACGTTTAAGTGAATCCACAGGGATTGCTTTTATCGACTCAACGAAAATACTTCTAATGTCAGCTACCGCTGAAGAAAGAGGACAAAAAAGTGGAGGTAATTGTTCTAATAATTTAGAAAGCATAGTGGTGAAAGTTAACCTTAGATAGTTAAAAAATAACAATGAAAAATAATATACCGCTAAGGACTTCTTGGTGCGCAAAGCCGACATTAGTCTCAAATTATTTGCCATATATTTTCTAATGAATTCTAATAACTTTAATCCGAATACTTTGAAGTATTTCATTGGCTCAATTTTATTGAAATCCAACAATTTAAGGAATTAACCCATAGACATGACCGCAGAGTGCAACATAAAAATGACTAATTAGGTTCAAATGTAGGGTCTTAATCAATTGTTAGAGTCCTTTCAGTGAATAAATGAAGTCGTCCAATGAATAATTTTTGGTATGAACTACACTTATAACTTTACCAATCATTAAAAATCTTGAGTAAGTACATAGATGACCTTGAACATCTATTGTAGTTAGCGCTAAAAAGGGAGTTTTGAGTTATGCTAAAAATAGTTGTTGTTGATGATTCGAACGTTATGTTGAAAATAATTGAAGGCATAATAAAAGCAGAAGTAAAAATAGAAACTCAAGTCACCAGTTATCTAAATGCTAGTGAATTCAAAGATAAACTCCTCGAGCTAAGTCCTGATTTAGTTATTACTGACATCGATATGCCCAATGTCGACGGGTACGAACTCATTAGTTTCGTAAAATCGAGAAGCAATGTTCCTATTGTTGCTATATCAGGTAGTCGTATTTCAGATAACTGTACTGACACATTATTGTATTGTGCAAAAGGATTTGGAGCTGACTATACCCTAAATAAGGTAGATTTGAATGTTGGACTTTCAAGATTAGTGTCTGACATATTGTTGAAGAACATAACTGTCGAATATGGATAGAAAAGTTTAACCTCCCTACATCACAAATTAAAATGACATAAATCAAAAGAGAGATAACTCAATCAGAAAGAGGAGTTAAATTGCGAGTATTTAACGACTACTGCCAGTAATTATCAGTAAGGATAGTAGATATATTTCCTGTTATAACGTCTCACTTATGCGTTATCGATACAAAATCTAATCCTAAGCACGGTTTTACACTAATTACTAATGTCCGCAATGTGGTGATTACAGTCCTTAAAGCCAACTATTCTAATGACCGCTGTGTTGTATTTCTACAACAATTACAATGTGTCTACAAAACTGGGGTAAGACCACACAGCAACCAAACTCTTAAAGTACTTAAATTTCAAATGACTAGTGTAATAGGCTCATTCTAAATAAAAAAGAGAGTCAGTGTTCAAAGTGATTTTTCTTTAATTTATAAAACTTTATACCTTCAAAAGCATTACAAACAATTCTTGTTGACATTTTCAGCTTCGGAAAGTAGATTTTTCTCTAAGTAGTTGTAGTTTAACTTATTTAATTAATACAAAAGTTGCGGCATAGATAGGTGCCGTAGTCATTTAATTGTTATCGAATAAGGTTGTCTTAGTGTATAAATATTTGAGCCAGTTAATGATGCCAAATTTTGCTTTCAGTGCTCAGCACTTCTCTTCTCTATTAATCACTCTATGCCTACTCACTGTCAGCATGTTATCACTAGCAGAGTCGATGTCTTCGTCACTAAAGTTTGAACAATTAACGTCTAAAGATGGACTATCTCAGAGTTATGTTTACGACATGGTCCAAGATAAACAAGGCTTTATTTGGATTGCCACCCAAGATGGCCTAAATCGTTATGATGGGGACAAATTTGTCCATTATCGTTATAACGTATTAGAAACAAACTCTATTGCCAACAACTTAATTCGGAAAGTATTTATTGATAGCGACAATACTTTATGGGTGGGAACGAATTATGGATTAAGCAAATATAATCGCCAAACAGATGACTTTGAAAATTATTATAAAATACCAAACAAAAAAGGATCATTGAAAGATAATATTATTTGGAACATATACCAAGACAGGCAAAACCAATTATGGATCACAACAGCGGAAGGCATTCATAAATACATTCCAAAAACAAATGAGTTTGAACAAATCAGAATTCGTAAATATGAACAACAACTCAAAGAAATTCGTACTATTTTACATGATAAAGAAGATGATTTTTGGTTTGGTACATACGAGAACGGTATTTTTATCACTAATAAAAATCAATCTAGTACCTTTTCGCTAAATGGAGAAAACAAATGGAATTTATCAATACCTGCAAAATCTATACACGATATTAAGGTTATTGATAATAACTACTGGTTAGCTACTGACATCGGTTTATTCGTTGTTGATGAGAACTACCAGTTAGTGAATAAATTTAATAACCTTAATGAAAAAAATCCATTGTTAACCACTGAAATTAGAACCATTCTCCAAATTGATGACTCGACAGTTTGGATAGGTACTATAAATGGAGTTTCAGTATTGAGCTTATATGACGACTCAATTCAATCAATTAATAAGAACAAAAAAACGACTGCATTAATCGATAATATAATTTTCAAATTGTTAAAAACCAGCTCAGATAAAGTTTGGATAGGTACAGATAATGGCGTAAGAAGATATAGCGCTATATCTGAAACCTTCAAACATAAATTATTTAATGACCAAGGTGGAAGTCAAAGTATAGATGCATTCGTGGAACTTAATGATGAAAGTATTCTGTTTTCTAGAAATAACTCAGGTATATATCGAATAGATATTAATGGCAATATTCTAAAAGAAGATTTAAACATCAATGATAATGTTTCTCACATAATATCGAATACAAATAATGAAATATTCATTCGAACCTTTTCTAATAGATTATATCAATATAATCCTTCATCTCATGAATTATTTGAGCATCAGAATTGGAAAGTTTATTCGCTAGATGAAACTAGTAATCGACTTTTAATTAGAGAAAATAGAATTTGGTATATTAATAGCAAAGGAAAACTAGTTAATTACGATGTCAAAAAGGAAAAAACTTTTGATGTTAAAGAAGTTGAAAATTATAAAGTAACTGCCCTAAATATAGATAACAAGGGCGATATTTGGCTGGTAACGACTGAAAATGACATTTTAACATTAAATATTGAATCACGTGCTATTTCTATACTCCCCAAATTTAATAATCGTAATTATTTTATTAATAGTACCCATATCATTACTGTCTCTAATGATTGGATATGGCTTGGCGCACATGGACAAGGATTAATGCTTATAGATAGAGGTAGTTACCAGTCTTGGGTTTTTAATGAAGAAAACGCCCTTAAAAATAATACTATTAATCATATTCTAATTGACGAAGATGAAAACGCTTGGTTTAGTACCAATATAAATATCGGTGTTGTTAATCCCCAATCGAAAATAGTTCATAACTTTGGAAGCGATTTTGGAGTATCTAACAATGAATATCTTGATGGTGCAGGGTTAAAGTCTTCTAACGGGGTATTTTATTTCGGTGGCTTAAATGGTTTTCATTATTTTGAAACTGCTGACGTATTGACGACGTCACAGCAATTAAATACTCCTGTATTTACAGATTTACTTGTTTCTAATAAAACGGTCGAAATAAGCAATAATACGAATAAAAATGACAGTAGTATCGTTTTTACACTTACAGCGAAAATTAGTGAAATTGAACAATTAATCTTAAAACATGAACAATCCCCCTTTAGTATTGAATTTGTATCACCGAATGCAAAACTACCTAATCAGCTCAAATATCGTTATCGATTAGTTGGCTTAGAGGAAAAATGGATTGAAACAGATGTCTATAATCGCAGAGCAACTTATACCAACCTAGATGCTGGCGATTATACCTTTGAGGTCCAAGCAATTGACTTATTAGGTTCGTCAGATAGTGATGTAGCAGTCCTTAAAGTAACTATAATGCCACCTTGGTGGCTATCTTGGTGGGCCTATATATTATATGGAATATTTTTACTGAGCTTAGTTTTTGCGTTTATACATTCGCAAAGAAAGAAGCTGATTTTTGAAAGAAACGTCAATGCACAACTAGAAAACAAAGTAGTAGAGCGCACCTTGCAATTACAAAGAAGGACTGAAGAATTACAAAAATCCAATATTATGTTAGAAGAGATGAGTTTAACTGACCAATTGACCGGACTTAAAAACCGTCGATTCTTGCTCAATAATATTGAAAGTGATATTGCGTTAGTGCTGCGTAAATATAAGAGTAGCCATGAAAGTGAGAGCAAGATTAGGCCAGAAGCGGCAGACCTCATTTTCTTTCTTATCGACTTAGACCATTTTAAGATGGTCAATGATATTCACGGTCATACAGCGGGTGATGCGGTCTTGATACAAATTAAGGTTATCCTTGAACAGGTATTTCGCGAAACAGATTATTTAGTCCGTTGGGGAGGAGAAGAATTTTTGGTTATTGCCCGTTTTACCGAACGTAGCAATGCCTCAGAATTAGCAGAAAGACTGAGGCAAGCGGTAGAAAATTTCGAATTTTCTATTGGTGAATGTAGTGTAGGAGAAAATAAGGTACTTAAAAAAACGTGTTCTATTGGTTTTGCTTGTTTCCCATTTTCTACTCAAGATACCGAAGCGCTAACATGGACTCAGGTGATAGATGTTGCCGATCATTGTATGTACGCGGCCAAAAAATCAAGTCGAAATGCATGGGTGGGGCTTTACAGCAATACTAATAGTCGCGGTGATGATTTATTTACAGCGGTAATTGAACAGACACAATCACTTTTACAAACTGACGAACTGGAAATGCTATCTTCCATCGAAGAAGTTGAGAAAGTTAATTGGTCGGCAGAGGAGTTAATTCCGGTTCAAGCAAGTAACTGAAAGTCTGGTTAAGTTTATAGCCGACATAAAAAGTATCAGAAAATCTAGAATTTCCATGACCTCTTTGTGGTGCTATCTGCCCTTAACATATCATTTTAATAAATTAGTGAATTCCGAATGAAGTAGCTATTTAGTTAGGGCTTCTTGGTGCGCTATATAGTCCTATTAGTCTGAATAAATCTATAATTAGGATGCTCAGTTCATGTGTTAAACACCAGAACAAGGCTTGCTCTGAAATTAGAGATGATTACAAAGAATCCCTTGCTGGCGATGCGGCTTTAAAAACCTAGCTTAAAGATAATTCTATGAATCAATTTCAAATCTATTGATTTATAGTGAGGGAAATATTTTTTGCACGGATTTTTGCCTACATCATAAGGAGTTCAAACAAAAGCCGTCTAACTCAAAAATGTCATAATTTCTAATTTTCAGTTTTTTATAAATTCAATTCATGATTCCTAAAAAAGTAATGGGTAATCATCACTAAAGCAATGAATGCCGGACTTGAACGAAAAAACAACACTTAGTAATTTAAATGCAAAAAGGTGTTGACCTAAAGATTAAAGTGTCTAAAATGCGCATCCAGTTCCAAGGGGTGACCCAAACGAACGTTTTGATACGTTATCTCCTCTTTATAAGAGCTAAACGGATAACTTAACGTTTAAAATGAGGTTTTTAGAAAGAGTTTAATTTCTTTCAAGTTTAATTGAAAAAACTCTAATAAAACGTTGACATCAAAACTGAGACGCGTAGAATGCGCATCTCGCTTCAGGCAAGGCCTGCAGCAACGAAGCAA
>JABSOX010000096.1 GCA_013215655.1 Colwellia sp.
ATGTTTGTGGTACTAAGGTAATCTCCTTCTTAGTATCGCGGTAGAACTATGAATTATTAAAGACCGTCATTTATTTAAAAGCCAAATCTTATTAGGCTTTGTTAATAACGTCATTTGTTCGCCAATGGCTGTTTTATTGGAGTGTACAAGTTCTTTTGGGAATTTAGTCATCACTTCTACTTCGTTATTAAGAGTGATAACTATTAATAAAAAGAGACACCTTGTTCATGAATTGCTCAGTAGTCCTGAAACATGTATCTTGATTGATAATAGGTATATATTATTGTACAACTATTGAAAAGTGCCGGTGATTTAAATGAAAGGGCGTCGATGAGATTTTTACTTTACATCCTATTCGGGATGATTGTTTTTACTACCGAATTATTTGCTGAAACAATTCGTATAACTAATGGCGAGTGGGCACCATTTTTGTCCAAAGACAGTTACCAATATGGCCTTGGCTCTCATATAGTCACTGAAGCATTTAAATTAGAAGGTGTAACTGTCGAATGGGGCTTTTTTCCGTGGCTACGTGCATATCAAAACGCTAAAGATGGAAAAAATTGGGATGCCTCTTGTTGTTGGTGGCCTGACGATAAGAGAGAGAAAGAATTCTCAGTGAGTGATCCTGTTGCTAAAACGTCTCTCGTTTTTTTTCACCTAAAAAGCTACAGCTTTGATTGGAATTCTATGCAAGATTTGAAAGGAATAAAAATAGGTGGTACCTCAGGATATAATTACGGTGATGAGTTTTTGAATGCTTTGACCGCAAAAACATTAGATGTAGAATTTACTATAAAAGATGAATTCAATTTTAAAAAACTCCTAGCAGGTCGTATTCAAATATTTCCTAATGACCGCTCTGTTGGCAGTGCTCAGATAAGAAATTCTTTATCTCCTGATGAAGCTAACCTTTTAACGCATACTTCTAAAGAATTCGGAATAAACACTATTCATTTGATTATCAGTAGAAACAATAATCGTAATAAATATTTTCTTGATAAGTTTAATGCGGGTATGAAAAAATTAAAAATAAGTGGTCGATATCAACAAATGTTGAACGATTTGGAAGCTGGAAAATATGATAATAAAAAATCTATTTTAGAAAATAATATGAATTAACTCGCCAATAAAACGTAGAACCGTGGAACTGTATACTTATTATCAGACTGAAATACCTTTTAACTATAATAAAAAGAGGATGTTCACAAGCATGACATTACTATCAAAAGCATTAGCATCATTTACTTTAACCGTTATAACGGCAACTTTCGCTTTTACCATATCTGCAGCGACTAACAGTGATAAATTATTCAAACAAATTAACAATGAAGTGCCGAAACGCACTGAAGGTGAAGGCACTTATGACAGATTAGTTATACGTGGTGGGTATATTATTGATGGTACTGGTGCTCCACCCTATGGGCCCGCAGATATCGTAGTAGAACAAAATCGTATTACCCAAATAAAAGTTGTTGGCTTTCCTGGATTACCAATCGAAGATAAAAATCGCCCAGCAAAAGGTATACGTGAAATTGATGCTCATGGTAAATATATTTTACCTGGTTTTATTGACGCACATTCACATATTCATAATGTAAAGAATGGCCAGAAGGTCTCACCAGAATACATTTTTAAATTATGGTTAGGTCATGGAATAACAACGGTACGTGAAGTTTATGACAATGAAGGAGAAGATCGTACTTTAGCCTTAAAACATTTAAGCCAACGTAACGCGATAACCGCACCAAGAATTTCAGTATTTCCCTATTTTGGCGCAGTAAAAGACCCAATAACCACACCTGAAAAAGCGCGTAAACGTGTTAAATCACTGAAAAAGAAAGGTGCTGACGGCATTAAGTTTATGGGTGCAAAAGAAGACATTATGTCAGCCGCTTTAAACGAAGCTGAAAAGCTAGGTTTAGACACAACCATGCATCATGCCCAACTAGATGTAGTTCACGCTAATGTACTTGATACATCGGCTATGGGCTTAGACTGTATGGAACATTGGTACGGATTACCAGAAGCATTATTTGAAGACAGAGTTGTGCAAAATTACCCCACTGATTATATTTACAATAATGAACAAGCACGTTTCGGCCAAGCAGGGCGTTTATGGAAACAAGCCGCAAAACCTGGTAGCGAGCGATGGAATTATGTGATGGACACCTTACTTGAACGTAACTTCTGCTTAAGCCCAACCTTTACTATTTATTTAGCCAGTAGAGATCTAATGCGCGCCTACTCAGCTGAGTGGCACTATCAATACACCATGCCAAATTTATGGCAATTCTATCGCGCCAACCGAGCAGAACATGGTGCTTATTTCTTCAATTGGACAACTGAAGATGAAGTAGAATGGAAAAATAACTTCAAACTTTGGATGCAATTTGTTAACGAATACAAAAACAAAGGTGGTAGGGTAGTCGCTGGTAGTGATACGGGTTATATCTATAGCCTATATGGCTTTGGTTATATTCAGGAATTAGAATTACTTCAAGAAGCTGGCTTTCACCCATTAGAAGTTATTCGAGCAGCAACTAAAGAAGGCTCGAAAGTATTGAAAATGGCTGATGATATTGGCACTCTACACGTAGGGAAAAAAGCCGATATTATCATCGTAGATGAAAATCCTATTCATAATTTAAAATCGTTATATGGCACGGGTGTTCCGAAATTAAATGATAAAACCAACACTGTTGAACGAGTAGGTGGCGTACGTTGGACAATTAAGGACGGCATTGTTTATGATGCTAAAAAGTTGCTAGCTGACGTACGAGCAATGGTTCTTGCACAGAAAATACAGCAAGGAATAAATCCAGATATTCCTATGACTGTAGAAACACCGCAAAAACAATAGTCAATTAGGCTCTTATTTATAAGAACAAAGCAGAAATAGACTGACTGGTTTTCTGCTTTTTATCTTTAGAATCACTCTACGAAAAACCTTTATTTCTTCTAGAAAATTTCCAATGAATTAGTCATCACGCTTTTGGCAGAAATAATGAACATTAGCTGGGGATAGTAGATAAGCCAACTATCTTTTGTCATTCTAGTTACTATGATTAAGTGGGGGGCTTTATGAAATATAATCGGAATAAAGTAGAAATTGGTCATTACATGTCTAAGAGTAATATTCAGCTACGTGATGACAATGTGAAAATAGCTTTTGGTGACGAGTTTGATATAACAGATTTGTTATTAAACAATCAAGTTGAAATTTTATATCATCAAAAAACTTACACCTTTGATAGGGATGTTTTAGATGGCGCTATTATTGCGTTAAGTCATTAGATTAACGACTGATAACTTTCACTTAGTTGCTAGTGAGGCTTTTGTTTCAAGTAATAACGCTGACCATCATATTTATCAAAATAATCGCCCAAAAAAGGATGGTTAATTTGCCTATTATCTTTATTGGGTAACAAGTTTCTTTCTGCGACATAAGTTGACTGCAACGATTGATCGACCAAAATGTTATACCAAGGTTTATCTTTTGGTGGTCTAGAGCTAGCCATGCTCTCATACCAATTCTCGCTATGGCTAAATACTGCATCTATACCAACAATAACGCCACGATAATCGAATCTCTTGTGATAAATTATTTGTCCGATATAAAATTGTGCCAGCATGAGTTGTTATATCCCGTTAGTTATCATTTTTTGATCAAGGGTACAAACCTAACAGTTAACACTCTTCTTTGCTTAAGTACACCTTGGTTATCTTTTTCTATTAAAGTTAGCTGTTGATCTCCGTATGGGTCGTTGACCGGAATGATCTCAACAGTGCATTGAGATGAGGAAAATCTTAAGACTGCATCATTCTTAAAGTCAGGAGTTAAGCTTCAATAGTATACTGTGATGTAATATCAGCTAAGTAATTGCTTTAAAGAGTTTGCGATATCTTCATTAAATAAGGCTGCTCCTTTAGAAGTTAAACTAAACAAATCCGAAGCTTTATTAGCGTTGTATATGTATTCTTCTTGCATCAGAAATGATATAGCGCCTAGATGGAACCTCATCATTTCTTCTGCTTCATCTTCCTCTGCTTCATATATATCAACAAAATTTAGGCTCCGCGGTTTGGGAAATTCTTCAGAAATAAGTGTCAGTATTTCGAATGAGTACTTCTTGAAATTATCTAGATTTATGGCCATTTTCCTTCCTTTGATTGTCGAACTATCTTCTTACTTAATATTCAGACTAGCAGTCAAAGGTAAGGGATTCAAATCACGAAAATCATTTGTTTTACGGACTTTTCCAAATCAAAACGTTTTTAATAAACTGCAATGATAAATTATATAAACATCACACTGAATTATCGAATGAATATAATTGGCTGGAGGTGTTTGTCATAGCTAAGGTCACAGCCATGTTTTTGATATACATTGAATATATGAAAATCTCTTAATAAAACTACTTTAATTAATTTACTACAATCCTATATTTGGTAAAACGTCGTCATTGAAAGTGATGTAGGTCAGCGAAAAAAAAAGTGTTCATCAGTGCCATAAATAAGTATTAGTTTAAGCCTGTTAGTTTGTTCAGACTTAGTTGTTGTTTTCATTTTAGCTAAATTTTACCTTTAAATTCTTAGCATTAGACTATGTAGTGTTACGACATTGAAGTGCGCATTGCTGAAGTTAATAGAAATCTTGGTAAGGACAGTTATATGATCAAAAGCGGACGTTCGGAAATAACAGGTTTAGTTTTAAGCTAGACGTTAATTATCGCGTCCTTTGCAAAGGTTTCAGGCCATTCTGTAGTACTAAGGAGCGAGGTCTGAGCATTCTATAATTCTTGACCGAAAGTAAATGACGAACGACATTAAACAGGTTTTAGCAAAAATAAAGGGTGAACATATATATTGTATTACTTTAATGCGAATTCGAGAAGTTCTGAGCGTGGTTTCATATCATGAGAAAACGAAATTACAATACAATATAGATGCCCCTTTTATTATGACTATGAGGAGTGTTTAGAAACTCACTGTTACGCCGCCAAAATAAGTTCTTGGAGAACCGCCCGGAATTGTTGCTATGTTTGCTCGAGAAAATTCTGCATAAGTATATTGCTCGTCAAATATGTTGTTGATGCTCAGGAAAAAGGATAAATCTTTATTATACGATTGAGTCTTATAGGAAACATATAGATTAGACAAATGATAGGAATCCGAACGACCCCAGTCTGATCGGTAACTATTGTAAGTACTAATAGTTAATTTATCTGTTGGTTTGTAGGTTATGCCAAAGTTATATAAATTATCCAGAGTAAACTCGAGCTTCGCATCGGTCGCGCCATCTTCAGCAATTAGTGCAAGGGAACCGTTAAAAAACAATGACAGCTGAGGACTAAAAAAATGTTGTAGTTCAAATTCTAACCCTGTTGTTTTCTCTCCTTGAGGAAGATTAGTATAAGTTACAACGCCATTGACTAGTTGACGTTTAATAAAATTCTCAGTTTTGTTTCGGTAATAAATAAGCGCCATTTTGGTTTGCTTATTTGTATAATAGAAGCCAATATCTAGACCCTTTAATGTTTCATTTTTTAAATTCTCATCACCCATAAGAATCGGTGCACTCGTTGCATAGCGTTCGAAGAAGTTTGCTGAACGAAAAGAAGTGGCAAATAATCCTTTAAAGATAAACTTATCATTAATTTTATAAATTAGTCCAACTCGGTAATCCGTCTGTCCACCAGTAGTGTTATTGTTGGTATGTCTAAACCCGGCAGTTAAAGATGATTTTTTTGTGAATAAGTAATTTGTATTAGCATAAAAAGCAGTATCATCATCGGATTTTGAGTCTACAAAAGGTGATATGGGTGAATTACTGGTGGTCACCACGGAGCTATCAATAGAAAATATATAGGGGGATGCTTGGTATTTATCATAGGATAGACCGGTATTTAAATCCCACCCATCAGACAGATCAATATTGGCGTAAAACTCCGCTCCCACTTTTGTGGAATTAGAAACTACCTTGGTTATATGTGGTGGTGAATCCAAGTCAAAAAAGGCATTTTCAAGAATGTAGATCCCGTCAATTTTGTAGTCTACCTCCAACTTGTCATAACGTATTTTGTAGTGAAGACTAATATCATCATTCAACACCTGTTGATAGCGAATATCCAAATATAGTTGCTTATCGTCAAAGGTATCAACACCAGAGAAAGATGTATTGGGAATAATGCCAATTTTATGATTCTTAGCAACGTCAGAATAGAACAAATCAATCTCAAATCCCTGGTAACTTATATTTGAGAATAGTGATAAAATATTCTCACCGAAATCACTAGCTGAGCGGCCGACTCCTGCTTCATCCTGTTCAGGTAATAGGGTCACTCCAAATCCATCTTCTTTTTGAAAGTTGCCAGAAATAAAATAATTTAGGTCTCCTTTTGCATCCGAAATAGAAAAATCCAATTTTACTTTATTACCGGAACCGAAGCCGAGATTAATTTCTGATTTTTCCGCTGCCGCCCCTTTACGAGTAATTACATTGATAACACCGGTTAGTGCATTAGTGCCATAAAGGACAGAAACAGGACCTCTAACAACCTCAATTCTTTCTACAGAATTAATCGATAAAGCTGTCAGTTTTACGCTGCCATTTACCGGAGAAAATGTTGGATGGCCATTGATTAGAAATAAAACTTTTGAGAGATAATGTTCGCCACCAAAATTATTCCTGATGGAAATCAGGTTATATTCGGAAAAATATGTATCGTAGGTAAATAAACCTGTCATGATACTTAAGGCTTCAACAATGTTCTTAGACCCTGTATCAATAATTTCCTGACGGGTGAATACACTCATAATTGCCGGCGCGGTTGCAATAGATTCTTCTTTTTTTGATGCAGAAATTACTTTAACATTTAGTAATTCTTCCAAGCTCAAACTCAACAAATAATCAGAGTTATTTTTATCAGTGCTGAAGGCCATTATTGGCCAAGTGAGTAGCAGAGAGCCTGCAATCACGTGCAGTAAATAAATATAGGACTTCTTTATTATCATTTATGTATACCAAAAATGTAGAACATGCCGTCAATGTTATGTTTTAGCTAAGTTTAGTTATTACTCATAAATTAGTAAAGCATATTGCGGGCGCTCGACTTTTGGATTAAATATTGTATTGGTAATATCTTGCAAGTAGACATTATTAAAACTCTTGGTACAGCGTTTGCCACATATAGTAAAGTTTCACGGAATGATTTCCATTACCTAATCATATACATCGATATTATATGGCGTGGCGATGACTAGCTAAATTGCTACTGCTTAACCAATAGCAATTTAATCGACTAGGTAAGAATTCATTAATCTTAGTATTTAACTAACCGCCAAACAAATTGCCGAGTTTTTTCTTTAATTTATCTTCAAGTTGCTTTTTATGGCCTTTAGTAATATCAGCATTAAGCAAGTCAGTTAAAGAGCCATCGGCACCATTTATCAAGTTTTCCAAGTTAACCAATGCTTTGCCATCACTCTTACTATTACCCAAAGCAGATGCTAGTTTTTCATTTAAACCTGTATTTACTTGGTCTTTAAAACTAGCAAGTTTTTTAGAAACCAGTTTTTGTACAGCTCCTTTAAGTTGATTATCTAATGGTGAAGAAATTGATAATTCAGGCGAAGTAACAATTCCGGTTGCACTAATGGTTAAAGCTAAGTTATCCGTAGAGGTAATCGTATCAAGAAACATCTTGGTTAAAGAAGAACTTGCTTTACCTGCAAAGTCGGCTTTATTTATTGAGATATCATTTACACTTTTGATTTGTTGAGCTAATAATTCAAATTTACCTTTACCAGAAACTAAGCCGCTATCAAGCGACAACGAAAATGCTGATGATTTTTGAATAGCAACATCTGCAACTGATAAGTTATCTAGTTGCCAATTACTATTAATTTTAATTACTTGTTGTTCATTTAAACTAAACATCATATCAAGGGCAAACTCTCCCTTACCTTGCAGATTACTAGAATGCACATTCACAACACTTTGTTGTTCATTGATCCAGTGCTGATGTGTTAAATCCTTGCCTTCAATAACAAGTTCACCTTGAGCTAATGCGACTGATATATACGCGTTTTTAATTAATACACTTGGTTGAGGGAGCTGCTCACTAAAATAGATAAACTTTCCTTTATCTCGCGTGTTATCCACTTTCGGCGTTGCTGATGCTCCGGTCAACATGGGTGATAATTTTTCATAAGCCAGTTCAGCATAACCGAGATACTCTCTTGCTTGCTCACCAAAAAGTATATGAGCAAGATCGGCTGCATCAATTTTCTGCAAACTGTATTTCTTCTCAATTGATTGCCAGTCTGCTTGAGGAGCATTTTTTAACCGTTGAATTTGCGCCGTTAGTACATCTTTCGATTTTTGTAATTGCGCTTTTGCACTATTAACAATTTTTTTATCTGCAACAAACTGCTTTTTCAATTCATTAAAATCTTTGGTGACTTTTTCAATGTCATCTAAAGATTTTACTTTAATGTTTGTTAGCGCCATAACTTGTTTTTTATAGCCGGCTAATTTTTCTTTTGAAGGCAAGCTGTCTTGAATAGCTACAAGCTTTTCTTGTTCACTCTTATAGGTTCCTTGTAAAAGTTGTGCTTGTTTTACCGTTTCTAAGTTACTATCTTTTAGCAAATCATCAACGCTAGGTAAACTCGTATCTAATGATGGTAAACCCATTGTAGTGTCTGTAGTTTCATCATTTCCCTTAGAGTCAGACGTAAAATAAACAGCACCTTCCGATTGTCTTTTGTTTCCTAATTCAAGTTGAGCAATAGTTAAATCGCTAATATGAATTTTACCCAATAAATATTGCCACAATTCAATACCTGCAGTAGCTTCAGTAAAGCTCACCATATTATGACTTGGTTTTTCGGGGTCTGTTGCTTGAAAACCAATAACGGTTAATGACAATGGTGAGAAATTAAGCTCTATGTCTTCAACATTTACTTCTGCACCAAGGTACCATTCACCTGATTTTTCAATACCTGCTTTAACTAAACTGTCGGCAAATAAAAATATAAAAGCCATTAATAATATAATAATCGAAAAGAAACCAATGAATCCCTGCCAACGAATAAAACGTTTCATGACATACCTCCTTGGCCTGACATTGTTAAATAGAGGCGATAAAATTTAGACGCTTTGAGTGCTTTTACAATGCCAAATTGGTCAATAAAACTTTTAATGTGAATACGATACTTTTCAATTAAATATCGGCTTATAAAATAAGCAGGTAGCGCGAGTATTACACCAAGTATTAAAGCCCCTAAAATATAGGTGTGATGCCAATGCGCCAATTTAAAAAGAGACATTTGATATAGCGAATCAAACAAACCATATAATGAAGTTGAAGTAAGTAATGATTCACCTATCAATAAAATTAAAGGGGAAAGTAAGTAGCTTAGTCCTTTGAAAACACCCACAGCTAAAATGAAAGCACCAAGGTTCACTCGAATCACTAATACCATAAATAATATAATCAAGTTATGTAAAATTAATATTGGTGATAAACCGACAATTATGCCTAAGGATATAGCTAAAGAAATTTGTCTTGTCGAACTTTCAGAATTTAGCGCCTGAAATAATTTAACCAGTAAAGTAAGCACTTTCTCTCCCTTCAATGCTAAGTTGTCAGTGTTAGTGTTTTTCTTGTTACCTATAGCTCAATAGCTTGCCGAGACCATCACTACTTGGTATCGATGATGTATCTACTTTAAGGGCTTGCTCTTTTTTATCACCTAAATCAACGAAGGTCTTTAAGCTATCAAGTTAGTTTGTCTCTTGTACTATAGCCGATCAGTTGAAGGTTTCAAAAGTCGAAAGTATCAATAACTTTTCATAATAGATATTCGTTATTATCAATAAGTTATTATTTCGTTAAGAATAAGTGTACCTCATTTAACGCTCAAATTAGGGATTTAATTAGGAAAGATTTTGGTCGTATTGAGATTTTTACCGTGTACTAACTGAATAATAATAACATCTATTTAATACACTAAATCCGTGTTTATATTTTCTTTATGGAAGTCTGAAAACTGCATAATAAGTAGATGTCTCAAAATCATAATTCTAATAGGACAATATAGCGTACCAAGGGAACAATAGATTGAGAGGTGCGGGTCATTTCATATGATCACATCAATATTTGTTTCAATAACATTGCTGTTTTCTGTAAAAACCATGGAAACTTGTTGTGCTTGTTTAGCCGACATTCGACGGTAAAGACCATCATTTTTATTGTTCCTATCTCCCGATATATAAAATTGTGTGGTTAAAAGTTCGCGCATATCGTCAAGTACTTTGACGTGAATGTGTGGAGCGCGGCCTGGGTACGTAGTTGGCTTTATCGTTTTAAAACTATAATTACCATGAGTATCGGTTATATCATGCCCAAATCCTTGAAACCCACTGTCATAAACGACATTACGAGGATCGTTTGGGTGTAAATATTTACCATTTACGTCGCATTGCCAAATCTCTATGCGATGGCCTGCCAACGCTTTACCATTTTTTAGCATCACTTTGCCTTTCAGCAAAATAATTTCACCACCTGCCTTTTTTACTACTCCTGAAACTTTGACGAGGTTGTTGTCTACATCAGCCAAACGCATCGACGGGTTTGGATAAAACGGGCCCTCCGTTGCACTTGGAGTCAAAATTGTTTGCATTGCATTGCGTGAAAATGCATTACGCGAAAATGCGGAGAAACTTGTAATTGCAATAATACCTTTTAATAGGCCCCTACGGGTTACTAATGTCATCAATATTTTCCCTTCTAATTTCTAACAAAAATCACTTCAAAGAATAGAATTAAGTTCATATATTTAATATCTTAAATTTATAACAAAACATGCATTTTAAATAAACGCATTCGAGACGAACAGGCACTTTTTTAAGTTTAAAATTGAATTAGTTTCAAGTTTTCTATTATGTTCTCTATTAAGTTTTAATTTAATGTTGATGAATAACTCTTTTATCACCAACCGTAGAAAAATAATCTTTACCAGACGCCTTTAACTGCCGCGGCACGTTAACAGGTACATGCACACCAATATGTGCTTTAGCATTAATGCGATTATTAAGAATATCATTGCCTTGGGCTGAGGAAAAAAACCAATAAGGAGGAAAAGCGGTGTCGGTAATTTTTTGCTGCCAATGGGCTTCCAAAGGTCTAAAGTGACTATCATCCGGATCAGCATCACCCATGTGCATAATAGTTATCCCTTGATCTAAACTAACACGAAACACAATGTTTTCAACGCTCGCTCTACCCGGCCAACCTGCATGGGGAATACGTACTGCCTCAATGGCTAAGCCATCCACTTCACCAAACCAAGGTTGGTCACCATAAGTTAGGCTGACACTTTGTACTTGCGCCATCACTTTCTCGCTACCGCTAAGTTGACGTAAAGAATCGGCCGCCTGTTTTGGTGCTACCATTTTCGCTTTAGGATGATTTATCAAAAATTTCAGCATATCTTTTGCAGAAAAATGATCTTCATGAGCATGGCTGATAAAAATAATATCAATGGCGTCATATGGCTTTTCACCATTAAAAATTGCATTTCGAATGGCCTCAGGCACTAATTGATAAGTATTATAATCATTATGAAAAAAAGGGTCGAAAAGTATCTTATGACTACCACTTTCAATCATCACCGCTTCGTTGCCTAAATAAGTTGCCGAGGCTGCTACTTTAACTTCTTGTTTAGCCTGATCAGCGAAGACATTAAGATTTAAAGAAATCAATAATAAAATAAAAAGATTCACTAAGATTTTATTCATTTTATTTTCCTACTTTTTTGCATTTATCGATCCTAATAATTTAATGTAAACAAACCACATGATTAGCAATTCTAACTATAAAAGCAATGGCTCCTATTAAAATTCATTTATCAAAGGGTTAGTTTATTAACTCGTCCAAAGAGTAACACGTCTAATTGGATTTTAATTTTAGTGAAAGATCAACCAATGGTAAGCTTTGCATACAAATAGTTAGATTTTCAGTTTACTTATCAGAATACTTAATGGAGTGGTTAACGCTAACTTTTACTACAAAGCGGTCCTAATTTTGGCTGGGATTTATCGCAATAAATAGTCCGCTCTGCCACCAAAAAGGTTATTGGTGGCTATATTTTGAATGTTAGTTATGTGCCAATAACGTTCGCCCAGAAAAAAGCTCATATTCCATATTGTTTTTATTGTTGCCTGGCCTTCATTAACCTTTCCAAATAGCTTTGATCCAAGTGATACACAGTTGCTGCTTGAGAAGCATTACTCAAGATTTTTTTAATAGATGAACCATCCTTGTTTACCTTGTAAAGATCGTAAAAACCATGGACGTTCTGCGATGAGAAAAAGACTTTTGAACCGTCAGTAGACCAAGCTGGACCCCACTCTTCAACACGATTTCTAGTTAGTCGTATTTGGTTGGAGCCATCGAAGCTCATAACGTATACCTCTTGATTGCCATCTCTATTTGAAAGGTAAGCGATTTGCGAGCCATCAGGTGATATTTTTGGCGACATATTATTCGACTCATCATTGGTCAGCTGAATCACATTGCTACCATCAATATTAGCAATGCTTATCTGGCTTGGGCCGGCTTTAGACTGGAAGAGTATTCGTCCATCTTGCATAAAATCAGCAGCACGTCCTTCTAGTGCTTTAATTTGGCGTTGCTCAGTCCCATCAGCGTTCATAAGCCAAATCTCTTCTTGCCAATTTGCGTTCACGTCTTTGTACTCTCTAGCAAATAGGATGGTTTTTCCATCAGGAGACCAAGCTGGGGCGCTATCCCAAACATTTTTTACATTGGTCAAGCGGCGTATATTATTTCCATCTATATCTGCCGTGTGAATAGACCAAGTTTTGCGTTTGTCGTATTTACCATAAAAAGCAAGGTGCTTTCCTGTAGGAGAAACAGCAGGGTAGCCGCCGCCGCTGTCAGGAGCATCTACAACTTTTATACGCGTCTTTCCTTCTTCATCACTCAAATAAATTGCTTTGCTATTTTCTTCTTTAAACCCATATATAATGGATAAAGGCTGAGAAGTCGCTGTTTTAGTGGTTTGGCACCCAGCCATTAAACCAATAATAGAGATAGAAAGTAGTAGGGATTTTATTCCGGAAAAATTTTTAGCTGGCATTGAGCACCGTCCATATTGTAAGTAAAAGTTTTGAGGAATTATAAAGACATCAGAGTGGAAAACATGACGTTTCATTGATTTTTCGCTGATTTTAACCTCCCCATCTTTATCAGGTGTATTGGGAGCAAGTTGCCCAAGAGATTCATTTGTTTGAATTGGCGCGCCTTCTTCAACGCCTACACCCAGTTTCAATGATTATTGCATCACAATGTTGGTCTTACATTCTCAATAACTTCTGTGCTCACCCAATAAAGATTTAATGCTCGTCCTTCGGAACGTCGGCTAAAAATTAAATATTTGCCATCTGGAGTGACAGTCGCACCTGTTTCATCAAACGTTGAGTTTACTGTAATGCCAAGGTTTATTGGTTTTGTCCATGCACCGTTTTTCTTTTTAAAATAGATATAAAGATCCCTTTTTTGATTTTTGTCTTCTTTGTTTCGAGCATCTACTATTAAATAATCTTGAGACGGGGAAATAAAGGGGTGACCTCCAAACTCAATTTCAGCTTCCTGAAACTTAGGGTATTTACCCTTTATATTAGGAGCATAGTAGGTTCTAAATTTTTTAGATATATTGGTATAATAAAGATCTCCGTTCTTCGCGAAAGTTGAAGTCATCACTTCATGCTCATTTAAAGGTGAATCAAGTTTTATTGCATCACTCCAACCATTGTTCAGACGGTTTACATACCAAATGCTAGTGCCCGTAAAGTCAGCGTTATACGCGGTGAAATATATTTTTTTACCGTCATAACTCACATTGGGTTTCATTTCTCCGGCTTTTTGTCCTTTGGTAAAATTTGCTTTTTTAAACGGTGTCCATTTTTTATCTTCGAGTTTTGAAAAATAGATATCAGCAGGCACACCAGCTTTTTCCTGAACTGCAAAATACATTTCATCTAAATCAGGAGAAAACGAAACACCCGTTTCGGATCTTCCACTAATTGAAAGAATGCCAGGTGCAAAAAGTTCAGGAATTAAGCCGGGTAGCTTTTGCCCAAAATAAGGGCCTTCCAAGACTGGAAACTCATTGTGACCATAACTTTTGCTACTGAAAGCTAGAATAGAAAACAGCAGAACAATTGAAATAAAAATGTACTTCATAATTTACCTTTATTTTGAAATCAACTAATTATTTAACTTCGCTAAATGTGATTGAATAAAACATCAGTTTAAATAAGTCGACACTAAAACACCTGAAGTCCTTATGAATTTTAGCTGATTTTTTTCTGACGGCGATAATCAACTGATTAGACACATATAATGCTTATTATGGAGACGCCTCAGTAACATGACTCGAGTAATTCATTAGAAAATAGATGGCAAAAATTTAAAAGCTAACGTTAACGCGCACTAAGTTGTCGGTTTAAGACAGTCTGCTTCCAAGAGTTAATATTTTTTACCGTTATTTTTGTTACGATTTTCTAACTTGTGATCAGCACGATGAGCGTTGTATTCCATTTTTTCAACAATCGCCCCGCCCAAGTCAAAATTAAGCGCACCAGCCAAATCAAAAATACGAATAGCTGCATCAGCCAATTCAACTTCAAGCATTTTTCTATTAGGCAAATGATCATCCATTAAATCTTTTCTATCACCTTCCATTGCTTCGCTAATTTCGGAATGAATTAAGCATAATTTTGCAGGGACAACATGTGGTGCGAAAACGTCTACACCATTCCACCAACCCGCATTTGTCGCTGCTGAATGGCAAGCGTTTACAGCATTATTTATAGATTTTTTCATTTTAAATTTTCCAATATTAATAATTCGATTTTTAATTAGTTTTATTATTAATTCAGTAAGACGATTATCAACATTCTTAATAGCGTGATTAATGCTAACTTTTACCACAATATAGCCTAAATATTGACTTGAATTTATCACAATAAATAGTCTGCTTGGCCAATATAACCGTCGTTCAATGTTCAACTTGTAACGATCACTTTGTTGCACAGAAGACATTAGCCACAACGCTTTTGCTAGATGTTTTCTAATGAATCACTTTTATCATATTACTCAGAAGTCCCCATAATAAGCGTTATATGCATTTAATCAGTTAATTATCGCCGTGAGAAAAAAATCATCCAAAAGTCATGAGGACGTCAGGTGTTTTAGAGTCGGTTTACTTAAACTAACGGCTTATTCAATCATATTCAAATAAGGATAAATTATGAATAATATTTGTATTTCAATTATTCTGCTGCTTTCTGTGTTAACTATTAGTAGCAAAAGTTATAGTCAGGATACATTTTCAGCCCCTGAAGGCCCTTATTTGGGGCAAAAGCCTCCAGGCTTAACTCCTAAAGTTTTTGCCCCTGGTATTATATCGAAAGAGGATCGTGACTGGACTGGTAGGTTCACACCCGACATGAAAGAGTACTACTTTAGTAGGAACTACAAAAAAAGTGGAAAAACGTCGAGATTCATTTTTAAATCCGAAAATAATCGATGGTTCGAGTCAGAACGGGAATCGCAGGTGGGTGGCTCTATATCGCCTGATGGTAAGACTATGCATTCTGGCAATCAATATAGGGAGCGCACCGATAATGGTTGGTCAGAATTAAAAAGTCTTGGTTCCTCGTTTGAAGACATCGGCATCATGGTTCTGACGGTTTCATCGCAGGGTACCTATGTTTTTGATGATTATAAAACTGACAAACTTCGATATTCTCGATTGATAAATGGAAATAGGGAAGCACCAAAAGCGTTCGGCAAAGAAATCAACACAGGAAAATGGACAGCTCACCCCTTCGTTGCCCCAGATGAAAGTTATATAATTTGGGACAGTGAACGAGAAAGCGGGTACGGCGATTCGGATTTGTATATCAGTTTTCGACAGCGAGATGGCTCATGGGGTGCCGGCATTAACTTAGGGGATAAGATAAACACAGGTGTGAATGACACTGGAGGAGTGGTATCGCCAGACGGAAAATATTTTTTCTTTAATAGAAAGATTAGCCCAGAAGATTCCGATATATATTGGGTGGATGCGCAGATTTTTGAGACACTTAGGCCTAAATAATGATCCATATAACAATCGCAGCAAGACCGACGCCAAAAGACGGCGCGCCTTCTGCGGGCGTTATCGATACAAAATCTAATC
>JABSOX010000097.1 GCA_013215655.1 Colwellia sp.
TTTCGGTAATAGCGGCTAAAGCTGCTGATTTGTCTAAGCCATTGCTAACGGCTAGGCGTATATTTTTCCAAAAATCTCCATCAGTTCCTTTAGAAGTTATAGCAAAAGGAATATTAGCTACTGACATTTTTGCCAAATTGTAGGGTGCTAGTTCCCAATGTTTCATTTCTTTGAGTGTGACGCGTTTTGCGTCAATGGGGTCATCTAAATCAAATGGAGCAGGAAAGTTAACCGGAACAATGAATGACGCATTCGTATTTTTCATCAAATCAAGTCGTCTGTATTCGTCACCGCTGCCTTCAATAATGTATTGCACACCAAACTCATCGCCTATTTCGTCTGCAGTTAATGTGGTTTGCCAATCACTAGATTCAAATATTTGCGGTATTTTTTGCGTGCTAGCCCAAGCTTCTAACGACAGATCGGTAAAAGGTCTCGGCGTTTGTCCGACATACCACTGTGCATCTAAATGTGTTTGTCTTATTAAAGCAACACTGCCCATTTTAGAAACGGGGTAAGTTTGGGTCGAACTGCCTTTTTTGAAAGAATAATGGGCAGAAGCATCTACTTTGACAATGGCCTTGTTAGCATTGTCGTTACCAAGAGTGACCAAGGTAGAAGTACCACGTGCAATGCCGTCATTGCGATAACTTAATACAGTTGAAAATCCTAACTTACGTAATTTTTTTGCGGTTTTTATGTCGGACTTAAATTCTGATGATGCTCGATATTCAGCGCGTATTGCTTGGTTGACGTTAACTGCACGTGTATCAGGTGACTCGACTACTTCTTTGCCGCCCCAAGAGAATGGTTTTTTCTTTGCGGCTTTAGGCAGCCCATAACGCGATCGCATTTCGATTAATCCTGGGTAAATATTTCGTCCTTCAATATTTATTTCGGTATAACCAGCGGGAACCTTATTGTTATCAACCACATTGACAATTTTGTCATCTTTGATCAGTAACATGCCATCTTTTATCATTGACGAAGAACTGCTATGAATATTAGCATGAGTCAATGCGTAAGCGATCTGACGATTGTCTCTGATATCGTTTGGCGTTTTATTTTCCTGAGTATAGCCAAAAGTGCTATATGAAACAGTCAGAACAAAGAAGATTTTTAAATAACGAATTGTATTCATTGATATTCCCTTCAAATTTATTGATAAGCTTTAGCTTCGCGCATCCATAAGGTATTGTCAATCAACGGCAGTTTACTGTGCTCTGGTTCATTTTGGCGACCAAATAGAGTTATCTTTTATTGTGTTTGTGTAGCTCATTTGTGACGTAAACTTTTAAAAAATAAACGTATTTTATAATCTAAAAAGATAACAATATACATCTTTAAATAGTTTATCAAATCGTAGATTGTCGATTTATAATAGTTTGTTGGAGTAATTTATTGTTCAATTTAAATAACCGGGTAATTCTAACTATGATAAAATCTTGGATAATTTAGTGTATATAGCGAAGCACCTTACCCCATTTTGACCGCAAAATTATTAGCGCCCATCTTATCTTTTTTTAGAATGTGAAACCCCTCAAGCGTGGATTGATGAAGCGAAGAAAGCAGAAAACTTACCTATCATTTTAATTGATCACCTCATTTGTGAGCTAAATGTAAATATGTGCAAGTTAAGTTTTCAGTAATAAAATGAAAGGGATTAGACGTAGAGAAATATATTACTTGAAAATAGGGTAACCCAATTCTAAAACGAAAGTCTTTATTATGTCTAAAGTTAGTTTTACTCTTATGGTATTGAACAAAATTGAGATAGCCCGAGGCAATCTCAATTTTTAGCTCTCTCTAACGGTAAGAAGTATCCGTTGTGAATTCCTAAAACGATTTACCAAAGAAACCAGAGTTTGGATTAATTCTCGAACTTACTCTTTTTGATGGGATTTATATTGTATTTAACGTAACAAGTGAATAATTAAAGCTCCTATCAAGAAAGTACATAACTGACGACCAGCTAATGTGCCATGTTTGACTTACGTTTTGTTTGATAATGACCAAACCTCAGGTGACTTAAAGCCGTATTCATTAATTTTGATTTGAGCAGGGATCAAAAGTAAAGTGATGAAAATGAGTACTAAGAACCACGGCAATGCGCTGACTCCAACGAACGTTGCAAGATATAGAGCAAAGGTCGTTAATGAAAAACTAATTACAATAGACAGCCAATAAAAACACTGCCAAAACCATGATTTAAGTAACGGTTTATTATTTATACTACCGTAGACACCAAGACTTAATATTGCGATTAGCAATAAAGGCAAGTATTGACTAGAAAATCCACCACTATCTTTCAGTATTCTTTCTATCATCCTCATGACCCCTAAACTAAGTAAGGTAATAATGTAAATGTTCCAAACATATTTCATGGCATCACTTTGTCTATTCATTATTAGCGCAATCCTGTACAAGTTTTCTTTGTTTTAGTCTTTTAACCGCACTTCAAATTGGTTAATTTAGTTGGTTATTTTTCGGAGATAAGTTTTAAAGTATCTTCAAGTGAAGCATTCAAAATATTATCATGATGAACCATGTACCATTCATGATGTATTGTTAAGTTAGGAATAGAGCGTTTTTCCATACTTTCAATAAAATTGATTACCGTCAAGTGATTACCTAATGGAAATGCAGAGGTAATGTAAAAATTTGAGTCAATTTTATTTTCAATGAGTAAGCGTTTTTCAATTAAATTTTGCATTAATTCTGCTTGGTCCCAATATGGAGCATCGTTAACTATGTAATTTTTAAACAGTGGCTGTTGGTGATCATCTAATAACATAAAAACCGTAGCAGCTAAACCACCCAATGAAGCACCTTGAAAACTTCTATTGTTCGCATTAATACGGTAAGAAGATTCGATCAATGGCATAAACTCTTGCCTAAAGAAATCAAGATAAGTTATTGCGCCAGGCAACCGATAATCAATGGCACGACGATCACTTCCCAGAGGGCCTTCTTCGATAGCAACTAAGATAACCTCTAGATTCTGTTGTTCGATATGATTTACAATAGTTTTAAAGTTCCACTGACCATCTAGTGCATAGATAATAGGGTAGTTCTTATCAACATTTTGCTGATAGGAGGCAGGAAGATAAATATGATAAGGATAAACAATGCCCATTACTGCAGAGCTCAATTCAGACTTACCGACATACTCCCCTTTAAGCGAATTCTCCCAAACACCATTTCCCATTTTATTTTGATTTTCATTTGAAAAATGAGAACAACCGCTGATAAATATAAAGGATACTAACACCAATAAAAATACTAATGACTTAAAGTCTGAAACTGTGGAAAACCTGATAAATTGTGATGTTTTTTGCACGTAAACTCCTTAAATAGCCTATTAATAGGCTATGTCTAATTAACCAATTGATTGTTTTTTTTAATTAATGAATGGACATACCATTCATATTTATAATTGCTCAAATGCTATTCAAAAGCCGCGAGTTATCTTATTCATCTGAAGATAAACTAGCGGTTTGTTTAGGGGTTAGCTTAGTGATTAATTTGACCGTTTTTTCAGTTTGTTTATATAATATTTGAGCAGCATCTAGCTCTTTGCGAAAGGTTTTTGTGGTGTTATTTATCTTGCAGCCATTACTTTCATGTAAACAATTATCACTGGCAGTTAAATCCATAGCAATACGTAAGCCAACCATATCAGCCGCGGCTCCCTTAGGGCTGACAGAACGGCCAGTAACGGCTTCTTCAATAAAAACGAATGAGCCACTGCGTATTATCACTGAATTATCATCATCACAATTGGTAAGCCAAGCTTTACCATTTGCTGGCGCGCCAGTATAGCCAATATGAAAGCAATCGGCAGTATATTCAAAAACATTACCGACCATGTCATAAAAGCCCCAAGGGTTGGCTTTATAAACACCGACCATTTTTTTACTTGGTGGATTATCTGCGCAGTTGATATCAGTCATCGCACCATTTTTAAGACCAACATTTTCATATTCGCAAGCTAATTCAACATCATTACCAAAATAATATCGAGTTGATATTTGATCAGCGCGTGCTGCGTACTCCCATTCAGCTTCACTGACTAAACGGTAAGGTTTACTGGTTTGCTGGGCTAACCATGAAACATAAGCTTTTGCATCCTTAGGACTAATACAAGAGACAGGTTCAAAGTCAGCTTCACTAGACCAATGATAAGAAATATCTACAACAGCAATACCTGTGTCATTTATAGAGAGGGCACTACAAGTCATGTTTTCCAAATCATAGGAGGTATCTGCAATAAATTGCTTAAATTCTCGATTAGTTACTTCATATTTGGCTAATGCATACTTTTGAATACTGACATTATGCGCTGGCTTGCTGCTTAAATTGGAATGCCAAATATCACTACCCATTTGAAAACTACCAGTTGCAACAGCAATCATCTCTGGTTCGATTGGCTCAATTTGTTCGGCACTTATTGGCATCACTAAAGTAGTTAAAAATAATAAACTGCTGATGGTGATTAAATTATTCTTCATTATTAAAATATCCTGGTACTTAATTGCTGCCCGCCGCTATAAATAGCTTGGGGGGGGATTAGTAAGGATATTGAACTAAAATTCGAGTTTTAAGTCTTATTGCTTTTCAATTGTTGTCAATCGCAACAGCATTTTTTTCAATCGCTATTCAATCCTTAGTGGTGAAATGATTAAATAACCGATTATAAACAATGTATTTACGTGTATATTAGCGTCAGAAATGGAAATTAATAACCTGAGGTAATTTCCTGTTATTTGTCCTTATGGTCAAATTATTGTGATATTAAATTGCTAACCTCTAAACGAAAGAATAATAAATTGATATGATCTACCACTTTCAAGACTTTGCTTTTAACAGTAAAGATTTAGTCTTATTAAAACAGGGCGAAATTGTAAAATTACGTATTAATGAAGCAAAAATCTTAGCATTATTGCTAAATGATCCTGAGAGTATTCTTAGTAAAAGGGATATTTTTGAAAACGTTTGGTCGGGAGAAGTGATTACTGAGCAACCTATCTTTCAGAACATTAGTCGCTTGCGAGCAATTTTTGGCAGCGAAGCTATTGTTAATCACCCAAAAAAGGGCTACCAATGGAAAATCCCACTAACTCCCGCCGCTACTGTTACCGCTGAATTACCCACTGTTCAGATAAAAAACAAACCACACAGGGCAGGCTATTATGTTGCCGCTATCGCCTTAGTAAGCATATTTTTAAGTGTGTTTTTTCTTAAGCAATCAGTTAAAGAAGAGAAAACACCAGCATCAACCTATAAATTTGCTTTAATGTCGGTGAATAGCCAAATAGCTGAATTTTCTCAAGCGCAAGTAACCGATAAATTTCAGCAGGCACTTAGTCATCACGGTAATGATGTTGATATAGTAATCGATGAGAAATTAACCTATAGAGAGTTGGATGCCAACTTAGAATATATCTTGTGGGACAGGTTAAACCAATACCAAGCTGACGGGCTGATCCTGTTAAATATTTCATCTAAATATAACAAATTATACTTAGATCTTGAGGTTGTCGGGAAAAGCTATCATTGGCACAGTGAGTTACTCGCCGATAACATGCCTGAACTTTTACAGCAGTTTACTCAACAACTCAGTTACATAAATTCAGCACAATTATTCGAAAAACCAAAAATTTCCGATAAATATATACATGCTAAATTACAGTTGTTGCATCAACAGCATTCTAAAGATGTCAGCGTATTAAGTAAAATAGTGATGATGGAAAAGGATTTAAGTCATGCACTGTTGCTCGCGCAGCAGTTAGAAACATTGGCAGTAAAGCAGGGTAACTTAGTTTATCAAGCGTACGCTTATAAATTACAAGGCGAAATATATACCAGAAAAAGTCATTTTGAACGGGCTCAGCAATCACTAGACGCTGCTGTCGATATATATCGCCAATATGGTGATATCGATAATCAAATCGCCATTTCAGATGCATTAACAATTTTAGCTTACTTTGAGCATGATTATGAAAAAGTACGAGGCTTAGTTATAGAAACCATTAACTTAGCAAAACAGATAGGCGATTATAAAAATGAATTCTGGCAAAATTTATATTTATCAAAAATAGCCGCTATTTTTCAGCAAAAAAACGATAAAACTGACTATTTTACACGTGCAGAAAGTGTTTATCACTCTCGATTTTTTGAACCAGCAGCGGAAGTTAAATATCAATTCTATGCACAAGTGCTCGCAAGGTTCTATAACGACAAAGCAAAACTTATCGATAATTTACTAAAAATGCTCGCCACTGCTAATCAATATCAAGGATTACCTTCATATTATAAAACAGGGCCACAAGCTGAATTAACCCAGCTCTATCTCGAAGAGCGACGCTTTGAAGGGGCGTTGGCACTATTTGACTTAACTGCAACATTAACGTCAGTAGAGAAAAGCCTTCTTGCCAAGATTTATATGCATTCGGGGGAAATGATACTCGCCCTTGATTACGCTAAACAAGCTTATCAAGAGTCGGTTTTAGCAGGGGAACTTCAAACGTCACTTGACTCCGCGGTACTATTAATTGAAATGAGTGAAGATGAGAAAATTAAAACGCTTATTCATAAAGCGTTATATCTTGATTATATTAAAGATAACGCTTCGCCAGATTGGATAGCAAATAATCAGGAGCTATTTAAAAAGCTTGATTTTAAAACTTCGCAGCAAGAATAAATTAATAACTATTAAGTCGGTATAACTTATTCTAGCCAAATATCTTATTTGCTTAATTTGATGTGTCCAATAAATAGCCGAGTAATTATTGAAACTTATATGATAAAAGCCATCATCATATAATGTTTTATACGCAATAAGTTCAAATCCATGTCTGTCGAAAAATTATTAGCACCGATTAAGTCCTTTCTAAAATCTGAAACGCCACAAGCGTGGATTGATGAAGCGGTAAAAAAAGAAAATTTATCGGTCATTTTAATTGATCACCTCATTTGTGAACTGAATGTCTAGATGTGCGATTAGTTTTAACAAATAAAAAAATAATCAATAATTTTGCATTGCTAATGTCCTTATTTGAAGATTTACGCCAACATAAACAATTATATATTATCCCACAGGTGTAACAGGGGGAATATTACTGTAACTTAGCCAGTTGTTTACTCTTTTTACGAACTCACTATGACACCAATTCGTTTGACTCAATACTCACACGGCGCAGGCTGTGGATGTAAAATTTCGCCATCGGTACTTGATGTGATGCTAAAATCATCACTTTCTCTGCCCGAACATAAAGCACTTTTAGTGGGCAATAGCACCAAAGATGATGCCGCTGTTTTCGATATTGGCCATGATCAATCTGTGATCTCAACAACTGATTTTTTTATGCCCATTGTTGATGACCCTACTGATTTTGGTAAGATTTCTGCCTGTAATGCGATCAGCGATATTTATGCCATGGGCGGAAAACCACTCATGGCGATAGCCATTTTGGGTTGGCCCGTAAATATTTTAGCGCCAGAAATTGCCCAGCAAGTGCTTGATGGTGCTAGAGCTATCTGTGCTGAGGCAGGGATCCCGTTAGCGGGTGGCCACTCCATTGATTCACCAGAGCCTATTTTTGGCTTAGCGGTAACTGGCCTGATCAACAATGCAAATATTAAGCGAAACAATACCGCTGGCATTGGCGATCTTTTGTATTTAACTAAGCCGTTAGGTATTGGCATTTTGACCACAGCAGAAAAACAAGGGAAGTTGTTACCCGAGCACGCGCAACTAGCACCAAAAACAATGAAAATATTAAATGCTATTGGGCAAAAGTTTGCAGCACTGGAAGTGGTTACGGCTATGACCGATGTGACTGGTTTTGCTCTGTTAGGACACCTTTTGGAAATGTGTGAAGGCAGTGGTGTAGCTGCTGTTATCGACTTTGAACAAGTACCGCGTCTAGATTTCGTCAATGATTACATCGACCAAGGATGTATACCTGGTGGCTGTGAGCGAAATTTTGAAAGTTATGGCGCTCACGTTGGGCACCTAAATGCTAAACAAAAAATACTTTTGTGCGATCCTCAAACCAGTGGCGGTTTACTTGTGGCAGTACAACCAAAAGGCAAACAAGCTTTTGAAGCCTTATGTCAAGAGAATGGCCTAAACCTACAACCTATTGGCGAACTAGTACCAGCAACATCGCCAACAGTGAGTTTGTTGTAATGACCCCTAATGCTTCTCTAAAAAACACCTCAGCAACAGAACGAGACAACAGTGCTGACTTTCGCGCTATCATTAGCAATAAAATCCCTTTAATGGATGTACGCGCCCCAATTGAATTTGAAAAGGGTGCTTTTAACCATGCCATTAATCAGCCACTAATGAATAATGATGAACGAGCGACTGTGGGTCTTTGTTATAAAAACAATGGCCAAGAAGCCGCCATCAAACTTGGTAATGCACTGGTAGCAGGAGAGAGTAAAGCAAGACGACTAGCACAATGGCAAGACTTTGCACGGGCTCATCCACAGGGTTATTTATATTGTTTTCGCGGTGGTTTACGTTCACAAACGGTGCAGCGCTGGTTAAAGGAATCAGGTGTTAACTATCCACTGCTTATTGGGGGGTATAAAGCACTTCGTCAGTTTTTACTGAACGAACTAGAACAACTCGCGTTACATCCATTAATGATTTTAGCCGGTAATACGGGGTGTGGAAAAACGCCTTTTCTTGCCTATTGTGCTAACAGTTTAGATTTAGAAGCGGCCGCGGGTCACCGAGGTTCGAGTTTTGGTGGCTTCGTTACATCACAATCAAATCAAATAAATTTTGAAAACAAACTGGCTGAGCAGTACACCACGGGTAACTATTCCTTAGAGCAAACGTTGCTATTAGAAGACGAAGGCCGGTTAATTGGTAGCGTTCATTTACCTGAAAGTTTACGACAAGCCATGACATTAGCACCAATAGTAGTGATTGAAGAAAGTTTAGAATATCGACTTGAGCATATCTATCAAGAATATATCATCAAAATGTCAGTCGAATATGTAGCTACATATGGTGTTGAACAAGGTTTTATCGCTTTCAGCCAGTATTTGGAGCAAGGCTTATTCAAAGTTCGAAAGCGCCTTGGTACCGAGCGTTATGGCAAGTTAAAGGAAATACAGAGTACGGCCTTAACGCAACAGAAAAATGGTCAACTACACTATCATCTTGATTGGTTAAGCCCCTTGCTCAGCGAATACTATGATCCTATGTATCAATACCAGTTAGGACTAAAGACTGAAAGAGTGATTTTTCGTGGTAATAACACACAATGTTTAGCTTTTTGTAAAGAAGAGTAAAGTATAGCGCCACGGGCATAGATTCAATAAATAGAGCAGTCGGTGGAGGGAACAAATATTTCAATTGGATCATTTTTTTCTAAATTCATCCAATACTAATGACTTCATGGTGCGCTAAGCGGAATAAGACCAATCAAAATATCAAACGTCAACTTTCCGATCATACAGCGGACATAACTTCCTACTTCTATGGCGCAAAGGGCACAAACAGCCTTAGATTTTCACTCGAATTTAGACCGCTTTATAGACATTGGCTAAATGTTATTTGCCATATAACTGTTGTAAATAGGATATATTCTATCTTCTGCAGTTCTCTGTTCTAAATGATCGGGTCTTAACTCGAATTGTATTCCGAAAGTATCTAAAAATAAAACTGATTATAATAAAAAGTACTGACGTGAATAGTGATGTTAGTAATGTGTTATCAGATATAAAACCATTTTCTGGCAATATATTTGAATCGAATAAATTAAATGCTATTATTAAAACAGAGGCAAAAAACAGAAAAACACCAGTAATCAATAGTATCTTATACAATACACTAAGGTTATAAATCACTTCCTGAGCAATAGATTCTTTTAATTTCATGTTGCACCACTAAAAGCAAAAGTTGCTGAATCAACTTGTGCATCAATTATTAATCCTGTATTTGCCAGATTAAATAAACAACTGATAGACAAAATCATCCCAGTCAAGCCCGTTTTAAAAAAGAATATATGTTTCATTTACCTTTCCTTTTTAATTTAATCTAAATTAGTGAAATAATGATTTGTTAATACTCACAGTTCATAACCGCAAAAAACACGCCAATATAAAAACAAACAATTTCATACTATTAAAAAAGGCAAATACAATAAATAAGAATCCACTTTGCAAAATGCGACTTATTTTGCAATATATTTTAAGAAAAAGTTTTGATTTAAAGTCGCGTAAATATAATCGATATGATCATTAAGTGCCGATTTAGAATAGTTGGTTTTAAAATCAAGCAGTAGCTAATGCATTAAATACGCATGAAATTAGTATTAATTATTTGATGATGAACGACCGATGTGGTGGCTAAGCGGAATATTTATTAAAATAAATTGATGCTTGAATTACGACCGCTTTGTGGTGAGAATAAAAATCAATAAATGCTCTTAATCTTTATTGGTATCATATTCCCAACAAAATAGCAGAATAATTATTGATATGAATATGATAAAATTATTTATCATTTAATGTTTATACTCAATAAGTTCAAATCCATGTCTGTCGAAAATTTATTAGCTCCCATAAAGTCCTTTCTTCAATGTGAAACTCCCCAAGCGTGGATTGAAAAAGCAAAAGATCCTGATAATTTATCTATCATTTTAATTGATCATCTAATATGTGAGCTTAAAGCAGCACAGAATGCCATGTTTCTTATTCGCAAATATGCGATTGATAAAGAAAGCGCTAGTGCTCTTTTAGAATGGTTAAAGCCTTTTGAAACGCTAATTTATAAAAGAGAAGGAGATTGGCGAACGTTACCTTCTAAAAACAATTTAACAAAATCAGTAATTCCTCGTTCAGACTCAAAATATGGGCAAGAATTGATTGATAAAATGGTGTTATTGATTAAAGAAGAGTTGCATCACTTTTACCAAGTGCTAGAAATTATGGATGAGTATGGCATTGAATACAAAAGTATTACGCCATGTCGTTATGCCAAAGGCATGTTACGACACGTTAAATCGTTTGAGCCCGATGCGATGATCGATAAACTTATTGTTGGAGCTTATATTGAGGCACGCTCATGTGAGCGTTTTGCTAAGTTAGCACGACATGTAGATAAACGTTTAGGGGATTTTTATATTTCATTATTACGCTCTGAAGCTCGTCATTATCAAGACTATTTAACTCTTGCTCAAGAAATAGCTGATTTTGATATCAGTGAACGTGTTAAGTTTTTTGGCGAAAAAGAAGCTGATTTAATCCAGTCACCTGATGATGATTTTAAGTTTCATAGTGGCTTACCTGCGCAAGGTTAGAAAAGTACTTACCTTTATTTGAGAGTAGAGCTCTGAGTGCTGAAATCTCTGGTGAGCAACTCAAAGCCATTTTTACTTAGCTTAAGGTAAGAGCCTTGTTCATACCAATCTCCTAACACTACACGCTGTGCATTTTTGTTATTGGCTACCAATTGATGCACTTTAGGGCGGTGAGTATGACCATGGATCAGTAATTGACTGTTAAATTGATTTAAACATTTTTCAACTTCACTCTCGGTTACATCCATAATATCTTGAGATTTTTGCGCAGTTGCCGCGGCACTTTTTATTCTGTAGTTATCAGCGACTTTTCTTCTGACAAACAATGGCAGACTTTTAATCAGTGCTTGCCACCACCATGAACGAGATTTTTTTCTAAACTTCTGATAACCAATATCTCGTGTGCATAAGGTATCGCCGTGCATAATGACAATGCACTGTTCGTAAATATTGAGTAGTTCAATTTCAGGTAAGATAATCATGCCTGATTTTTTTGCATAGCTTTTACCGAGTAAAAAATCACGGTTACCATGAATAAAATAAATCTTGATACCAAGCGCTTTTAGTTGGGCTAATGCTTGGGCGATTTCACTAACTAGCGGGCTATTGTCATCGTCGCCAAGCCAATATTCAAATAAGTCACCCAAAATATATAAGACCTCTGCTTGAGGTGCTTCATTTTTAAGGAAAGACAAAAAACAGGAGGTAATATCAGGCCTGTTTTCTGCTAAATGCAGATCGGCAATAAAGTAGCTAAAAGGTGAATTCATTGCCGTATTTGTCATAGTTATATCAGTATATTTGTGCTTGTTTTTAGAGCTTATTCAGCAAGTGTTCATTCAACTACTGTTGACTCAATAATAATTTCTTCTTTTGGTACATCATCGTGGTGACCCGAACGACCCGTATCAACCAATGTCATTTTGTCTACGATATCCATACCTTCAACAACTTCAGCAAAAACACAATATCCCCAACCTTGCACTGACTCGTCTTTAAAGTCTAAGAAGTTGTTATCAACAAGATTAAAGAAAAATTGCGCTGATGCTGAATGAGGGTCTTGAGTTCGAGCCATGGCTAAAGTGCCACGTTTATTACTTAAACCATTACTGGCTTCGTTTTCAATAGTGGCACGACTTTCTTTTTCTTCCAATCCTGAAGAAAAACCACCGCCTTGAACCATAAACCCTTTAATTACACGGTGAAATACAGTGCCATTATAGAAACCATCTTCGGCATATTGTTGAAAGTTTTTAGCGGTAACGGGGGCATTGTCAAAATCTAAATTAATTTTTACATCGCCTAATGTTGTTTTGAATATGATCATTGCAAGAGTCTCACTTTACTGTCTTTTAAAATAATGTCGAGATTGTAACTCAACAATAAAAACATGTCTTAAAAAGATAGCTTAAATAAGGATTTATTCAGCTTAAAGAGCATTTCCAAGGTGTTGTCGATAGGTTACAATCATAACTTATACGATATTACTTATCATTTACCTAGGATCATAGAAAACTTATGTTGCAAATATACAATACACTTAGCCGAAAAAAAGAAGTATTTAAACCTATTTCACCGGGAAAGGTTGGCTTGTATGTGTGTGGTTGTACCGTTTACGACTTGTGCCATATTGGTCACGGACGTACTTATATAAGTTTTGATAATATCGCTCGCTATCTACGATTTTCTGGTTATGACGTTAATTATGTACGTAACATTACGGATGTAGAAGATAAAATTATTAAACGGGCCATTGAAAATAACGAAACAACTGAACAATTAACTGAACGCAACATTGCCGCTATGCATGATGATTTTGACGCGTTAAATATGAAACGACCGGATCTTGAACCTCGTGTAACCACTCATATGGTAGAGATTATTGAGATGATCAAAACCTTAGTTGCAAAAGAGCATGCTTATGTAGCGACAAGCGGTGATGTTCTTTTTGATGTTTCTAGTTTTACTGATTATGGAAAATTGAGCGGTCAAAACCTTGAACAACTTCAGGCTGGTTCACGTGTTGAAATTGATCATAGTAAAAGGAGTCCTATGGACTTTGTTTTATGGAAATCAGCCAAGCCAAATGAGCCTAGTTGGACATCACCATGGGGAGAAGGTCGTCCTGGTTGGCATATTGAATGTTCAGCAATGAATGCGAAAGTATTAGGTCATCATTTTGATATTCACGGTGGTGGCTCTGATTTACAATTTCCGCATCATGAAAATGAAGTGGCGCAAAGTTGTTGTGCACTTGATACACCCTATGTGAACTATTGGATTCATACAGGGATGGTACAAGTAGACCAAGAAAAAATGTCAAAATCATTGAATAATTTTTTCACTATTCGTGAGGTTTTAACAAAATATGATGCTGAAACAGTCAGATTTTTCTTAACAACGGGTCAATATCGTAGCCAGCTAAATTATTCTACTGATAATTTAGAACAAGCTAGAGCCGCACTTGAACGTATTTATACGGCATTACGTGATGTTAATATTGCCGATGATTTTGTACTAGATAAACAAAATTCTTATGTTGCTCAGTTTTGTAAAGCAATGGATGATGACTTTAATACACCACAAGCGCTGGCTGTTCTTTTTGAATTGTCGAAGCAAGTTAACGTGGCTAAAGGTGTCGATAAGCAAGCCGTTGCGTTAGATAATGCATCTAACGTTGAGCAACTTGCTGGAACGTTAAAAGCGTTAGGTGGATTACTTGGATTGCTAGAGCTTGACCCCGCTGCGTTTTTACAAGGTGGCGGCAATGATGATGAAGTGGTTGATATTGAAGCATTGATCAAACAGCGAAATGATGCGAGAAAAAATAAAGATTGGGCTTTGGCGGATGATGCGCGTGATAAATTAGCGGCAATGAATATTATTTTGGAAGATAGTGCGGGCAAAACAACTTGGCGTAAAGGTTAATGTTATAGCGCGATTCAATTTATTTTTAATATTTAAAAACCAGCAATGTGCTGGTTTTTTTGTGTTGTAACTTTTTATTAAGTGTCGTTAAAAGAGCTTGATGTTAATCAGCGCTAAATTCTTCACAGGCAATCAAGGTATTCTCAATTAAACTGGCAACGGTCATTGGACCTACGCCGCCTGGAACAGGAGTAATATAAGCAGCTTTCGTTTTTGCTACTTCAAAACCAATATCTCCAACAAGTTTGCCGTTGTCTAATCTGTTGATACCTACATCGATCACTATCGCACCATCTTTTATCCATTCGCCGGGAATAAACTCGGCTTTGCCTACGGCGACTACCAATAATTCAGCATTGCGAATTTTATCTTCAAGGCTTTTGGTAAACCTATGAGTTGTGGTCACCGTGCAACCCGCTAACAATAGCTCTAATGTCATTGGTCGACCAACAATATTTGATGCACCAACAACTACAGCCTCTAAGCCGTGCGGTTTAACTCCGGTACTTTCAATGAGTTTCATAATACCTTTGGGTGTACAAGGACGTAACCCCGGTTGACGAAGGGCAAGCTTACCTACATTAGAAGGGTGAAAACCATCTACATCCTTTTGTGGATTGATATGTTCAATCACTAGATTAGCGTCTAAACCATCAGGTAAAGGTAACTGCACTAAAATTCCATCAATGCTGTCATCATTATTGAGTTCATCAATAAGAGCAAATAATTCTTCTTCATTCGTAGTAACGGGTAAGTCGTATGAACGAGAAACAAAACCTACTTCTTCGCATGCTCGTCTTTTACTACCAACATATACTTGAGATGCAGGGTCCAAACCCACTAAAATAACAGCAAGTCCTGGTGCCCGTTGACCACTTTTTATACGTTTAGTGACTTTATCTTTTACTGTGTTTCGAAGTCGTAGAGCAATTTTTTTGCCATCAATTAATGTTGCAGTCATAGTACCGTTAATAGTAGAGGAGAAAACATCTGTATTTTCTCATAGAATAGAACTCAATTGTAAATAATGTTTCTCAAATAGCGCGCTTTTGTAATGATTTTAATAAAGCGCAAAATATCGCCATTATTGAAGGTGGTGAGTTGAAATTTAAGCAAGCTGGCTTAAAAATAAGCGAACGTGTTTTTTTTTATAAAAAAGGTTTGACGCGCCCCCGTCAACTCGGTAATATCCGCACCCGTTGAAAGCGACATAGTTTTTAACGTATGTCGGTGATTAGCGCAGCTTGGTAGCGCACTTGGTTTGGGTCCAAGGGGTCGCAAGTTCGAATCTTGCATCACCGACCACTTTTTTCTTTACGATGTATATAGTAAGAGGGAAGTGTTGATTTGGGTGTCATCAAGTTCAGTCGAAAATTTGAATCTTGTATCACCGACCACTTTTTTTAATATTATCTAATTTGAACTATCATTCATTTGGACTTTAATGTTAAAAAGTGTAAAGTTCTGTAGGCAATGTGCGCCCTTAGCTCAGCTGGATAGAGCAACGCCCTTCTAAGGCGTGGGTCGCAGGTTCGAATCCTGCAGGGCGCGCCATACTTACAGTATGCAGTGTTGTAAAAGAAATAGTAATTATGGTGGCTATAGCTCAGTTGGTAGAGCCCCGGATTGTGATTCCGGTTGTCGAGGGTTCAAGTCCCTTTAGCCACCCC
>JABSOX010000098.1 GCA_013215655.1 Colwellia sp.
TATTGTTAATCTGGATGTTTTACAGGCTATTGCCCGAACACCAAGGCATATTTTTGTTCCAGAAATTCTGGCTCATAAAGCTTATGACAATACGGCATTACCTATAGGTCAAGGACAGACTATTTCGCAACCTTACATTGTTGCTAAAATGTCAGAATTATTATTTTTAGGTGGGAAACCGAATAATATTCTGGAAATAGGTACGGGCTCCGGTTATCAAACGTCTATTTTGGCTCAGTTGACAGAGCAAGTATTCTCGGTAGAGCGAATAAAAGCACTACAATGGCAAGCAAAAAGACGTTTACAAGCCATGGATTTACATAATGTTTCAATGAAACACGGAGATGGTTGGAAAGGTTGGCAGAGTAAAGCACCCTTTGATGCCATTATTGTCACCGCTGCTCCTTCATCGGTTCCACAAGCCTTGTTAGAACAGCTAGCCGATGGTGGGCGTTTGGTTATTCCGGTAGGAGAACAAACGCAAGTTTTAAAAATAATTACCCGTAATGGAGACAATTATGATGAACGACAAGTGGAAGCAGTAAGGTTTGTACCACTTGTCCCCGGAGCCGTATCGTGATTAAACAAATTAAAATATTTTCCGCTTTATATGAATGGACGTTACGTTGGGCTGAGCACAAGTTTGCACCACGTATATTAGCGACGTTAACTTTTTGTGAATCAATATTCTTTCCTATTCCTCCTGACGTCTTATTAGCGCCGATGGTACTCGCTAAACCCCAACAAGCATGGCGACTGGCGAGCTTAACTACTGCTGCATCTGTAATTGGTGGTGTCGTAGGCTATGTTTTAGGCTATATGATGTTTGAACCATGGATCCAACCATTAATCATTGAATTAGGTTATCAAGCGCGTTTTGATAAAGTGATGACATGGTTTTCAGAATGGGGAATTTGGGTTGTTTTTTTAGCTGGTTTTTCACCAGTACCCTACAAATTGTTTACGGTGAGTGCTGGTTTCTTGCAAATGGCTTTTCTACCTTTTCTATTGGCGTCAGCTATTAGCCGAGGACTACGCTTCTTTCTTGTTGCTGGTCTTATTCGATGGGGTGGTGCTGCCATGGAGAAAAAGCTTCGACAATGGATAGATATGCTGGGCTGGGGAATAGTGATATTAATTATTGTTGCTTATTTAGCGACACGTTAGTAGATTGAATAATCAATTGAAAATTCATTAAGTACTTAAAATTAATAATGATACTCGCTAAATATATACTCACAATACCATCAGAATTCTATTCCTTGAAATGGTTTGGGTATAACGACACAAATATGCCTTTTATCGGTAAGGTTTTACTGGTTTTGTTATTGGCTAGTTGTTCTTCTCGACATGTTCCTGCCCCTGTTGTTGATGTTAAAGCACATACACCATTAAATAAACGCATCAAACAAAGTATTAAAGCGACTGAATATATAGTTAAAAAAGGTGAGACTTTATATTCAATTGCATGGCGTGCAGATCTCGATATTCGTACCATTGCGAAGGTAAATAAGATTCATTCTCCTTACAAAATTTATCCAGGTCAAAAAATTAAATTATTTTCTAAATCAGTACAGCCAAGTGACAACAAGCCCTCGAATAAAATTCGGCAAAGTAAGAAGGAAGTCGTAGTAAAAAAACCTGTTGCACCTAATAAAAAGCAGGAGTATGGTGGAAATGTGAGCGGAAATCACATTGATTTAAATCAAAAAATCCGTAAATGGTACTGGCCTGTAAAAGGTAAAGTTATTACGGCATATTCCGCTAGCAAACAAGGTAATAAAGGAATTAACATCGCAGGTAAACGCGGTGATTCGGTCAAATCAGCAGCTGATGGCAGGGTAGTTTATGCCGGTGATGCGTTAAGAGGCTACGGCAAGTTAGTTATTGTGAAACATAATGATGATTATCTTAGTGCCTACGCTCATAACGATCATATCTTGGTCAAGGAACAGCAAGCTGTAAAAGCCGGAGAAAAAATCGCAAGGATGGGGGATACCGACGCGGATAGAGTCATGCTTCATTTTGAAGTTCGCTTCCGTGGAAAATCAGTTAACCCGATGAAGTATTTGTCGAAAAGATAACGTAAATAAAAATAATATTGGAGCCAACGAACGTGAATATTTAATCATTAACAATAAGCTTTGCTACGTATGGGAGATACAGCATGGGCATAGAAAAAGAAAAAGAAAAAACTGTAACTGATACCTCATCATCTTTAACCAGTGTAGATGATGCACCATCAAACTTGGATGCAACACAATTGTATTTAAGTGAAATTGGTTTTTCACCTCTGCTAACCGCAGAAGAAGAAGTGTACTTTTCTCGTCTCTCCTTAAAAGGAGATGAATCCTCACGCAAACGTATGATCGAAAGTAATCTACGTTTAGTTGTCAAAATATCACGTCGCTATAATAACCGTGGTTTACCTTTGTTAGATTTAATTGAAGAAGGTAATTTAGGCTTAATTCGAGCCGTTGAAAAATTTGACCCCGAACGAGGTTTTAGATTTTCTACCTATGCAACATGGTGGATACGTCAAACTATTGAACGTGCCATTATGAATCAAACCCGAACAATTCGACTTCCTATACATGTAGTTAAAGAGCTAAATATTTATTTACGTGCTTCTCGAGAGTTGGTACAAAAGCTTGACCATGAGCCAACAGCGGAAGATATTGCCTTTGCTTTAGATAAGCCTGTAGAAGATGTGACTAAAATGTTGCGTCTTAACGAGCGAATTACTTCAGTTGATTCCCCTTTTGGTGGTGATACAGACAAAGCCTTATTAGATGTCATTCCTGATGAAAAAGGTGGCGGACCGGAAAGTCACTTACAGTCTGAAGATATTAAAAGTAATATTGTCACTTGGCTTAATGAATTAAACTCAAAACAACGTGAAGTTTTAGCAAGGCGTTTTGGTTTATTGGGTTATGAAGCGGCAACGTTAGAAGATGTTGGTGTTGAAATAGGCCTTACTCGTGAGCGAGTACGTCAAATTCAAGTTGAAGCATTAAAACGATTACGTGATATTTTAAGTCAACAAAATTTATCTATTGAAGCTATTTTCCAAGCGTAAATATTAAAGGTAAGTCATATTAAAACCAGCCGAGGCTGGTTTTTTTGTTTTTATCGTTTTTTTAAATTTTCTCTTTTAACTTATATAATAAATCTAAGGCTTGTCTTGGGCTCAAATCATTTATATCTGTTTCTTGTAAAGTCTCAATCACTGGATGTGAATTATCAATTAATGATAACTGTTTGAAAGAATCTTCATGAGTAAATAAGTTTTCTTTAGGTAATATTGATGGTGCTTGTTTCGCTTCCAATTCAGCCAAACGTTGCTTGGCTCTAATAATAACGGTTTTAGGTACTCCGGCTAATTGCGCTACTTGCAAACCAAAACTTTTACTTGCTGCGCCTTCTTGTACTGCATGCATAAAAACAATGCTATCGTCATGTTCAACTGCATCTAAATGTACATTTGCTAAGGTATCAATTTCTTTTGCTAAAAATGTTAATTCAAAATAATGTGTCGCAAATAAAGTAAAGGCTTTAGTTTTTTGCGCTAACATTTCTACACAAGCCCAAGCCAGTGATAAACCATCATAAGTACTTGTACCACGGCCTATTTCATCTAATAAAACTAAACTTCTTTTGGTTGAATTATGTAGAATATTTGCTGTTTCTGTCATCTCAACCATAAAGGTCGAGCGGCCGCTTGCTAAGTCGTCTGATGCACCTATACGCGTGAAAATACGATCAACCATGCCGATTGTGGCATTGCTTGCTGGAACATAGCAGCCAATATGTGCTAGTAAAACAATTAGTGCCGTTTGGCGCATATAGGTTGATTTACCGCCCATATTAGGACCTGTGATTATCAGCATTTTTCTTTGCTCTGAAAGTAAAACAGGATTGGCAATAAAAGGGTCTACGGTCATTTGTTCAACAACAGGATGTCGACCAGCGTCAATGTCTATCCCTGCTTCGTTGGTAAGCATGGGCTTGATGTAATTTAAAGTTTCTGCACGTTCGGCAAAAGTACTCAATACATCGAGTTCTGCAATTGCTTGCGCTAAATCTTGAAGGCGTGCGAGTTCAGGCAGTATTTGCTCAAATAGCTCATTGTATAAACGTTTCTCTAGTGCTAAAAATTTACTTTGTGCGCTGAGTACTTTTACTTCATGTTGCTTTAATTCTTCGGTGATAAAACGTTCATTGTTTTTAAGTGTTTGGCGACGAATATAGTCATTAGGAACATCATTTGCTGCACTACGACTTATTTCAATATAAAAGCCATGAACCTTGTTATAGCCAACTTTTAAGCTATTTATACCAGTACGTTCTTTTTCTCGTTGTTCTAATTGTTTTAAGAACTCGGTTGCTCCATCACTTAAATCTCTAAGCACATCTAGTTCTTGATGATAACCTGGCGCAATAACACCACCATCACGGATCAGTACTGGAGGATTTTCGACAATCGCTTGTTCAAGTAAAGTTTGAATATTAGGAATCGGCTGAGTATGAATGGCTAGCGAGTGGATGTGCCCTTGTTGGTATTCAGCGAGTAATTGCTGTAACTCTGGTAGTTGTTGCAGAGCATTTCTTAAACGAGCAAAATCACGTGGTCGAGCTGAGCGTAAAGCAATACGAGCAACGATACGTTCAATATCACCTAAGCGCTTTAAGAGTGGGTATAAATCTAGGTGTAAGTCTTTTGCTAAAATATCAGCAATTGCTTGTTGACGATTATTAAGGATCGTTAAATCTCTTAATGGAAAATGTAACCACCGTTTTAATAAACGAGAGCCCATTGGTGTTGCTGATTTATCCAAAATAGAAGCTAGCGTATTCTCGACACCACCTTGTAAATTTTGTGTCAGTTCTAAGTTTCTGCGCGTAGCAGCATCAAGTACCACGCCTGTAGCTGATGATTCTGCAATGATCGCTCTAATATGGGGTAGAGCACTACGCTGACATTCTTTGACATATTGGAATAAACAGCCTGCTGCTGCTAAACCTAATGGCATATCGTTTACGCCAAAACCGGTTAACTCTTTTGTACCAAACTGTTTGTTTAATAGCGCTTTGGCAGTTTCAAGGTCAAACTCCCATTCAGAACGTCTACGTAAACCTTTTCTATTTTCGATTAAAGATAAATCTGATAAAGATTCAGGATAAAGTAATTCAGCAGGTGCAAGGCGTTGCAGCTCTGCTTGTAGTTGTTCTTTTGTTTGTGGTTCAGTTAAGACAAAACGGCCACTAGTCATATCTAAATAAGATAAACCAAAGTTGTGTTCATCGCGGTGGTTATTTTCAACGATCGCGACGATCAAATTATCTTGGCTATCAGTTAACAAAGCTTCATCGCTGACTGTACCAGGAGTGACTACACGTACAACTTTACGCTCAACGGGACCTTTACTGGTTGCCGGATCGCCAATTTGCTCACATATAGCGACAGATTCACCCAATTTTACCAGCTTGGCTAAATAAGTATCAACAGCGTGATAAGGAACACCGGCCATTGGTATCGCATTACCACCTGTTTTTCCGCGCGCTGTTAATGAGATATCTAATAAGTCAGAGGCTTTTTTAGCATCATCAAAAAACATTTCATAGAAATCACCCATACGATAAAAGATAAGAATGTTAGGAAATTCAGCTTTAATGGTGAGGTACTGGCGCATCATTGGGGTGTGCGTAGATAAATCTGGATTAGGAATAGTCATTAATTCTTTTATTGCATGATTTCTGAAAAATTGATGGGCAGATTATGCCATAAGGTGATTACAGAGATCTTATTTATTTAACTAAAAATCATCAATTTCTGACTTTGATAAATATTAACGTTGAAGTGCAATAACATTCTAAATATGCTGATAGTAACTTTTTTTATAAAAGTAGGTAAAAGTTACTTGTTGTGATTTAATTGTTATTTTTCAATACCATAAAAGTCTCTGTTGGCTGCGTTTATAATTAAATAAAATATTTATGTAAAAAAGCTTGATACTGTACGACCATACAGTATACTTCTTTCATCAAAACGAAATTACAGAAAATATCCGTGGAGCACAACATGAAAGACGATAAAGAAAAAGCATTAGCTGCAGCGTTAAGTCAAATAGAGCGTCAATTTGGTAAAGGTTCAATTATGAAGCTTGGTGATAATAACACCATGGATATTGAAACTATTTCTACAGGGTCTTTAGGATTAGATATTGCGCTTGGTGCTGGTGGTTTACCGCTTGGACGTGTTGTGGAAATATATGGCCCTGAATCAAGTGGTAAAACAACATTAACGCTAGAAGTCATAGCGCAAGCGCAAAGAGATGGTCGAGTTTGTGCTTTTATCGATGCTGAACATGCACTTGACCCTATTTATGCTGAAAAGTTGGGTGTGAATATTAATGAGTTATTAATTTCACAACCCGATACAGGAGAACAAGCTTTAGAAATTGTTGATATGTTGACCCGTTCTGGCGCTATTGACATTATTGTGGTCGACTCTGTTGCTGCATTAACACCTAAAGCTGAAATTGAAGGGGATATGGGTGACTCTCATATGGGTCTTCAGGCTCGAATGATGAGCCAAGCAATGCGTAAACTAACAGGAAATCTTAAATCATCAAATACCATGTTAATTTTTATCAATCAAATCCGTATGAAAATTGGTGTAATGTTTGGTTCTCCGGAAACAACTACCGGTGGTAATGCGTTAAAATTTTATGCTTCAGTCCGTTTAGATATTCGCCGTATTGGTGCGGTGAAAGCAGGTGATGAAATTATCGGTAATGAAACACGTGTTAAAGTGGTTAAAAATAAAATAGCACCACCCTTTAAACAGGCTGAGTTTCAAATACTCTACGGTCAAGGTATTAATAGCTTAGGTGAGTTAATTGATTTGGGGGTTAAACATGACATGGTTGAAAAGGCCGGTGCTTGGTATAGCTACGGTGGTGAGCGTATTGGTCAAGGTAAAGCAAATTCAAGCAAATATTTAGCTGAACATCCTGAAATGGCGAAAGAGCTAGATGGTCGTTTGCGAGCTGAACTTTTAGCAAACAAAGTTGATAAAAAAGATGACAAAAAAGCAAGTAAAAAAGAGAGTAAAAAAGAAGCGGCTACCGCTGGATAATTAAGCTCGTTATTGTTGTCGTATCATCTATAAAGTCTCATTATTGTAATTGTTTATTGGTATTACTTTAATGAGATTTTTAAATTTACCAATCTTATATTCCAAACCTTTTTCTTTGAGTTTTCGTTGTTATTAACAATGAAAAAACTTAGGATACTAGCCTCAATGCTTTTCCTAGAAACACAATAAATATCTATGAGCAGACCTGCCCGTGCAATAATTAATTTATCTAACTTAAGACATAATTTGCAAGTTGCAAAATCGTTATCCCCTAAATCTAAAACCGTCGCGGTAGTTAAAGCGAATGGATATGGTCATGGTCTTAAAGAAGTTGCTTTAGCACTTGATAGTGATGCCGATGCTTTAGCTGTAGCATGTATCGAAGAGGCTTTGGAAATAAAGGCGACAGGTGTTAAATCACCGATAATAATACTAGAAGGTTACTTTGATGAAAGTGAAATCGAAGTGGCGGTCACTAATGATTTTTGCTTAGTACTTTCTCGTTTGGACAGTGTTGAAAGCATTTTGAAAATGAAGCTCAAAGGGAAGTTAACACTTTGGCTTAAAGTCGAAACAGGCATGCATCGTTCTGGCATGTCAGCGGATGATTTTAATAAAGCTTATTCCAAACTTATTAAAAGCGAACTTATTAATAGAGATATTGTTGTAGTTACACATTTTGCTTGTGCCGATGAGCTTGATAACCCGATGACCACCAAACAAATTGCAGAGTTTACGTTATTAACTAGTCACCTCAATGTACAGCAGAGTTTAGCGAATTCAGCGGCATTATTGGCGTGGCCTGCAAGTCATGCTCATTGGAACCGTCCCGGTTATATGCTTTATGGAGTAAGCCCATTCAAACAAAAGCATATTAATACCAAAAATCTATTACCTGTAATGACGCTAAAGTCGGCGATTACTAGCATTAAATCTATTAAACGTGGTAATAGTGTTGGTTATGGCAGTATATGGACTGCAGGTCGTGATAGTACCATAGCAACCATTGCTATTGGTTATGGTGATGGTTATCCTCGTAATGCACGTAGCGGTACACCTGTCCTTGTTAATGGTGAACGAGTTCCTTTAGTTGGCCGTGTTTCTATGGGCGTTATAATTGTTGATATTACTGACTTTAAAAATATTATTGTAGGTGACGAAGTTATTCTTTGGGGAGATGGCCTAAGTATTAGCGAAGTAGCAAGCTATGCTGATACTGTCGGTTATGAACTTTTAGCAGGCATGCCAGCAAGAGTGCCGAGGATTTATCAAGATAGCTAAAGTCAACTTGATCATAATAAACTTCATTTTAGCTATCTAATTTTTAGGTTATTTATGATGTTGCTTTACTATTTCAAACCAACAACTTGATAAGGTCCTGAAGTGGTTAAAGTCACTTTTATATCTTGTTTCGTATCATTTCGCCAATACCAGCCATGTATACCTGCAAAAGGTGCAGTAAATTGACCACTCATTTCATTAGATGTGGCAATGGTATAACTTTCATAATAACCCGTAGTATCGCCTTCAGGCTCACCATGTAAATCTAAATATAAACTTTCGTCATTTGTTTGCCATTGATACTTCATGGTTTGTTGAGCATTCAATTGAAATTTATATTCTACACCTTTGCCTGCAGGCACAATAACTTCAACGGTATCATTATGAACTTTGTCCGTTGATTCTGCTTTAGTGGCCATTGCCGTGTTTTTTTGCGCAACATTTTGTTTAGCTAAAATGGTTAAGCCAATTTTTTCACCTAAACCTGTTGGATCGATATTGTATTCTGCAGGTAATATGAATAAAACAAGCGTGATCGCAGCGATTATTACCGCAATTAATGTTGGTTTTAATAAACTTGATGATGAAATTTGTTGGTTAGACATTATTGTTCCTATTGCTAATTTATAAAGTAGCCAGTTAACTGATAAGTCATCAGCATCATGCCACTACTCATAAGTAAGGTATTCGTTGTTACAGAAAATCGCTGAAAGCTCTTATGATTACGCCAATAGCTAATCACTAATAGAATTAAACCTAAGGCGAGGAATTGACCAATTTCAATGCCGACATTAAACGCTAGTAGATTTTCTAACAACCCTTCTTCTTTAAGTTGTAACTCTTGTAATTTTGTCGCTAAGCCAAAGCCATGAAACAAACCAAAAATAAGTACGGCAATTTTATTATTGGGTGTGATATTGAATACTTTTTGAAAACCACCCAAATTATCAAAGCCTTTGTAAATAACTGAAAATCCAATAATAGCATCAATCAAATAAGCATTTACTTGAATATTATTGAGCACACCGAAGAGTAAAGTTACGCTGTGACCTAAGGTAAATAAACTCACATACAACAAGATGTCTTTGGTTTTAAATAAAAAGAAAATAACGCCAACAAGAAATAACAAGTGGTCATAGCCGGTGACCATATGGTCGGCACCGATATATAAAAAAGGAATGATTTGTATACCAGAACTTTGCAGGAGGAATTGTTTAGTATCCTCATCAACGGTATGTGCAAATGTTGTGAAAGATAGAGCGAAAAATACAATGACCAGCAGTAGCTTAGTTAAATGACGGAATACAACTGGCATAGTTAATGGGTCTCAATAATTAAATGGAAGAAGCTTAAGGCTGTTAAGTTAAAGAATTAGCAGCCGATAATCAAATCATTGTATTTATTGAAAGTTAAAATGATGTAAGAGAATATTTACATACGAAAATACTATAATCCCAAATCACTGAGGCTAGGGTGTTCATCAGGTCGACGACCTTGTGGCCAGTGAAATTTTCTTTGCTTATTAGTAATTGCCAAATCATTGATACTGGCATGGCGAATTACCATCAATCCATTGTCATCAAATTGCCAATTTTCATTACCGTAGGCTCTAAACCATTGCTCACTGTCATTGTGCCACTCGTAGGCAAAACGAACGGCAATTCTATTATCCTTAAAAGCCCATAACTCTTTTATAAGTCGATACTGATGCTCTTTTTTCCATTTCTGCTGTAATAATTTAATGACTTGTTTTCTGCCTTGTGGAAATTCATTACGATTTCGCCAAATAGTTTCTTGGGTATAAGCCAAAGCAATTTTTTCAGGATTTCTGCTATTCCATGCATCTTCTGCTAAACGTACTTTAAATATGGCACTTTCTTGGTTAAAAGGCGGTAAAGGTTTTTTTATTTCTTGTGTTACTTGAATATCGCTCATTATTAATCCTTTATATATCAAGGGTGATGTTTGCTGATTTTGCTCGAGAAACACAAGGGCAAAATAGTTTTTCTTCAGTTTTTTCTTTTTCCGATAGTACCAAGTCTAAATGTTCTGGGATGCCGTTTAATACTTTCACCTGACAAGTCTTACAGCTTCCTGTTTGGCAGCTATAGGGAATGTTTATATCAGCTTCGATCATTGCCTCTAAAATGGATTGTTCACTAGTTACCGTTAATGTCTTATTTGATTTTGCTAGAGTAACCTTAATAGGTTGGTCATCTTTGTTGTGTACTTTATTAAACCGTTCAAAATGAATACGATTAGTTGCTATGCCATTTTGCTGTGCAAGTTGTTTAAAGTCGGTTAATAGTTTTTCAGGTCCACAAAGATAAAAAGTAGCATTGTTAGCTGCAGAGTTAATAATATTGGTTAAGTCGAGACGTTTATTTTCGTCTTTAGGGTATATGGATAACTTATCGGTAAACTCTCTTTGTAAGCGGTCAACAAAGGCCATTTCTTTACGACTGCGACCTGCATAATGAATAGTGAATTTTTTACCTTTGCTCTGAAGTTCTTGGGCCATTGATTTAATTGCAGTAATACCAATGCCGCCGGCAATCAATATTACGGGATTATCATCATGTGGTAATTCAAAATGGTTTTGTGGCATTGAACATTTAAGGTTTTGACCCAGAGCTACTTGTTCATGAATAGCCACTGAACCACCCATGCCATCTATTTCCTGTAATACCGCTATTTCATAAATATCACGCCGATTTGGGTTTGAGCAAATAGAGTAATGTCGTTTTTCAAATTTATTACCTGCAAGTAAAACAGGGATCTCCAAATGAGCACCCGCATTAATCACTGGTAAGTCTCCTCCTGAGTAGCTACGTAATTCATAAGCTCTTATTCTGGGAGTCAGCTGACGAATTCCTGTAACAATCAATTCAAGTTCACCGTTCCCGATTACCTTAGGAAGTTCTTTTTTTTGTTTCTTTGCTGATTTTAATGTCTTATTTTCGGAAATTATCGGCGCAATCATATCTTCAATTGCTTTTTCATCATATCTGGGCGTAATATATTTAGGGCAGTTCCAGTCAAATGCTGCAATTTTTATGATAAACGCACGCTCTATTTTGGCGCGGTAATTAGGATCTTCAAGTTGAGCAAGTGTGTCAAGGTCATCACTTGCAACGGGGATAATTCGTCCAAGTATTTTTAAACGTGTACGATTGGGGTAATCCATTAAAATGAGCGAAACACGATCATTCTTTTTAAAGTTTCCAGCACTAACGTATTGGCGATTACCCGTAAAATCAGCAAAACCAATGGTTGTTGCATCAATTATACGTAAAAATCCTTGTGGTCCACCTCTATGCTGAACATAAGGCCAATTGGTTTCACTAACGCTAGCCATATAAAAACTATCGCGTGCTTGAATAAAGCTCACTTCTCTTTGACTGAGTAAATTATTAAAATCGGGTCCTTGTTCCATTTGAGCATAATTTGTTCTGCTACCTTGCTCTGCTTGAATTTTTTTAACTTGTTCAGTAAAAGCTATTTCTGCAAATTTATGACCCATGATAATCCTCTCAAAATGGCTAGCTCTATAAAATATAGCAATAACACTTTAAGTATTATTGCTGTTTTTGCAGCTCTAAGACGCTTTTTTCAGTTCAACTTTTGGAAAGTCAATTTCAACACGGCTGGCTTTACCTAAAATATTAGTCATCACGTTCATGCCAACATGAGTAATGATTTCGACAATATCCGATTCACTATAACCTGCTGCTCTAACTTCTAGCAGCTCGGCTGAAGTAACTCCACCATTATGCTCAGCAAGGGCTTTAGCAAATTTAATAGCAACCGCAGCTTTTGCATCTTGACTGGTGCCAGCGCGATTTGCTGCGATTTCTGCACCACTTAATCCGGCTTTACTGCCAATTGCCGTATGTGCTGATGCACAATATTGACAAGCATTTTGTTCAGCTAGTGCTAAGGCAATACGCTCTTTAGTTAGATTATCTAAACTTCCTTCGTTAGCAATACCGTGCAGGCCTAAAAAAGCACGTAATGCTGTAGGGGAGTTAGCAAAGATTTTTAAAAAATTAGGCACCATACCCAATTGTTCGGTTATGGCAGAAAATAGCTCTTTCTGCTCTACATTTGCACTTTCATCGGTGACCATATTAATTCTACTCATTCTATATTCCTCATTATCTTAGTGATGGATTTGTTTGGTTAAGCTACTTTGACAAATTTCACTTGATAAAAGAATAGTCACAATTAATAATTGATTATTGCGAAATATGGAATAATAAGGCGGATAGATGGATCAATTACATTTAATGCAAGTTTATGTTGCTGTTGCTGAAGAGCAGGGATTTGCGGCAGGCGCACGTAAGCTTGGCATATCACCTCCTGCGGTAACGCGAGCGGTTGCGGCCCTAGAAGATAAACTCAGTGTCAAATTATTAAATCGAACAACTCGACATGTACGTACTACTGAGGCTGGAGAGCGTTATCTGATTGATGCTCGTCGAATTTTGCATGAAGTGCAAGTTGCGAATGAAGCGGCTATTGGTATAAATGCTAAACCGCGAGGGCGGCTGGCAATAACGGCTCCAGTACTTTTTGGTAAAATGTTTGTGATGCCTGCCATTGTCGATTATTTACAACGTTTTCCTGATACGGAAGTTGAAGCTGTTTTTTTAGATCGTGTAGTGAATTTATTAGAAGAAGGATTAGACGTTGGCATTCGTATTGGACAATTACCTGATTCTAGCATGCGGGCATTAAGAGTAGGCTCAGTCCGACTTATTCTATGTGCATCCCCAGAATATATTAAATACAGAGGTATACCACAAAGTCCAGATGATTTAATGGATCATAACTGTATTTATTCTAGAGCAGTAAATGCAAATAGTGAATGGCACTTTGAACATAACGGGCAGCAACAAAGAACAAAAATAAAACCTCGCTTAATTGTCAGCACCAATGATGCAGCGATAGAGGCGGCAAAGTCAGGTTTTGGTATTACTCGTTTACTTTCTTATCAAGTAGCGCCGTTACTAGCGTCAGGTGAATTAAAAATATTACTAGAAAACTATGAACCAAGCCCTAGCCCAATTCATATTGTCCACAGGGAAGGGCATTTAGCTTCCACCAAAGTACGAGCATTTATTGATCTTATTGCTAAACAGTTGCGGGATGATCGGGCACTTAATTAGCTATACTAATTTTATACCCAAGTAACATTAAGATATAAAATTCATTTGGACGTCTATACGTTTAGATGTTGACATAGCTAAAAATCCAAGTAACATTGCAAACATATTAATGCATGTATATTTGTTTTCAATTTAGCTTATAGGGTGAAGCTTATGCCAATCAAAATTCCCGATCAATTACCCGCTTTAGAAGTACTTGATAAAGAAAATATTTTCGTTATGTCTGAGCATAGAGCTGCGAATCAAGAGATCCGTCCAATGCAAGTGGCGATCCTAAATTTAATGCCAAATAAAATTGAAACTGAAGTACAAATACTGAGAATGCTGGCAAATACGCCATTGCAAATTAATATTGAATTTGTCCGTATACATGCCAATGAATCAAAACATACCCCAAAAGCACATATGGATAATTTTTATCGCTTGTTTGATGATATTAAAGACAAACAATATGACGGTTTAATTATTACGGGTGCGCCACTTGCACTAATGGCTTACGAGAACGTCACTTTTTGGGATAAAATTTGTGAAGTATTTGATTGGGCAGAAAAAAATGTTACTTCAACAATGTTTTCATGTTGGGCTGCTCATGCAGCACTTTATCACCATTATGGTCTAAATCGTCATTTGCGTGATAATAAGTTGGCAGGTGTTTTTCAGCATAGCCCTGTAGATCCCAAAGAACAATTAACACGCGGTTTTGAAGAGTTTTTTAATGTGCCGCATTCTCGTTACGGTTATATTGAAAAGTCAGACTACTTGTCAGTACCTGATTTGAAAATCATTGCAGAATCGCCACAAGCTGGCGTTTATGTGGTTGCTAGTAAAAACAAACAGCAGGTATATTTAACGGGTCACCCGGAATATGACGCGACTACCTTAGATGAAGAATTTCATCGTGACTTAAAAGTTGATCAACAAGCAGCAAAGCCAGAAAACTACTATATTAATGACGATACGACCAAGGTGCCGCATAGCTCATGGCGTAGTCATGGTAGCTTGTTGTTTACTAATTGGTTGAATTATTATGTTTATCAAATTACACCATATAAATTGGATGCTAGTAATATTCAAGCGATACACCCCGATACCCAAATTTGATTTGTAGCGATTATACTTGTCGTTGTATCGCCCAATTTAAGCGTCAAAAGTACTCATTGACTAACGTCAACTCCGTGCTTTTTCCTTTAAATTAAGCCATACAACTTAAAGTTAAATCGCTACATGAATAATTACCTTTATTGGTATGAGAAAAAGACTAGTTAAAAGTAAAATAGAGAAGCAACATGAAAAAATCATCATCGTATAGCTTATTAGAGCAACAATTACAGCAGCGCATTCTTATTTTAGATGGTGCTATGGGCACTATGATCCAAGCCTATAAATTTGAAGAGCAAGATTACCGTGGTGATCGCTTTGCTGATTGGCATCTTGATGTAAAAGGCAATAACGATATGTTAGTGCTGAGCCAACCCGATGTTATTAAAGCTATTCATAATGAGTATCTTGAAGCAGGCGCTGATATTCTCGAAACCAATACTTTTAACGCGACTACGATTGCCATGGCTGATTACGACATGGAATCGTACAGTGCGGAAATTAACCTTGAAGCGGCTAAAATTGCTCGTGCTGCTGCAGATGAATTTACAGCGAATAATCCCGATAAACCACGTTTTGTTGCTGGTGTTTTAGGGCCAACAAACCGAACCTGTTCAATTTCTCCCGATGTAAACGACCCTGCTTTTCGTAATGTGACTTTTGATCAATTAAAAGATGCTTATATTGAATCTACCAAAGCGTTGATTGAAGGCGGCTCAGACATTATTCTTATCGAAACCATTTTCGATACGCTAAATGCTAAAGCGGCAATTTTTGCGGTTGAAACTGTTTTTGATGAATTACAATTACGTTTACCGGTGATGATCTCTGGCACAATCACTGACGCCTCAGGTCGTACCTTATCAGGGCAAACCACCGAAGCTTTTTATAATTCACTTCGTCACGCTAAACCGATTTCTTTTGGGTTAAATTGTGCATTAGGTCCTATAGAGCTGAGACAATATGTTGCTGAATTAAGCCGTATTTCAGATGTTGCCGTATCAGCGCATCCCAATGCGGGTTTGCCAAACGCCTTTGGTGAATATGATTTCAGCGTTGAAGACATGGATGTTCATGTTAAAGAATGGGC
>JABSOX010000099.1 GCA_013215655.1 Colwellia sp.
TTTCAGCTTGTTGAATTTCTTGAGAAAAATCAATAAACTTACTTAAGTCAAGCAGGCTAGCAAGCGCATCGTGCTTATTGGGTGCACATTGTATAGATTGGCGATAAGCATTCGCAGCTTGCTCTGGCTTACCAAGGTCTTCGAACAATTGCCCTAGGCCTAAGTAGCTAATATAAGAGTTTGGATCAAGCTTAATAGCATGGTTATATTCACGCTCGGCTTCTTCAACATAACCTAACTTTTGATGGCTTGTTGCTAACATTTGACGTGACATTAACTGTTTTGGCTCTGCCGCTACAGCACGAATAAAGCATTGTCTAGCTTCTTCGAACTGATTATTGGCATCAAGTAGCTTAGCTAAACCTATCCATGGTGCAGCAACGTGAGGATTAAGTTTTATAGACTGCTTAAATGCATCAAGCGCGCCAGCGAAATTGCCAACGCGCCTTATGTCATTACCACGGTCATACCAATCTTTTGCCGTTAAGGCATTGGTATTTACCATCTGAGTAAACCTCTTACATATCCCAACGAAGTGTCATGGTAACCGTTCGAGGGGCACCTAAGGCAGCGCCATAGCGGAATTTGTTAACTCCAGCCACTTGAGTATTTTCAATGTATTTTTCATCAGTTAAGTTCAAAATACCTAAAGATACCTTAATACTCTCAGTAACTGGGTAGCTAGCGCTTAAATCTGCAACATTATATCCGTCCCAAGTATGGTCAGTGAATATATTATTTTTGCTTTCACCGACATGACGAAAGCCTCCGCTTACTGTTAACCCTTCTAAAGTGCCTGATTGCGCTTCATAGTTTAAATACATGCTACCCGTGAACTCAGGAAATACTGGCGCTGGAACTTCATCGCTACTTTCGATATCGGTATAACCGACATTAAATGAAAAGCTTAAAGAATCAGTCAAAATTGTAATAGTTGATAATTCTATACCTTCCACATCAACTTCATCAGCGATAATGGCATAATCAGGATCATTGGGATCGGTAATCGCAACCCCTTTACGTTTAGTTGAAAACACAGCTGCACTAAATGATACTCTGTTATCAAAAGCCGAGCCTTTCGCACCAAATTCTATTCCATCTGATGTTTCTGCTTCTGTTGGTGCACCACTTTTAAGAACACGATATTGAGGAACAAATGCCTGGGCAAAACTCGCATAAAGATTGATGTTTTCATTTACGGCATATGATGCGCCAAGTCGGGTCGTTAAATCATTGTCATCATAACCATAGGAGCCTCTACGAAAATTATCTTGCTCTAACTTGTCGTAACGAATACCAGCAGTAATGGTTAGGTCTTTATTAGGACGGAGTGCAGTTTCAGCAAAGATTGATTTAAGTTTTGCATCGGTTGATTGGAAAAGATAAAAATCTCCATAGTTTTCATCATCCCAGCCGTATTGAGGTGTCCCTATTTGATCTAGTGGTATTTGTTCCCAACGATAATTTTCTGCAAATTCACGCGTCCAATCATCTTCTTGGTGAGCGACTCCAATAGCAAAATCTTGCTTTTGTCCCCAAAAACTTGTTTGGTAGGCAAGCTGTGCGTCAACGAAAGTCGCATTTAATTCATTCTGAGCTGAACTTTCAGATAAGTAGGTATAATCACCCGTAGTAAGGCCATCATAGCTATAAATACCACCAAAATGTTTATAATCCATATCAGTTGATTGTTTGCTACCACGCACAGTTAGTTTTAAATTATCCAAAAACTCATGATTAAGTTCGACATTGTAAAGCACATCTTTGGAGTCAACGTCACCATCTACGAAGCCAAGAAAAGTATCAGTATCTATACCCGCTGGGATTTCACCATCTGGGATTGGAAAACCACCATTTGGGTTAGACTCATTTTCACGGTAAGCAATACTCGCTTTTATTGAAGTTTCTGAGCCAATATTGAATATCACTACTGGGCGAATAGCGGTTGTTGTTCGACTAACGTGATCAGCGTCAAACTCAAAATCACTATAAGCACCACTTATTCTGAATAATACCGTACCTGAGTTATCTATTTCGCCTAGATTAACGTCAAAATCAACGCCAGCACTGCCAAATTGATCGCCGCGTAACTTAACACTAACAGCTTTAGTTGCTGTAGGGCTTTTAGTTACCGTGTTGATAATACCACCCGCGCCAACAGGACCTGAAGCAATAGAAGCAGGCCCTTTAAGTATTTCATAACGCTCTACAAATGAGTCATCACGAGCGCCTGCCCCTCTAAAATTATTCTGTACACGGTTATCGACTAGAATTGGCGCGGCAAATCCTCTTGAAAGAAAGCTTGTTGTTCCTGAGCCAACACGGTCTTCGGTACGTGCGATATTAGGTAAAGTAGTTAACGCTTCAATTTTACGAGTAAAATTACGAATATCCAGAAATTCGCTATCGATTACGTCTAATGTAAATGGCAGTTCTTTAGCTGTTACTGGTATACGGTTGATTAGTGACTGTTGAAAAGTACCGGTAACTTCAATTTTTTCAATCTCTTCTTCTTTTACTATTTCTTCTTCAGCAAATGTTATCGGTGCTGTCAGCGCCAGGGTAATTGCAGCAGCTAAAGGAGCTAAAGGTGTTCTTCCTTTACTCGTATTTCCTAATTTCATGTGGGGCCTTTTAAGGTAATTATTTTTGTAACTAAGTAAAACCAAATGCGAATTATTCTCATTTTCAACAAGAAGTCTAGCATTTTTACATTTGTTACAAATAAATTACAGAAAAAGTTACCTTTTAGGAAAGGTGACGGTCATACATAATCCACCATTCTTTTCATTACTTGCTGTAATTGAACCTCGAATTGCAGCAAGTTGTCGCTCTGCTAACGCTAAGCCTAAACCAAAACTATAACTGTCGGCAGGCCTTGAACTATCGACTCTAAAGAAGGGTTTGAAAATAGTATTCAAGAACTGCTCTGGCACACCAGGGCCTTGATCGATTATTTTTATTTTGAATTCATCGCCTTGTTCAGATACAAATAATGAGACTACTTTCCCAAGTGGCGTATATCGTAAAGCATTTCTCAAGACATTCTCTAATGCTTGCCCAGCAGCTCTGTGACTAGAATTTTCAACTATTGCGGTATTGGGAAAATGACTGATAATAGGATTGTTAGGGAACTCGAACTTAGCATCTTCAATCAGAACATCTAATAAATCAATAAGTTCAATTGATTCTTGTTGCAGTTTAGGCTGTTCGTTCTCAAGCCAAGCTAATGTTAATGTATCTTCCACTAACTTTCGGATCTGTTTTGATTCGCGATCGATGCGTTTAATATTTTCACTCGGCGTAGGTAAACTATTTTCCTTCTCTAGCGCAATATCAAGACGAGTAAGCGGGGTTCTTAATTCATGTGACAGGTCAGCAATCAATTGCCGCTGGCTGGTAAATTGCTCACCAATTCGCGCTGCCATTTGATCAAAAGTAATCGCTAGCTCTGAAAATTCATCATTTCGGTTACCCATCAGTTTTTTGGCACTAACATCAAATTTGCCTTTACTAAACTCTCTAGTAGCCACTTTTAACTGAAGTAACGGCGTCATGATATAACGATAAAGTAAGTAAGATAATAATATCAGTAGTATGGCGGGCACAATGATTTGTAAGGTAATTTGCGTATGTTGCCAGTAGGAGCCAGGTCTCATTCTATCCGGTAGGTAAACAAGCAGGCTGGTTTTTTTATCACTAAATGGTATTTGCATCACTGGATTTAGGTCAAAATACAAATGAATTTTCCAGTCGACATTACGGCCTAAATTATATCCTTGATAATATTCAGATTTTAATGTCGCGCCAGCAATATTTACAATATCAAATGCAGCAACGACCATCCAAGTCTTTTCTTGTTTTTGCTGTATTGCCAACCAGTTACCTAATGCTAGTTTATCGCCAGACAAATACAGTTTTTCAGCCTGTTTACCCCAAGAATTTAGTGTTTGTTTATCTGTTGAAGAAAGGTAACTCATGCCTTCTTCGGTCTTGGCCGTTAGTAAGTTGAGTAGATAAAAAGCTATCACTAAGCTCAAGGCGATAATTAAACATAATTTTAAAAACAGCTTATTGGTCATACTAAACAATACCCTTTGCCATGGCTGGTTTGTAGTCGTTCACCTTGCCAATTTCCTTCATTGAGTTTTCTGCGAACGCGGCTTAAGTGCATATCTAAACTGCGATCATAAGCGCCAATGTTTTTATTGAGTACTTTTTGATATAAATAGGCCTTACTTAGCACTTCACCTCGGTTCAATAATAATTCCCACAATAACTTAAATTGTATCGGTGTAAATTCTAATACTTTATCTTCTACAAAAACGAGTTGGTTTTTAATATTGATAGTTAAACCGTCAACAGTAAGCTCTTCCTTGGATGATTCAGCAACCTTATGATGACTGCGGCGTAAGATAGCTTCTATACGCAATAATAACTCAGCAGTACTAAAAGGTTTGGATACATAATCATCGGCTCCTTGACTAAAGCCTTGAATTCTTTCTTGCTCTGCGTCTTTAGCAGTAACCATTATGACTGGCGTTTGGCATGACTTTCTTAATACCTTAAGTAGCGAGAAGCCATCTCGCTCGGGTAACATTACGTCTAATAAAATTAAATGATGTTGCTGTGACGAAGCTCTAAGCAAGCCTGTTTCACCATCGAAGCATTGCTCTACTTGATAACCTTTTAAAGTCAGTAATTCTGTTAGTTGTTGATTAAGGATTTTATCATCCTCAATAATCAAAATATTGAAATCAGACATAACACCCTTTTAATTTATAATAAGCCCTGGTTTTTATCGATATTAATAGGGTATATCAGGGAAATACACACTAATTAATCATTTCTGTATAACCCTGTAATACATAAGCCTTTATACAAAGGCCTTGAATTTACAATAATGGAGTACCAGTATTGTTGACGTTGTTCTTTATTAGTAAAAGCGCTAACAGCCCTTTTTAGGTCAAGTTGAGACAATAGTAATTGATTAACAATTTGGTTCTTGAGTAGCTTAAAAGTATTAATCAGCTTAAAGGAAAACCGTCAGGTAATATTTGTTAATGAATTTTTTGCATTGATTGTTCAACAAGCCCCTTCGAAACCCCATATTTCTTAAAGCAATCATCACAGACAGGATGTTTTTTATTAAAAGCTAATAAAGAATAGAGCGTTATTAATCATCCTTTATAAGCCAATGATTTTATTTCGTCATTCGCTTTCTCTGATTCGGTAACACTTTGCAAATAATTATGAGGAACAGTTAAAATTTTAACGCCAGTGTTAGCTTACCTCTTTTTTGTATACAAGATTGACAAGTTTGGCAACTGCATATCCAAGCCATCATTGTTTCTATGGATGAAGGATCGTTACGATAGTCATATGCTTCAGAATAAAAAACCATCGAACGAATGATAATCATTTCCATTCAAATTAACAAGTGAATTAACAAGTAAATTAATTTTAAAGAAATATTAACCTTGGTTTATGCTACACAGATACGTGGAACTTAATGTCGGTTTTTAACAAGAACGTAAATCTCGACATTCTCATTCCTAGCTTCCGCTTTACTCATATAGCGATAATATTTTCTATGGCACTAAGTGCCCCACAGCGTTACAGGAGTATGAAAGTTATGTCAGCTTTATTAGCGGAAAGTTGACCTTAATATTCAGGAAGGCTTTGTGTCTCTATGGCACAAATGACCATGACAGGCTGTGCTAGAATCTGACAGTTATGATAGTTTCTTTTTCTTTCCAATTGAGAATGTTTTACTCAATCGACTTCAAACAACACTTTAGGGCTGACCATGGTTTTCATTTCAAGAACGTTTCCGTTAGGGTCTTCAATGAAAAAGGTTTCCTGTTCATATTTACTATCCACAAAACGACGATATGGCTTGTCTAAATAGGTAAGACCAGCCGCTTCAATGCGTTCTTTTAAAGCTTGAAACTCCCCCTCTGGTAAATGTATGCCAAAATGAGGAACCAGTACTGCACCCATGTCCACATCATGTAGTATTTTTGGCAAACGCTCTTCACTCTGATGTAGCGTCAATTCGTTACCCCAAAAATTTATATCCACCCAACATCCCTCTTCATTATTGCCAGTCTTACAGCCAAGTACATCGCAATAAAATTTTATAGCCATATTTAAATCGCCAGCTGGAATGGCGAGGTGTAAACAGTTGGACATGCAATTCACCTTTAACGTAAACGTCCACTAAATTATATGTGCTATTAGATGTTTATCAAGTTGGAAAGTATTAAAGATGTTGTAGTCTGTTGATCTTTCATGTTTAAATTTTGAGTTAATTATCAACGCCGGTTGTTAACATTGATTCCGTTACAACTGATATCCAATCATCAATTAAAGTTATCATTACTCAATGCACTGGCTATACTTTGTGATAAAACAAAGGTATCGGAGTAAGGTCATGACAATAAGGAGTTGCCAACATTCTTTATATGTAAAGCAAATGTTTGATAGAAGTAGCTGTACTTATACCTACTTGTTGGTTGACCCCAAAACCCATGAGGGTGCGATTATCGACGCAGTTGAAGAACAACTAGACCGTGACTTAAAATATATTGGTGAGCTGGGCATTGAATTGCTATATATCATTGAAACACATATTCATGCCGACCATGTCAGCTCAGCTGGTTTATTACGCCAATTAACTGGTGCAAAGATCGTATATAGTCACTATGCAGAGGTTAAGTCTATTGATATTGAAGTTAAAGATGGCGATGTTCTTCCTCTTGGGCAATACAATATCAGGGCAATAAGAACACCAGGTCATACTAACGGCTGTATGAGTTATTATGTCGACGGAATGGTTTTCACCGGGGATACCTTATTAATAAGAGGCTGTGGCCGTACAGATTTTCAACAAGGTGATCCAAAAAATTTGTACAATAGCATAACCAAAAAACTTTTTAGCTTAGCGGATGAAACTGTCATTTACCCAGGGCATGATTATAATGGCAACACTTGGTCGACTATTGCCGAAGAGAAAAAGTGGAACCCCCGAGTTGGTTTGCAAAAATCACAGGACGATTTTCTACAAATAATGCGTCACCTGAACTTGGACTTACCCGCAAAAATAAATGAAGCTGTACCCGCAAATGAAGGCTGTGGTACCAATTTCAAACCGAATGTTCATATTAGTGATAACTTCTCTATGAGTGAGTTATATAAAGTCTGGCAACAAGAAAATCCCGATACTTTAATTATTGATAACCGCACAATAGAAGAATTTGTAGCAGGACATATCCCTCACAGCCTGAACATACCATTTGGGACTGAATTACAGCATCTAGAAGAACTTAAAGGCTTTAAACACATTTATATCTACTGTCATTCAGGACGCAGGGCTCAGGTTGCATTAATCAATCTGACTAAAAAAGGAGTGGAAAATATTAAATGTGTTAGCCATTCAGGTTTACCAGAATGGATTGCAATGGATTATCCAATTGAAGCGACTAGATAGTTGAATTAAGTGTGGAATAAACTTTATATTCAACACCTTAATAACTATAAAATAAAGTAGATATTTGACACACTGATCCCCCAACGTACAACGAAAAACCTATAATTCTAACAGTCCAGCGAATTTTAATTCATTAACGCAAGTTAAAATAAGTAATTGTTTCGTTCGCCTATCCTTACCAGCTACATTAGATAAATATATGGCAAAATTTTATAGCCTAATGTCTCATCTACTGCGCACAAAGAAGTCTAAATTAAGGTTGGAATTCTATCTCACTATGTGCCCCTTAACGAGATAGAAATGATAGTCACTATGTGACATAAAGCAGACACTTTTCTATGTGAAAAACCACATTATCTAATGATCACTAAGATACGAAAGCTGACGTTATCTCGTCCTTACCTAACGGGAACTGAACCTACTTTCAGCGGACATTAACCTCAATAGATTTTGGGGCTATTTAGAGCGTTCAGAAAATATAAATCAATCTTTATCCTGACAGGCAACTAAGCACCAAAGCGGTCGTTCACATAATTGGTTAAGCATTACTTCAAACTGCATTAGCTGTCGTTAAACTCGATTAGTCCCATTCCACTTCTTTTTGCAATGAGGTCTCATAAGAAAGGTAGCCTTCTTTAATTTGAGTACCTATAGCCCCAGACTCCTCAAAAGTTAGTTGTTCAATATTACCTCCGTCTTTAGCGAACAAGTTAATCCATGCATTTCGCCCATTATTTTTGACAGCATAAAGAGCTACATCAGCAATATTCAAAATTTGCTCCCAACTAAGTTCTTCTGGCTTTTTGTCACAAAATGGGTAACTGGAAATACCAATAGAGCATGTTTTCTTTAACGTTTTGCCGTTACCAATATCAAATGAGTGTACTTCGATATTAAATCTTATCCTTTCTGCTAAGTTTTGTATTTCTAGTAAATCAATGATATCTACAACCACAACAAACTCTTCTCCGCCCCAGCGAATAACCCAATCTGATTGCCTACATGTATCTTTGATAATTTTAACTAACTGTACTAAGACTTTATCACCTGCATCGTGGCCGTGAATGTCATTTACTTGTTTGAAGTGATCCATATCGAGCATGATAAAACCAATTTTTGGTAAAGCGTCTCGTTTATGTTCAAAATAAGCTCGGTTTATTTGAGCTATCTCTTTACCTATAAATTTTTCTAGGAAGCGTCTGTTATATGCATCAGTTAATTGATCTGTAAGGCTAATCCTTTCCAGTTCAGATGTTCTTTCAGCTACTTTTCGTTCTAATCGCTCGTTAACCGCTTGTACGAATTGAACTTTCTGACGTTGTCCTCTAATAAACCACCAAATAAGTAAAAGAAATACTAAAACGTAAATAGAATAGGCCCACCATGATTTCCAAGGAGGTGGTAATACAATTACTTCAAGCTTAATCCCTTCATCATTCCAATAACCACTAGCATTACTCGCCCTTATTTTTAGTACATAATTACCTTGAGGAAGGTGGGTAAATGTTGCGCGTCTATTCTTATAATCTGTATATATCCAATCTTCATCGAGACCTTCTAATTTATACGCATATTTGTTTTTTTTAGGATTTTTAAAATGAAGCGTGGCAAATTCAAATGTAACAATGCCCTCTTTGTGAGTTAAAGTAATACTTTCCATTAAGTGAGCAGCACTGCTTAAACTGAATTCTTTTGAGTCATCTTGGGTGCGCTCAATAGTGATTGATTTGTTGGCTAATAATATGTCAGAAATAACAATAATTGGCTTATTGCTATCTTTTAAAATCTGTCTAGGAGAAAAGTAATTAAAGCCATTTATACCTCCAAACAATAATTTACCATCAGAGGTTTTTAAGGATGCATGATTAAACTCATTACTTTGCAAGCCATCAGTAACATCAAAGTTTGTAAATGTTTCTGTTTTTGGGTCAAACCTAGATAGTCCTTGATTTGTACTCACCCACAAATATCCGTCATCGTCTGTTAGTATTTGCTGAATTATATTGTTTACTAAACCTTCTGATTTTCCAAAATTTTTAAATTGCCCATTCTTAGAATCAAATCGATTGATCCCATTTCGAGTTCCTATCCAAATATTTCCTTCTAAATCCTTGATAATCGATGATATTGAATTATTGCTTAAACTTTGAGGGATGTTGTTATTGAACTGATAACGTTTAAAACTACCTTTCTGTGGATTCAGCACACTTATTCCTTCGTTGGGAGTCCCTACCCAAAGATGACCTAGGTCGTCCTCAAAAATGTCTGTAATATAATCACTTGATATGCTTTTCGGATCCTTTGTATCAAAACGATAATGACTAAAAATTTCCGTTTTAGGGTTAAAGTAGTTTAGTCCTCCTCCTCCAGTACCTATCCAAAGATTTTTTTTACTATCTTCAAATATTGAATATACAAAATCATTACTTAAACTATTAGGGTCCTTAGAATCAAATCTATAGTGAATAAAGGTATTGTTTTTCGGGTTAAATCGATTAATCCCCCCATTTTTTGTACCAATCCAAATATTATTATAAGAATCTATTTTAATTGTGTTTATATAGTCATCACTCAAGCTTTTATTGTCACTAACGTTATTTCGGAAATGTTTAAACTCCCCTTTAACCGAATTAAAAAAATTAAGGCCACCACCCGCAGTGCCTATCCAAAAATCACCTTGAGCATCTTCTTCAAATGCAGTTACATTATTATGATTTAAACTATTCGAGTCATCATTATCATACTGATAATGATTGAATTTCATTGTTTTTAAGTTAAAGTGACTGAGCCCGCCACTACCTGTCCCAATCCAAATATTTCCTTGGTTATCCTCGGTGATAGCGAGAATATAATCATCACTAATACTATTAAGTTTATTTTGATGAAAGCGATAATTAATAAATGTTTTTTCACCTCGATTAAATAAATTAAGGCCGCCATTTTGAGTTCCTACCCATAAATTCCCTTTGCTGTCTTCTTGAATAACACTGATATTGTTATCGCTCAAACTAGTGGGAATATTTACGTCATTTAGAAAGTGGCTAAAGGTTTGTGTTGATGGATTGAAAAGATCAAGTCCCTCTTGGGTTCCAATCCATAAATTTCCTAAGTTATCCTCAAAAACGGTGTTAACACGGTCGTGACTCAAACTATTGGGATTTTTAGCATCCAAACGGTAATGAGAAAAAGCCTCTATTTTAGGGTCAAAACGATTTAATCCTCCTTGTAGAGTTCCTAACCAAAAGACACCTTGAGAATCTTCAAATACAGTTGTAACTGTGTCGTCATTCAATCCATTTTTATTGTTAATATCAAAACGGTAATGAGAAAAAGATTCTGTTTTGGGGGCGAATCGCACTAATCCTCCTTGAAAAGTACCTGCCCACAAAATTCCATTCCTATCAATTTTTAATGTAAGAATGAAGTTATGGTTTAATCCATCAGAGGTGTTTTTGTTAAAATCAAAATGTTTAAAAGTTTCAGACTTTGGGTCAAACCGATTAAGTCCTCTTGATGTAGCTACCCAAATAATCCCTTGATTATCTTCAACAATGGCATGAATCCAATTATTTGATATAGAGTTCGGTTTGTCAGAGCTATGTTCATATAACTTGAAATCGTAACCATCAAAACGAATTAGTCCGCCTTTAGTGCCAAACCAAAGAAATCCTTTTGAATCTTGCAATATTGTTAGTACCGTAGAATTAGGCAGACCATCTTCGACTGAAATTCTATTAAAGCGAAGTGAGGATTCAGATGCGAAAGTTAGATGATTAGGTAATAAAAATAGGATTAATAAATTAAGAGCAACTTTTTTAAATATTGAAATTAACAAATGATTTCCATTCAAGTATAAGTTTTTATTCTTTAAGCATAGCGGCTTTTTTCAGTAAATTAGTAAGTACCTGCGAGTTAAATATTATGAATAGACATAGGTACGTGATGACACAATAGACAGAAACTCAGTATTATCATGCCTTTTAGCAAAGTAAAAGTAGTGCCAAATTCAGAATTAAGGACGTAGTAGGTTCAAAGTTATCATCGAGTGATGTAAGGTCAACAGCAGCTTTGTAGCTTAAATCGGCCGCATAAGTGACCAGTGAGTTTCAGTTATATTACCTTAAATATGATCATTGTTTCACAAAAGCTCAATGACCGCTTTAGCCTAAAAGTTGTAATACTAGGTATTAAAGCTTACGTCTTCTTTTGGCTAGCTGCGGAAGGTATGATGTTGATACCAAAAGTTTCCGCTTTGCGCACTAAGAAGTCGTTAACGATGAACTATTTTAGTTGTTCATTTGTTAAGACTTTAGGCTAACTTTGACTAAATAGCTTTTATCGTTGTTTTGTATATTGGTCCCAACCAGAGATGCTAAATCATATTGTTATCCACATAACTCAATACATGTCGAATCAAACGTTTTAACTATTCTGTTCGAATTTTGTTCAGTTGAAGTTCAGGTTGAGATGATATAATTAGCATACCAGCTGGTTTTTAAGGTTTTCAATATGAATAAGAAACTTATTTCCTTGGCGGCACTTATTACATTGTTTACACAAAGTTGCGCTATGCATCATCCTGTAGCTAGTTATCACAGTGGTATTCACCACAATCAGGTCTCTGTTTACAGCAATTATCATCGCAGAGGGGGTTTTCATGGGAGCTACCATGGTCACCTAGGGACTTTCTTAGGCCCATTAATTTTAGGGGGGATAATTGGCCATATATTAACTGTATCTTCTGATCATGATAACGCTACTCATTCTCGCCATAAACACCATTAACTGACAATGAAATTATTGAAAAGAAGAAAAACATAAAAACACAAAATTCAATAAGTTAAATCTTTTATGTGGGTATTTTTTTTATAGAAGTTCAATTGATATTTTAAGAAAATGCCAGTATATATTGAGTTATCAAACAGCCATAACGGCATTAATATAGAATGAGTCCAGCAAGGACGCGAGCGGCAGAAATACGCTCAAGATGGAATAAAAACGGCATTAAATGTAACTTGTCTTTAGATGATTTGGAGCCGCTTTTTTCTATTTATTTTGATACACCCAAAGGGAAAGTTATTGTTCTTGATAAGTCGAAGGAAGTAACTCACGTCAACATAAAGAGCTTTTCTCATACTCAATATAAGACTCATAGGTTTTGTATTGTGCAGTATCGTGAGGCCAAAGGACATCACGACTCTTTAAAACGATTTAACCAGCCTATAAAGGTTAGTGTCGAAGATATATTTCAATTAATCTTTAAAAGTAATAAAGGCTACAAGACTTTTACCTTAAAAGATAATAGCAAACCCGTAACCCTTTTAAATTTGAGTTTATTGGTAGGCAGTAGAAGCGAAAGCTTTTTGAAACTTAAAAAGGTAGCAGAACAACGATTGGTATATTGGCGCAACCTTGGTTTGACTCCTTTGTTTACTGCGACTCAATTAACTAAACATATCGAGCAAATGGGTTATAAGCGATCAAGCTGTCGAAAAATAATAGTTATCGACAAAACGGCACCATTTAACTTGAAGAATATTGATTATATAACTGAGTAACCTGTTTACAATCCCTTCTACCACTATGAATACATGGCAGCAGTCACCACAAGGCGGTCTTAATTATTAGAACATTCGGCTTCACTTTGATGTCCACTATCTTCAAGGAAAGCAGACAACGGAAGTAAATTCCTATCTCGTTTCCGCCCATTTAACACCTTAGGAAGTCAATATTAAACTTGAAAAGCTTTATTATAAAACCAACCTAAAACACTTCTCAGTTTATTCATTAACGATAATATGATTAAAATCAACAAGTGATTCTTCAGATCCATTCATATAAAGACGCTTTTTCTTCCTCGGATAATCACAAACATCTTGTTCTAAATTGACTCGAGCACAAATGAAACTCAATGACTTATCACTGTTATTAAAAATAGTGTGAGCGACCCCATCTTTTGGAAAACCAAGAAAATCTCCTACAGAGATAGGGTAAGATTCTTCATCAATTATTACTTCACCATGACCTGATAAAATATAAAAGCACTGTTCTTCGTATAAATGGCGATGATATTCAGAGTATTCATGTCCAGGATCGACTGTCATTATCTGAAAACCTAGATCTGTAAGACCGGTGATAGCTCCTAGGGATTTAGTTTTACGAATTGCGTTAAGATTTAAAAGGTGTGTTTTTGATTTTTCTTCCATTTTATTAATATCTGAAGATTTTAGTAGTTCTCTGGGCGTTTTCATTTGTATTTCCAATTAAATATTAAACATCACAATTTATTTAGGTTTATAACAGCTTGTCTTCTTCGAAGTTAGCAGGTGTATTCTGGCTAATTGTTTAATTAGCTAGTTTATTTAAGTTTATCGATACCTGTACCAGCAATAAGCAACCCGTTACGCCGAGTCCTAGGCCAATGCCCATCCATATACCTTGTAAATGAAAAGTCTGCATTAAATACCAGGCGGCAGGTAGTCCTGCCAACAAATAGCCAACGCCAGTGATCAGAGCCGGAGCAAACACTATTTTCATCCCACGTAAGATACTTAAGCCGGTTAATTGCCAAGAATCAACGACAAAACAAGCAGCTGCCACTAGCATTAAACTAGGTAATATATCTGCCAGTTCCGTAAATAAGGCATCGCCTGGCTTGGTAAACCACTGCGATAACCATTCAGGATTAATGCTAAACATCAGACCTATCAGCACGCTTGATGCGGTAGCTAAGAGCAAACCATGGCGTGCAATTTTAATAATGGTCTGCTTGTCTCTACTACTACCGAATTGATTACCCACTAATATTGAGGTTGCCTGAGCAAAACCATAAGAAATACACCAGGAGAAACTTAAGATCTGCAAGGCAATTTGGTGCGCAGCAAGTGATACCGCTCCTAAAGTACCTGCCATCAAGGCGGCACCGGAAATTAATGCAAACTCAGTCAGCGTTGCCAAGGCAACAAAAGTCCCCATGAACATTAGCGGTTTAATGGTGGCGAGTTTATATTCAAACCATTTAGTCCAAGGTTTATATGGCAAAAACTGTGGTTGGCGAAATAACCACACACCGTAACAAACGGCCATCAACCAAGCAGCCAATGAGGTACCATAACCGATACCAACAATGCCAAAATCCAACACAAATGCCAGCACGTAACTAAAAACAATATTTAACATAACAGTGATCACCGAAGCCCATAAAACAGAGCGAGGAGAGCCAAAGGCTACCGCCAGTCCACGAAATACCACGATCAACAAGTTAGGTAACATTGACCACTTTAACGCATGCAAATAAAGCATACTAAGATCAATGATTTCGGCTTGTTGCCCAACCATTAACAGCAAGGTCGGTAATAAATAAAATAACGGTAATAGGGCGATACTGATCAACCCGGATAATAAAATGGCACCTTTTAAAATCCCTCGAATTTCACCATTATTCCCAGAGTTATGTTGCTTTTCTCCATAGGCTATTGCCAGTAAATTAGTGACCGACCCTATTAAGCTCATCACGACCACAAAAATAAAACTAAAGACCGAACCACCAAGACCTCCAGCAGCCATGGTAACAACACCAATACGCGCCATCATCCAAATATCTGAAAGTACCATTAATTGCGCGACTAACTGTGAAATGATTAAAGGTACTGCGAACTTAGCCAGGTGCCTCACGTTTATCCCCATATATTTTGTGACTTTATCTTAATACCTCCAAATTAAATGAATGTTTACTGGTTTACAAACGAGTAATATGCCAATCTCGGATGCGTAAAACTCATGCAAGTTAATTATCCCGAGAAATCTATGCAACGCCATGCACTTAAGCGCCACTATAATCTGCCCAATTCTTTAAATACTTTGCGAGTATTTGAAGCTGCCGCCCGATATTTAAGTTTTACCCATGCAGCAACTGAACTCAATGTCACTCAAAGTGCAGTTAGTCGTCAAATAC
>JABSOX010000100.1 GCA_013215655.1 Colwellia sp.
TTTTCCTGGCTTGTTTAAAATATGGTCAGGTATCGCTATTTTACCAATATCATGAAGTGGTGCGGCTTTATAAAGTATTTCAACCTCTCTCTCATTCATACCCATAACCCTAGCTAAATATTGACAGGTTAATGCAACTCTTTTTACATGATTACTTGTTTCTTTTGAGCGGCTTTCTACAGCCTCACTCATACGATAAATCATTTCGCGCTGGGTGAGTTCTATTTCCTCAAACATTGCTTGGTTATCAAATGCCACACCTATATTGGTACCAAAAACTTCAATTAACTGCCTATCAAGATCGTTTATGTCTTCAATACCTTCAAGAAAAAATAAATTATTGCCTTCTAGATGCGACTCATAAACACCAATAAAATACTTATCACCAAAATGCTGTCCTCCTCGATTACATATATCCTCGAGTGTTTCATCGCCAAGTTCACTGATAACATCACTTAGTGGGTGATTTAAATATGCGCTAAACCGGCCTGTTGCCGCTATAATTTTGCTGTCACTTTCACCATGCGATGCGGCAATAAAATTAACATTTGAAAAAAAGGCACCTGCATCAATATGAGTCAAGGCACATAGCTGTTCAAGTACCCCTTGAGTAAAATCATCAATTGACTGATGTGCAAATATTTTATTTGAAGAGCTTATAACCCTTTCAAGGCCTTTTTTATTATCATATAGAGCCTTTATATCTCGGTAAGCTCGAATACAAGCATAAGTGAGAGTGAAAAGTTTAGTTGAAGTTAACTCAGTTTTTTCTTTGTAATCATTAATATCATAATTAGCAATTACTTCTTTTTCGGGAGCCTGACCAGGTTGCCCCGTCCTTAATACTAGGCGAATATGATGGTTTTCATGTACCTCTCTTATCCAGCTTATAAGATCTAAGCCTGCCTTATCTGTCTCCATGACGACGTCAATGATTGCCATCGCAAAAGGAATATCGCTTTGCAAAACCTCTTTTGCTTGCCTTGCACTATCAGCTGAATGAATTTTGAGCTTTTTTCCGAGAATTTCAGTATTTCTTAACGCCAACTGTGTTACTGAATGTACTTCTATCTCATCATCCACTACAAGTACGTGCCAGCAATCATCAATAAGCTGTTTTGCAGAGAGGTTTTCTTCACCCGATTCATCACTAAAAACCAAGAACTCGTCATTATTCATTTGTTAGCCAAAAACAATATATCTATAAACTAATAATAGACCAAAATCGCGCATTTACACGGCTGTTTATAGTACTCACCCTTGCATAACGAAGAGTTAATAGGCAGCCATAATTAGCAAGTATATCGACAGCTATTTTGAACAATACTAAGTTTTATTGATTACTGATCATTTACGTTAATTTATCTATATTAGTCTATGCTTAAGCAACAATAGATGTTTTATCCATTTAGGTGTTTTGATGCGTGATGATGAATTCATTACTTTTTCTGATAATAAGGAGAACTCGTCCACAAGTCTTCCATATGAAGCATCTCCATGTTGGAACATGCTAGTTGTAGATGATGATAAAGCGGTACATGACGTTACAAGGTTAGTTTTAAAAAACGCAACGGTATTTAATAGAAATATTGTTATACATTCTGCCTACAGTGCCCACGAAGCTAAAGAGTTACTTTTTAGCAATGTTACTTTTGCATTTGCTTTAATAGATGTGGTGATGGAAACAGATACGGCAGGTTTGTCGCTGATCAAATGGATTAGAGATGAGAAACGCGATACCAACATCCGCCTGGTATTACGTACAGGACAACCGGGTGAAGCCCCCGAACAAGATATTATCAGCCATTATGACATTCATGATTATAAAGAAAAAAATGAATTAACAGCAAAAAAACTCTTCACCCTAAGTTATTCTTGTTTACGTACCTACAACGACATAATCAAAGCCAAAGAAATGCAAACAATGTTACGTCATAGTGTAAAAATGGAAGCAATTGGGCAGCTAGCATCCGGTATCGTTCATGATTTTAATAATATTTTAGGCGTAATTCTTGGAAATGTGGAATTATTACAACAAACCCCCTTTGACAATGAAAAACAAACTAGAAGAGTTAACAGTATTCATAAAGCTGCAATGATGGGCAAAAATACCACCGACAAATTACGTTCATTCACTACAAATAAATCAGCGCAAAAAAAGAGTGTTAATATCAATGATCTTATTAAAAGTATGGATACTATTATTGATCATTCGACAACACGCAATTCACCCGTAAACTACGACCTTGATAACAACCTCTGGCTAACTAACATAGCAAGCAATGATTTTGAAGCCGCCCTGCTTAACCTTATCATTAACGCAAATGAGGCAATAATAGAAAATGGCTACATCTCAATTAAAACCAGAAATTGTATTTTAACGGAGGAGTTTTGTCTGGAAAATTCAGGAGCAATCTCCGGAGAATATATACTACTGACAGTAAGAGATAATGGTAAAGGAATATCAACTAAGGACAAGAAATTATTATTTGACCCCTTTTTTACCACAAAAAAAACGGGAACAGGATTAGGCTTAGCGATGGTATTTGACTTTATTAATCGTTCTTTAGGTTATATAACCGTTAATTCTGAAATTGAACTAGATACAACATTCAATCTATATTTACCAAGAAACCATAAAAGAGAATGACAAAACTATATTTAGTAATATTCACTTTTCATTTTAACTAGCCAAACCTAGCAATAATAAAAGTAAAAAACCTAACATAATGCCCCCGAGAATGAGACTGTTTCACTTATGAAATCAGGAATAACAATAAAAACATTAGCGTTGATAAAAACAATAGTTATCTCTAGTATTTTGTTTTCTATACTGTCTGTAAGTGCATTTGAACAAGATGTATCAGATAAAGTTAAAGCCGCATTCGTATTTAATTTTATAAAATATATTGAATGGCCGAATGAAAAAAAATTAGTTAATTTTGCCATTGGCTACTATGGAAATGATAAAACGTACCACATAGAGTTACAAAAAATGCATGGCATAAAAGTAAAGCACTTCAGCATTAACATCATCAAAATCACTTCACTTGAACAAATAAATCAATTGCAAATTATTGTTATCGATAGAGCACAATCTCGCAGCATTCGAAATATAGCAAGACAACTGAAAACACAAGCTACTCTCATTGTTAGTGATAATGCTAAAGATAAAAAATATACCATGCTTAATTTTATTAAGAACGATAAAAACAAACTGGGATTTGAACTAAATCGATATCAAATGCTCAATGCAGGATTAAAGGTCTCTCCTGATATTTTGGTTCTTGGGGGGACTGAGTTAGATATAGCAAACGTACTTAAAGAGATGGATGCTACGATTACCAGCAGTTTAGATGAAATAAAAGAACAGTCGACTAAATTAGAACAACTTAAAAAAAATGTCACCAGCAGAGAGAAGCAATTAACATTACAACAAAAAGAATTAGTCTTACAGCAGGAAAAATTAACATTACAAAGCAGTCAGCTTGACAAACAAGACAATGAATTAAAGCAAAACAAAGACGATTTTGAGTCTTTGCAAAACAATTACAGTCAGATAACAAAAGAACTCGATGATAGTAGAATTCAACTCACTAATAATGTAGCTAGCTTAGATAGTTTAAAAAATGATATTCAACAAAAAGAGCATTCAATTGATAATTTAGAAATACAAATTAACGAGAGAAAAAAGGTACTCAACAACTTAGAAATAAGACATGAAATACAAGAACAAGAAATAACCAAGCAAACGAGTGTTATCCAAAGGCAATATATTTTCCTAATCCTTACTGTTGTAGCTAGTTTTGCTATATTAATAATTTTGATTGTTATCTATAAAAGCAGGAAAGCTTTACATAAAGTAAATAGAGAATTACAGGTAAATATTGAAGCGTTGGCTGAAGCCAATATCAAGCTAAGTACAGCACAAGATCAATTAGTTGAATCAGCAAAAATGGCAGCACTTGGCGGTTTGGTCGCGGGTGTTGCCCATGAAATCAACACACCTTTAGGGGTTAGTGTTACTGCTACCTCACATTTAGCCGATCAAATAGACCAATTTGATCGGGAATATAAAAGCGGACAGTTAAAGAAATCCTCATTAGACACCCTACTTCTTGATGCTAAAGACTCTTGCGGGATGTTAACACGAAATTTGCGCAGAGCCAGCGAGTTAATTAGTAACTTTAAACAAGTAGCTGTCGATCAAAGTAGCGAAAACAGGCGAGAATTCGAATTAGAATCTTATATTGAAGAACTAATTCAAAGTCTTCGGCCTCAATTTAAGCAAGGACACCACAGTATCCATCTCACCGCAAACAGTAAAATTTCTTTAAACAACTTCCCTGGCGTGATTGCACAAATTATCACGAACTTGATCATGAACTCATTAAATCATGGTTTTAAAAATAAAACTCATGGTGAAATATTTATAGAACTGGCTCTTGAAAATAATGAAATCATTATAGATTATCGAGATAAAGGTATTGGCTTAACTGAGCAACAAAGAGAAAAAGTATTTGAACCGTTTTACACAACAGCCCGTTCAACTGGGGGGTCAGGGTTAGGCATGTCTATTAGCTATAACCTGATCACCAGTAAACTTAATGGCTCTATTAATTGCCTCAAATCGTCAGAAGGTGCTCACTTTCGAATTACTTTCCCTCAAGAATAGCTCCCTTATATCACCTGTGAAGCAGGTTTAGCCGTTTTACGTAATTCTCCTAATAAAAAAAGGCGCGTACAAGATTTTACAACTAATGCACTGGTTCTATTTGATATAATTACCGTTATAGTAATGATAATTTAAACTAGGACCGGCCCGTTGGATTGTCGTCTATAAATCTAGTTAGTTGTATTACTTGTTGATAACTAACTCCACTTCAATAGTCAATTTTAGTTAAAAACGCCTATCCCTTTCATCTAAATCTTCATGAGTTTCACCAAGAAGGTTATAATAGCGTGTTGCTAACTGATGAACCTTATTTCAAAAACTGGGCTTATCTATATCTCTCTAGAAAACTAACAGTCATCAAATAAACCGTTTAAAAATTACTGCAAGCATCAAAGGCGAGACCACAAGTAAAGTGCTGGCAGGTAAAGAGAATATTAGTAAAAGAACTGATGTAGATGGAAAATACTATAGTGCAAGCCATCATCTCGTTATCATATGGTATGACTCAAACAACACAAACCATGCTCAAAAGTTTGGGGGTAATTTTTAAAACAATTAACTAACTTAATTTTTAAAAGCCCGATAGACTTGTTCATCGGGATTTTTCTTTATTTATACCCTTAATAAAATATAGCATCATTTAAATAGGAGCACTTAGTGCCAACACGTTTACTCAGGTCAGACAAATACATTTCTGCACCAATAGCTAAAAAGATTCCACATAAAATGGAAATGCATAATCATCAACGTGTAGATAATTATTATTGGATGCGTGATGACCAACGCAGCGATGAAAAAATGTTGGCACACCTTAATGATGAAAATAATTATGCTGAAGCCATGTTAGCCGAGCAAAAACCTTTACAGGAATTACTTTTTGAAGAACTTAAAGCGCGTATTGTAAAAGACGATAATACTGTGCCAGCAAAAGACGGTAAATATTGGTACCACAGCGAAATTAACGGCGAACAGGAGTATTCAAATTATTATCGAGCAACAAGTTTTGTTGGTGACAACAAATCCCTGTTGTTAGATGTAAATGAGCGAGCCCAAGAGCATGAGTTTTATGATTTAGGTGATCTATCGATAAGTCCTAATGATCAAATAATGTCAATATCGGAAGACACTGATAGCCGCCGTATTTACACCATTTATTTTAAAGACTTAGGTAAGTCGTCTAATTCACAAGATGTCTATTTAACGGATGTTCTCAATGAAACCGAAGGACAGATTGTTTGGGCTAATGACAATCAAACCGTATTTTATGTAAAGAAAGATCGAGAAACCTTATTAGGCACTCAGGTTTATCGTCATAAATTAGGCTCGCTACAGGCTGATGATGTTTTGGTATATGAAGAAGACGATCATAGTTTTTATATGAGTTTAGATAAGAGCAGAGATGACTCACAAATTTATATTTGTTTACACGCCACAGAATCAACACATTATTTAGCACTTTGTGCCGCTGAACCTGATAGCGAATTTGTTGAGTTATTGCCTTATCAAGAGCAACACGAATACCACGCTGACAAAATGGGTGAATACTTTTATATTGTCACCAACCATCAAGCTAAAAACTTTAGGCTAATGAAAGTCGATGTTAGTCAGGTTAATGATATAAATAACTGGCAAGAAGTTATTGCACACAGAGAAAATGTGCTGTTAGAGGGTATTGAATTATTCCATAACTTCATTGTAGTTACCGAACGTGAAAATGGCCAAATTCGTTTTATTGTTCACACCACACAAGGTAAAGATGCCGGCCATCATTATCCCTTATCGTTTGATGATCCTTGCTATTTTGCTTGCCTTGGTGACAACCCAGAGCCAAAAAGTACCACCGCAAGATTATATTATTCAAGCTTAACAACACCAGGCTCTTTATTTGAGTTTGACTTAGCCACTGGTGAGCGAAAGCTGCTTAAACAGCAAAAAGTATTAGGTGACTTTAACAAAGAAGATTATCAATCAGAGCGTTTATTTATTACCGCACGTGATGGCATCGAAGTACCTGTATCCATCGTTTATCGCAGAGGTTCTTTTAAACAGGATGGCACTAACCCACTACTACAATACGGTTATGGTGCTTATGGCATTACCATAGATCCTAATTTTTCGAGTGAAACGTTAAGTTTACTCGACCGAGGTTTTGTTTACGTTATCGCCCATATTCGTGGCTCAGAAATGCTAGGAAGACGATGGTACGAAACAGGTAAAAAAGAGCATAAGCAAAATACATTTAATGACTTTATTGATGTCACTAAGGCATTAGTTGTACAAGGTTATGGTGCTAAAGATAAAGTCTTCGCCTCTGGCGGTAGTGCTGGCGGGTTATTAATGGGGGCTGTTGTTAATCAAGCACCTGAGTTATATTTAGGTATTGGCGCTCATGTGCCATTTTTAGATGTATTGACAACTATGCTCGATGAAAGTATACCACTAACCACTAATGAATATGACGAATGGGGCAATCCAAACGAAGTAAAGGCATACAAAAGTATATTAGCTTATTCGCCCATTGATAATATCAGTGCTCAACATTATCCCAATATACTCGTCACTACGGGGCTGCACGACTCACAAGTTCAGTATTTTGAACCTATGAAGTGGGTAGCAAAAATGAGAGAGTTTAAAACAGACGATAATTTACTGGTATTTAAAACAGATATGGAGGCGGGCCATGGGGGTGCATCAGGACGCTTTAAAAGTTTAAAAGAAAAAGCCTTGGAGATGAGCTTTTTTATCTCATTATTGCCAGAATAGAGTTACCTAAGTAAAGCTACTTGAGTAAAATTAACTGAGTAAACCGTTCACTTTGTTATTCGCCAGCTTGGTTTCTTAACTTGCAAATAACATTGCGAATAACATTGCGAATAACATTGCAAATAACAAAGAAAAACACCCTCAACATTGAGCTGAATAAAGAGAAGTCGCTTTGTTGGGGTAACTGTTGAGGTAAAGATAGCTTATTTCTTTTATTGCCGCCCTATGCTATTTCCTCTGTAAATTTAGAAACTTAGAGAGGTATAAAGTTTTGAATTATTTAGCTCATCTATATTTCGCCCAGCCCAATGCAGATTCTCATTTCGGTAATCTCTTGGGCGACTTTGGCGGCAAAATTCATACTCAGCAATTAACCACGGCTGTAAAAAAAGGCTTAGATAATCACTACTTAGTTGATAGATTTACCGATAACCATAGCGCAGTTAAACAAGCTAAATATTTGTTTTCGACGCAACGAAGACGATTTGCCGGTATTGCCTTAGACGTGCTTTTTGATCACTTCCTAATACGCCATTGGTCTAGCTTTCATCAAACACCCTTGAGCCAATTTAAACAAAGCAGTTATGCCTTACTCAATGAAAACCTTACCTATATGCCAAATAGAATGCAGCAGGTAGTTACTCGCATGACACAAAACGATTGGTTTAAACAATATGAAACCATTGAAGGCATAGGTTTTGCACTTGATAACATAGCCAAGCGTATTCGTTTTACCAATCAATTTAGCGGCAGTATTGAAGATATTAATCGCCACTATGTTGAGTTAGAAACGGTGTTTTTAGCTTTTTTTCCTGAGTTAATTGCACATGTAAAAAAACATCGCCTTGAGAGTTAACCATTTAAATAAATGGTTAACTTATTTCCTTTATTGCCCGCCCGATGCCATCAACCGTTAAAGGAAACATTTTGCTGTCAATCAACTCATTGATCAGTGCTATCGAATGATAATATGACCATTGAACTTCAGGCTGTGGGTTTAACCAGGCTATTTTAGTAAAGTGGCTCGTTATTCTATTCATATACTCGGAACCCGGTTTTTCATTCCAGTGCTCAACACTACCGCCTGGATAGGTTATTTCGTAGGGTCCCATAGTCGCATCACCGACGAAAATCACTTTATAATCCGAGCCAAAAGTTCTTATGATTTCTTCTATGTCTATTGTCTCGGTGTAACGTCTTTGGTTGTCTCGCCAAACTTTTTCGTAAACGCAGTTATGGAAATAAAAGAATTCTAAATGCTTAAATTCACTATGTGCAGCTGAAAACAACTCTTCGCAGGTATGAATGTATTCATCCATTGAGCCGCCAATATCAAAGAACATTAATACTTTTACGGCGTTATGACGTTCTGGTTCCATATGTACGTCTAACAAACCGCCATTTTTCGCCGTTGAACTGATAGTAGTATTGATATCAAGTTTTTCACTTGCGCCAGTACGGGCAAATTTCCTTAACTTTTTCAGCGCTAGCTTGATATTTCTCGAACCCAGTTCTCGGTCTTGGTCAAAGTTCTTAAATTCACGTTTGTCCCAAACTTTTATCGCACTATTATTACGGTTTTTATCCTGTCCTACTCTTATACCTTCGGGGTTATAACCATAAGCACCAAATGGCGATGTGCCACCCGTGCCAACCCATTTACTTCCGCCAGCGTGGCGTTTTTTCTGCTCTTCAAGGCGCTCTTTTAACGCCTTCATTAATTGGTCAAGGCCACCTAACGACTTTAACTTTTCTTTTTCTTCAATGCTTAGCTGTTTTTCAAACTCTTTCCTTAGCCAGTCTTCAGGTAAAAGCCGGTCAAAAATATCAATCTGTTCAATGCCTTTGAAATATTCAGCAAAAGCGCGATCATACTTATCGTAGTGAATTTCATCTTTAACCATTACTATTTTGGCAAGGTTATAAAAATCATCTACATCAGCAAAAATAACACCTTTTTTTAATAGTGCGATTAAATCTAATAGCTCGCGTAAGCTACAGGGAACTTTGTGCTTTTTCAGTGCTAGAAAAAAATCAATAAACACGGCTAGTTCACCTGTTTCTACGGCTCATAAAGGCGAGTTTTTCCAATAACGAAACGTCTTGCTCATTTTTTAATAAAGCGCCAAATAGAGGAATAATATCTGATTTATTGTCCATTAATACCTCTTGAGCAATATCATCAGCCATCAAAAGTTTTAGCCAATCTATTAATTCAGACGTTGAGGGCTTTTTCTTCATGCCCTTTAATTCTCTTAACTCAAAAAACACTTCTAATGTTTGCTTTAATAAGTCTTGTTTAACATTGGGGTGATGAACATCAATAATTTTTTCCATTTCTATTTTGGTTGGAAACTTAATGTAGTGAAAAAAGCAGCGTCTTAAAAAAGCATCAGGTAATTCTTTTTCGTTATTTGAGGTAATAATGATAATAGGACGTTGTTTCGGTTTGATTACCTGCTGGGTTTCATAGACAAAAAACTCCATTTTATCCAGTTCTTGTAATAAATCGTTCGGAAATTCAATATCAGCTTTATCAATTTCATCAATAAGCAAGATAGGTCGTTGCTCTGCTTCGAACGCCTGCCATAACTTGCCTTTAACAATATAATTACCGATATCGTTTACCCTTTCATCACCTAACTGACTATCACGCAATCGCGATACTGCATCATATTCGTATAGACCTTGTTGCGCTTTGGTTGTCGATTTGATGTGCCATTGGTACAACTTGCAATTCAGTGACTTCGCTAACTCCTCTGCTAATTGTGTTTTACCTGTTCCTGGTTCACCTTTAATTAACAAAGGTTTTTCTAGCGTGATCGCGGCATTAACGGCTAAGCGAAGATCGTCTGATGCAATATAGTTTTCTGTACTGTTAAACATGTTTTACCTTTTAAGAGCCTATTCAGATGACAATTTAGTGCCAGTGGCTGTATTTATTGAATTTGCATTTAAAAATGTCATTGTAAATTAACTGATGATTTATTTTGCCTAGAAAAAGAGATTATTCGTTTGTTACTCGTCTAACTATTCAGGACACTTCTGCACCAAATAATAACATCAATAAATACTAGTAAAAAAGAAAACATTCGGTCTATTTGGCTAATTTGATTCTAATAACTAGGTACAGATAATGAAAAGAAAAAATCCGCTAATCTTTCTATTAACGGTTTCTTTAAATGAAGGGGTGATAGCACGTTAAACTCTCAGCAATAGAAACAGCGCTACAACCCCTGCCCATTTCACTAAATAAGGTGACAAAAAGCAAAAGGTCGATAACTTTTCAGCCACCCGTGTTTCTCAATGTGGGTCGAGGAATGGCACTGGTTTTATTCAGTTAAATTCCCTCTAAAGTATGTAATTGTCCCGCACCTTTAAACTGTTTCCGCATGATAGTCGTTAGTATAAAAAGCGGCATAGGCGAGCGTACCAAGTGAAAAATACAATGCGATTAACACAGTAATCACGTTAATAACAATATGGCTAGAAGACATCATTGAATTTACGGCGAAAAACCAAAATAAAATAGCTAGCGGCGTACAAATCAAGGTTTTTAATAAATTCTCATTTTTGATTAAACTTTCAGCATTTCCCTCATAAAGTTCGTTAGTATAATACGCGGCATAAGCAAGCGTACTGAGGGTGAAATACAATGCCATTAAAACATATATAACTTTAAATAAAACAATTCCAGAAGACATCAAAAAATCCCCTGCAAATAATACTAATAAGATAGCTATTGGCCCATAAGCCAAAGCTCTAAATAGATTTTCATTCTCGATTAGCAGATCACTTTTAACGTTACTCATTCAACCTTTCCTCTCAATTAAAACTACAAATTATTATTATGAAATTGATAATACCAATTCTTATCTGTTGTTATTTAACCATTATCAGCAACTATTTAAAACTAAAATGACAGCTTTTTATAGTATAAACGGGTCCTTAATCAATAGTTATGGTGAATTGTATCCGTACGACATGTCTAACGATTTTAAATGTAACCTTCTTTCCAATCATTTAAGAAGGATGTAATCGTCTCATTCATACGCTCTTTACAAACGTTTAGATGGGTTCTTTGACATTACTACAAGGTAATACGCTATAAATTTATTTTTGTTTCCCGTATCAATAAAAATAATTAATAGGCTAACTTTTCGATTAGCCGATTTTTGAATGCTGCATGAGATAGAGATTCGAACTCCACAAAAAGGTTAAGTGCTACAAAGCCTACATTTTATTAAACTTTTTTATAGCAAAAAGCCGTTAACCTTTCGATTAACGGCTTTTCTATATGTAGAGAGATGTAAATGGGTACTGGTTTTATTCATTAAAATTGCCAGCAAAGTAGTAATAAAAGCGTTAAAGGAAAATGCCTAATTGTGATAGCTAATTATTGTTTTAGGGTAAGGGCAACATAGTATTTATTATAAATATACGCTATCAACAAGAACAGAAATAAACATGAATTGCTCAGCTATCTAGAAGTGTTCTCACACTTTGCAACAGTTCAATTCTAGTATATGGTTTATGTATGATGTTTTGTTGTAAATCATCATCTACAAAACTGTTGTTTTTTTCATCATCGAAACCACTGACTAATTTTATTTTAATATTTGGATATTTTTCTTTAATTTTCATAGCGAGTTGATAACCATCCATTTGAGGCATTACAACATCTGTTAGCATCAGGTCAACATGTTCGCTTGCTAAGGTCACTAATGCTGATTCACCACTGTGGGATATTAATATGTTATAACCTTCTGCTTGCAGGAATTCGGTAGCCAGTTTACACAAGGCTAACTCATCATCAACAATCAATATGGTCTCATTTCCTTTTAAACCTTGTACTCTGCTCTTAGGTTGAATTGACTCATCTTTTTGCTCAACAATATATTTTGGAAAAAAAAGAGTAAAGTGACTACCTTGCTCAAACGAGGATTTTACAATAATACACCCACTGCTTCTTTGTACAAATCCAAATACCTGTGACAAACCCAAACCAGTTCCTTGCTTACCTTTGGTTGAGAAAAATGGGTCAAATATTTTTTTGCTAATATCTTTGCTCATACCACTACCGTTATCAATGATGCACAGCTTTACATAGTCCCCTGATGGTAGACTTAGCTCTTCGCCATGGTCTTTTGTCATCACAAAGTTGTCTGTTTTTAAAATTAGCTCTGCGGTTGGCAAATTATCACTCATTGCATGCATGGCATTAATAGACATATTTAATATTGCATCCTCTAAATCACTAAGCTCTAACCAAACCGGCCAAATATTTTCACCTAATTTCAATGTTATTTTGATGCGTACGGTTAAAGTCTTTTGCAAAACATCCTGTTGATGGAGTAAGAGTTCATTAATATTAACCTGGGAAGATTCAATGTCCTTCTTTCTAGTAAAAGACAATAATTTCTTTGTTAGTTTTGCGCCTCTCTCCCCTGCTTCTGAAATATGTTCAATGTAGGGTATTAGTTTTTTTTCATTAATTAACTGGGTCTTTAACAATTCTGAATAACCAAGAATAACGCCAAGCATATTATTGAAATCGTGAGCGATACCACCGGTGAGTTTGCCCAACGCTTCCATCTTTTGAGATTGATGTAGTTGAGAAGTTAATATTGCCTGTACTTTTTCAGATTGTCTTCGCCCATCCATTTCTACCTTGAGTTTTTTGTTCATTCGGAAAAAAATTAAAATAACAATCAGCATTATCAATGAGGCTATGGGTAAAACCCAAAGGGCAATGGTTGATAAATCAGTCCCTGTTGTGAGTCGAATAGATAGCCAGTCATTAGCAATTGCAACTTTTTCTTTCTCACTCATATTTAGAAACACTTTATTGAGAATCCCAACAAGTGGTTCTAATTCCTTTCTCACTGCCATAGAGATCTCTAACTTATACGGTGAAAAACCTGTGATAATGAGATCAGAAAATTGCTCTTTGTTAATAGTAAAATTGACAAAGGAAATATCGCCGAGAAAGGCATCAAACTTACCCTCATTTAATTTATTAAGTCCTTCAATGGTAGACTCTACAGGAATGATCAGTACTTCAGGAAAATCAGTAGCAACAAATTTCAATACAGCATTCTCAGCTACAATAGCAATGGTTCGTCCTTTTAAACTCGTTAATGAACTCGCATTAAATCCATTTTTACGCGACACGAGTACAGTATCTGTAGAAACGTATGGTTCGGTAAAAACCATTGTTTTTTCACGTTCTGTAGTTCTAACAATAGCCGACATAATATCAATTTTATTATATTTCATTGCAGCTAGTGCTTCAGCCCAACTATAATTTCTATCAGCCTCAATCGTCAATGAAAGTATACTTGTTATATAGTTAATATAATCAGCAGAGATACCTGAAAAATCTCCATCGTCATTAAAATATTCATACGGATACCATGAATCTACGCCTAATTTTAGCGCAGGAGTTTGTTGCAACCATTTTCTTTCTGCCAAAGTTAAACTTGTAAGTGATGAGTCATTACTAAAAAAAGGTTTTAAGGTTGGTAACCATTTTTTTTCCAAGTCAATAATTTTATTAACAGGAATATTTTCTATACCCGCATTAATTTTATTTAATAATTCAGGCTGACCTTTTGCTATAAGAGCAGAGACATTATTGGAAACAATGACTTCTTCTGAAATAACAAAGACTCCACTTAATCCTTTTTCAGCGAGTTTTGCAAAGGCAAAAGGTAGTTCAACAATAACACCCTGAACCTCATTGCTTAATAACTGGTTGAGGGCATCCTCAAAATTGTCATAGGTTAGTTGTTCGATTTCTGGATATTTTTCTTTGATATATAGTTCTTGAAAAGTAAAGCGTGGAGTCGATATCTTTATATCCTTTAACTCTCTAAGTTTAGTGTTTTTATTGATTGAGCTGTTATAAATGATGCCTGTCTGTACATTATGGATAGGCAATGAAAAGTCTGCCCACCGTTCACGTTGTTCATTCCTAAAGAGCCCCATATGAAGTGTGTTTTTTTGTCTTACTAATTGTAAAGTTTCTTCGAAAGGTAGCAATATAATACGTATAGGAATATTGTTCGTTTTAGACCAGAGTTTCCAGAACTCAACATAGAGTCCACTCGGAGTACCATCAGGCAGGTTGAAGTTAAAGGGCAAATTATCTAAACTCGCTACTATGGTAAGTGTTTCTGACGGGTCTTGAGATTGTTCTGCTGACAAAGACGGAGTACTTTGTAAAAAAACAACCATTAATAGCAAAAAAACGACGATTTTGAATTTCATATTTTCCATTTTAGTATAAATTAAATAAATTTGGTTGTGTTGTATTTTGTTCAATATATTACAGAGATATTGATCACAGTTCAGTCCGTATTATTACTTCTCATTTGCCACACAAGATATCTAAGTGTGGCAACGATAACCCTAATGGTCAGATTGTGTGAAAACTATTGTGAATCTATAGTAACTGAACATAATACATTGTAGTTCAAATTTTGTAGTAGATTTTGAGTAGCCTTATTTGCAAATTTGATCTAAGGCGTTTTCACACAAAGTGCGTTAAGCGGTCAGACAGAGATTTTAACTTTGCTATTTTTTGTTTAAAGTGATGTATCGATCAATTTCAGCTTCAACCATAGCCAATGGCAATGCACCATTACTCAATAAAGCATCATGAAACTCACGTAAATCAAATTGTTCCCATAATGATTTTTCT
>JABSOX010000101.1 GCA_013215655.1 Colwellia sp.
ATTGCGCCATGATCATATCTTGTGGTTTAAGACCCGCGGCTCCACCAACGGAAGCTGCTTCTTCACCAAGAGCTGTCATGTAAAAGCTTAGTCTACCTTGACGCTGTGATGCCACCATACGTTCATCTAAGACACGGTGAAATGCTAATGTCTTATAAATTTTAGTTGCTGATTCTTGGTCAATATCAGGTAATTGAGCGCCATCAAAGATCGTACCGTCGGGCTTCAAAATTTTGAGGAATGGTATTTCAACTGAATGGCCATCGATATAAGTAGGTTGATGTACTATCGGCCCTTCGTCATAAATGTCAGTGTTCATAGCTTTCTCTTTATAATAGACCTTGCAGGCAAGGTGGGCGATCCTACAATTTAATTTGCTCTTTAGTATAGTCACTAAATTAACTTTAAATTATGGACGCCTCATTTTTAAATGTTGTAATAAATAGCTTATTTTATCTGAATTTTCTGCCCGTACATTACCTTTACGTCAACTGGAATGCAAGCCTAGTGATTCTTCAGAGATAATTGAAGTACTCATTGTGTTTAAAAAGGAAATATTAAGTCCATTACGTTATTTCCCACTCACCGAGAACCAAAAGGTTTAGATACAAAATCATGACTAAAGACAATGTACATTATCCTTTAAATATCAATATGATATAATCATACTTCTTTTGGACTCATCCTTAGTCAGCATGTCAGAAAAGTGATAGTTGCATAAATTTGTTTGATCTAGAATGACAATATCTGTACAAATTTTATTTGCACTAACTTCCCTGAAAAAAGCTCCGCATTGGGAATGAATTTAATAACGTTGATAGTATTAACAGTCCCTTTACATGACAACGTTAGCCAATTGTTGTAGGTATCACAGTCAACATGGCCCGTTGACCAATAGCAACCTCTGCATTTGGAAAGATAATCGCCTCACCTTCCTTTTTGACTCTAATTTCAACATCATCATCTGTTGCCAATAAGTGTCCTAATGGAAAGTCGGTAAAGTTATCAACATCATCAGCAAAATTTAATACAAACTTCTCACCTTGGCGATTAATCGTTTGATAGATTTCAAAAATACTAAAGTCTTTTTCATCAAAGGGTTTTAAAGATAAATCTTCACCCGAAATTATTGATGTTAACGTATCTTTTACTTGTTTAAATTGGCTCATGTCATTTTCGCCAAAAGGCTTCACTTTCCCTAACTCTACGGTAAAAGCATCAGCTCCAAATTCATTTGATGAAAAATAACTAAACGTTGTTGTTGGCGAATGTGACAATAAAATGGTATTAACCCCACAACTATAAAGAAATTGCAGTTGTTCTTTTTTCCATGGTTTACCATGTCTAAAAGGGTAAACAGCAAACTTATCATTTTTTGAACCACGAATAGCGGTATGTAAATCATAGTGATAACGTTCACGATTGCCCAATTGTTCACCACCTTGCTCGAAAAAATCACGCACGGTATTTTCTAACAATAATGCTCGGTGACGTTCTTTATTAATAAGGCCCGTGCCATTGCCTTGATCTTTTGAGTGACCTCCTGAAAATAAGCGGTTCATGTTCTCTTCAACAAAACGTTCACTAATATTTATCGATGCTGGGTTACCAAAAATAAATAGTACCCGCTCAGCTAAAAATAACTCCCCTAAAATAAGTTGTTTAATTAAGTCTGCGCATATTTCAATAGGAGCAGTTTCGTTGCCATGTACAGCACTAGATAAAACAATATCTTTGTTAGAGTTTTTAACAACTGGCTCAAACATGATCAAGCCGGTATCAATAACGCTAACTTTAGATTGTAGTTGAGATGTTTGATGGGTAACAATAAAGGAGAATGGTTGGGGTATTGACCATTCATTTTCACGACTTAGCGATAAGAAATCGCCGTTTTTTTGTAACTGGGACTGTAATTGATGCAAACCACTTTCACTAAATAATGAATAATGTCAGTTATTATACACAAAAATTTGCCCTTATTACTCATAGTCATTATGTTTGAAATAGAATTTACTCTTTTAAGCACAATAAAATTGAAATAGTAGATAAAACCATTCATAGCAACTTTTGATCATTAAGCCGTTTTAATACAATTTTTTCCTGCATGTTTAGCACTAAGTAATGCATCTTCAACATTATGTAAAAGCTCTTCTGCTGATTGCTTAGCACACCAAGATGAAAAGCCGATACTGCAAGTGAGAGATAAAGTAGAAGGCATAATTTTTCCATTAATAACCTGCTGAAATTTTTCGGCAACTTCATAAGGGATTAATGTTACTGACACCGGACAAAGGATAATAAAGTTATCATCAAGCCAACGATAAATTAATGAATCTGATGGCATGACACTACTAAGCTGCCTCGCGACAAGTTGCAGTATTTCATCTCCAATTGATTGACCATAAAGATCATTAACAGATTTAAAGTTATCTAAATCTAGTTGAAAAACATGAAAAGACTTTTGCGTTTTTTCAGCAGTTTTACTCCATGACAACAATCTGATCTGCCCGGCACGGCGATTAGGTAAATTAGTTAAAGGATCAATAAGAGACAGCCGCTCTAAAGTCTGTGCCATTCGTCCTAATTCTTTAATTCTGCGATAAGAAAAAAGCAACATACTTATACCAAGAGTGAAGCCCAGAGGTATTAATTCATCAAGTTCAAGGTTTTCATATTTTCGAGAAAATTCATAAAATACCTCCATAGCATCGTTATTCAAAAATAAAATAAACATACAAAGGTTAAAGACAAGTAAAACAATGACATCTCTAATAAAGGTCGGACGATGGTAATATAATGAATGAGGCATATAGACACTTATTATTATTCTAATTGAAAAATAAAGCTTTCTATTATTTAAGAAAGCTTTAGAGGTAAATATCAATTAACAGCGTCACAAAACAAATTGATAGATTTTAGAAAGTCCTTTTCACATTTGTACGATAATACTATAACCCTGCTTCTTTAAAAACAGCATTAACGATTTTTTGCGCGTCGCTGATAATAAGCTGTAAGTGAGTATCATCAATAAAGCTTTCAGCATATATTTTATAAATATCTTCCGTACCCGATGGTCGTGCAGCAAACCAACCATTCTCAGTAGTCACTTTAATACCACCAATGGCCGCCTTATTACCAGGCGCATGAGACAATATTTGTTGAATTTTTTCACCCGCTAACATATCACTGGTAATTGCATCAGCACTTATTGAGCTAAGCACCTTCTTTTGCTCAAAACTGGCAACCGCTTCGACACGACCATAACAAGGTTGTCCCAATTGTTCAGCCAATTCAACAAAGCGTTGATGAGGGTCTTTACCCGTAACCGCTAACATTTCTGCTGCCAATAACGCCATAATAAAGCCATCTTTATCAGTGGTCCAACAACTACCATCACGAGCAATAAACGCAGCACCCGCACTTTCTTCACCACCAAAGGCATAACTACTATCTTTTAAGCCATCAACAAACCATTTAAATCCAACAGGTACTTCAGATAGTGGTCTATTTATATGTTTAGCAACACGATCGATTAATGAGCTAGAAACCAAAGTTTTACCAATTTTACAGCTTGCTGGCCAATTACGATGTGTCATTAAATATTCGATAGATACCGCAAGGTAATGATTTGGATTCATCAAACCACCACTTTTGGTAACAATACCATGACGATCAAAATCAGGATCGTTACCAACAGCCAAATCAAATTTATCTTTCATCGCAATTAAACCCGACATTGCATAAGGCGAAGAACAATCCATGCGAATCTTGCCATCTTTATCTAAAGGCATAAAAGCAAAACTAGCGTCAACAACAGGATTAACAATTTCGATGTTAATACCGTATTTTTCAGCAATAACTGGCCAATAATGAATACCTGAGCCACCTAAAGGGTCAACACCAATAGTAACGCCCGATTTAGCAATAGCCGCCATATCTATAACTTGTTCAAGTTGGTCTACATAAAACGTTTTAAAATCTTGTTTTGATAAATATTCAGAACAAAGTGCTTGTTTATATTCAAGGGTTTTAACTGATTTTAAATTTTCAGCAATAAGTTCATTAGCACGTTGTTCAATAATTTTAGTTATATCACCTTCTGCAGGCCCACCGTGAGGAGGGTTATATTTGATACCGCCGTCGGTTGGTGGATTATGAGAAGGTGTAATAATTAAACCATCAGCTTGCGCTTCGTTATTTTTATTATGGCTAATGATTAGTCGAGAAATAACCGGTGTCGGTGTAAAGCCATCATCATCTTGAATAACGACCGGGATATTATTAGCAACCAACACAGAAATTGCACTGGCAAATGCAGGCTCCGACAAAGCATGAGTATCTTTACCAAGAAACAAAGGTCCTTTAAAACCTTGAGCCGTACGATACTCAGCCACAGCTTGGCAAATGGCAACAATGTGTTGTTCATTAAAACTGATTTTACTGGCATTACCACGATGACCCGAAGTACCAAAAGTCACCCTTTGTTCGATAACATTAACATCAGGTTTGAGTAAAAAATAATCACTAACCAAACGGCCAATATTAATTCTGTCACATGGTCTAGCTGGTTTTCCTGCATGATGATGAATGGTCATCTTTCTTCCTTCGTGGTTATTTAGGGCTTAATTAGCTTTATTATTGTTTTAATGAATCTAGCAAAATGATGAAATTATAACAATTCTCTAATTTTTTCGACATCAATGTCGCTATAACCCAAGGCATGTGCAGCTTTTGTTAGCATCATTTTTTTACGAGTGGTATTAGAATTGGTGATCACCCAATATGGACTATCAGGAATTTGAAAAGGTTTAGTGCTACTACCACTAGCAACAAGTTCATTTTTACTCGCGGCAAAATACAAACGGTCTCGACCTCTAATATCCAAAACCTCTGAAAACTCTTCAACATGTACACGGTATAAAGCCGCTAATATCAATAAAAATCGACCAACAGCACCACGCTGCATCGCTAATTCTTCTTTGTTGATATAATTAAAAACCGATTCTTTAGCTTTATTAACAATAGTTTTATTAACAATAGTTTTATTAACAATGACTTTCTTTTCGCTAACTTCAGTTGCAGCTTGCTTTTCTCTCACTTCATTTTGGTCAGTAAGACCTAAAAGACGACGGAGTATTGAAGAGGCACTTTCACCAATGGATTGAGTATTTTCGACAATATGCTGGTACAGCGCTTCATCTATTTCTATATTTTTCATTAACTACCTTTGAAATGATTTTTTTAACGAAATGGCTCTTTTAACAAAAAGATTATACTTACCTTAACGACAAGTCTCTAGTTGAAAATTGGTGGTAATTGCTATTTATGTTGTTAACTTTCTAATATATTTACAAAGAGAAACATTAGAAATTGCATGCTCTATCAAAACCAACGACAATATTAAGTAATCATCGCCAACAAATATTCATCATGACATCAACTTTAAATTACCAACAGCAAGGCTCAGGCCCAGATATACTATTAATTCACGGGTTATTAGGTAGCCTTGAAAACTTAAACATGGTCGCAAAAGGTTTAAAAGATAACTATACGGTTACCAGTGTTGATGTTCGTAATCATGGCAACTCATTTCATGAAAATAATATGGACTATGCCGTACTTGCCCAAGATATTATTAATACGATGGAAAGTCTAAATATTAAGAATGCACATGTGCTTGGTCATTCCATGGGAGGAAAAATTGCCATGCAATTGGCTTTATCCTTTCCTGAAAAAGTAAATAAACTACTGGTCGCCGATATTGCACCTGTTACCTATCCCCCTCATCACAATCACATAATCTCAGGTTTAAAGTCCCTTGATTTGAAAAACATAAAGAGTAGAAAAGAAGCAGATAAACAACTGGCTAACTTTGTCGACGAAGCAAGTATTCGACAATTTTTATTACGTAATTTAACGCCCAATGATGGTTCATTTTCCTTCAAATGTAATATTGAATTTATCAGTAACTGTTATCATCAAGTCATGCAAGCCTATAGCGGCTTAGCAACTTTCACTGGTGATACACTTTTTATTAAGGGGGGAAATTCTGACTATATTTTGGCCGAGCACCGAGCCGTTATAAAGAAGTTATTCCCAAACAGTAAAGCAAAAATTATTCAAGGAACTGGTCACTGGTTACATGCTGAAAAAACAGTTGCTTTTAACAAAATAGTAAATGATTTTTTAAATAAATCTTAACGACATTTATTGATCAAGTACAAGTTATTACTAGGTACATTAGGATAAACTAATAAACAAAATTACAAACGCTACAATAGTTATTGCATATGCAACAAGTTACCTATAAAATAACTGTGCTTCAAGATTCACTATGATATACTGCCGCCTGAAATTTTTAGGGTAGATTATGATAGCAGAACATTTTGAATTGATTGAAGCCATTGGGCTTAATTTATTTTTTGCTTTTATTTTTATTTTCATTGGGTTGTCTATTCATGACGTAATGAAAAGTAACGATGTTCCTAAAACGGGACGATTCGTTGTCTATTTTGTTTTATTTTTAGGATGTGCTGGTTTTATCGTAAAAGGTATAATTCAGTTTGTTTGGGAAAATCAAGGCGTAGGTTAATCATTTAAAATATGGCCAAAGAAGTTACAGATTTAACCACTATTGATTTATTTCACAATGAAAAGCGTCCTGGACGCCCAAAAACTAACCCGCATTCACGAAGTGTGCAAATAAAAATAAACAAGCGAAATCAAGTAAAGCGCGATAAAAACAATGGTTTGAAGCGCGTAGAGTTTAAGATACATCGCAATTTATTTGACCAACTGGAGCAATTAGCTCTAGAGCAAGATGTCAGTCGTAGTGTGCTGATAGAAACTTTGCTGGTTAGGTCACTAAAAACATTTGAAAATTAGTAGTATATATAAAGAAAAGGTTAGCATTTCATGGCAATTGTAGGTTTATTTTTCGGAAGTGATACAGGCAATACCGAAGCCATCAGCAAAATGATCCAAAAGAAATTGGGTAAAAAACTTGTTGATGTGAAAGATATCGCAAAAAGTACTAAAGAAGAAATTGCAGAGTTTGATCTCATCATTTTAGGTATTCCCACTTGGTATTATGGTGAAAACCAATGTGATTGGGATGATTTTTTACCTGAATTAGAAGAAATTGATTTCACCGATAAATTGGTGGCAATATTTGGTTTAGGTGATCAAGAAGATTATTCTGAGTATTTTTGTGATGCTATGGAGCCACTACGCGATATCGTTGAGTCTAAAGGCGCTATTGTTGTGGGTAACTGGCCAACAGCAGGTTACGAATTTGAAGCATCAAAAGCATTAGTAGATGAAAATACCTTTATTGGACTATGTGTTGATGAAGACCGTCAACCAGAGTTAACCAACGACCGTGTTGAAAAATGGGTCGCTCAAATATATGAAGAATTATGTTTAGCTGAATTAGCTGACTTGTAAATTTAATACTCTTCATTAAATATTAAGCTCACTTCGGTGAGTTTTTTTATATCCGCTTATTATACAGGGATATAAAAAGGCTAATTTACACGTTTTTGAGCACTTACTAGCGTACAAAATTAAAAAATAGCAATCATTCGCAACAAATGCTTTTATCCAAGTCAAGAACCCCCTATAATTTTGTCATAAATAATATTATTGAGATTTCTTTACATGGCAGACCAAAATGCAGAACTAAAAAAAGCGGGATTAAAAATAACTCTGCCACGAATAAAAATATTAGCGATCCTACAAGAACCTGAAAATGAACATGTCAGTGCTGAAGATGTCTATAAAGTATTACTTGAGCAACATGAAGAGATTGGTCTCGCGACGGTTTATCGTGTTTTAAACCAGTTTGATGATGCTGGTATAGTGACACGCCATCATTTTGAAGGTGGTAAATCAGTATTTGAACTTGCTCATAAAAAGCACCATGACCATTTAGTCTGTTTGAAGTGTGGTAAAGTTGTTGAGTTTGAAGATGACGTTATTGAACAGCGCCAATTGAATGTCGCTAAGAAACATAACATTAAATTAACCAACCATAGTTTATATCTTTATGGTGAATGTAATGATCAAGAAGCTTGTGAAAAATATCGTGTAGATAATTTATAATCTTCTAGTCTTTGCAAAATTTGTCGAGGTACAGTTTATTATTTCCTGAAATAAACTAAGTACTTTCATCCATATAAGTAAACCTCGATCTAAAAAGCTGACAATATACATTGTCAGCTTTTTTATTTTCTCTCGCCCAATAAAGCTATTTAGAAATTTTTGCCCAAGTATCACGCAAACCCACAGTGCGGTTAAAGATAAGCTTATCTGCATGTTCATCTTTATTATCAAGACAAAAATAACCTTGGCGCTCAAATTGAAATGCCTGTTCTGGAACCGCCGCAGCTAATGATGGCTCTACTTTCGCTTCACTGATCGTAATAAGCGAGTCAGGGTTCATAAAGGCATGAAAGTCATCTTCGGCAGCAGGGTTTGCTACAGTGAATAATCTGTCATACAAACGAATTTCTGCCGTTAGTGATTGTACTGCTGATACCCAGTGAATAACACCTTTAGGTTTTGTGCCATCGGTTGGGTTCTTTCCTAACGTTTCAGGATTGTATTGACAATAAACGGTCGTAATATTGCCATCAGCATCTTTATCACAACGAGTCGCGGTAACAACATAAGCGCCACGTAAACGTACGGCTTTATCAATGACTAAACGTTTATACTTTTTATTGGCTTCTTCACGGAAATCTTCAGCTTCAATATAAAGCTCACGGCTAAATGGCACAATGCGTGTACCTTGTGTTTCATCACTAGGATGATTCTTCACCGTTAACTCTTCTACACTTTCTTCTGAATAATTTTCAATGACTAATTTTATAGGATCTAGTACGGCCATCGCGCGTGGCGCATTATCATTTAAATCTTCGCGTATACATGCTTCAAGTACACCTATCTCAACGGTATTATCCATTTTGGTTACGCCAATACGTTTAGCAAATTCGCGTAAAGATCCCGGTGTATAACCGCGGCGGCGAAATGCTGAGATAGTTGGCATACGAGGATCATCCCAACCGTTTACTAACTTTTCTTCAACAAGGGTATGAAGTTTACGTTTACTCATTACCGTGTATTCAAGGTTTAAACGCGAAAATTCATATTGATGAGGAGTTGTTTCAATCGAAACATTGTCAATCACCCAATCATATAAACGACGATTATCTTGAAATTCAAGTGTACAAAGAGAATGGGTAATACCTTCAATAGCGTCTGATAAACAATGAGTAAAATCGTACATTGGATAAATGCACCATTTGTCTCCCGTTTGATGATGATGGACAAACCTTATACGATAAATAATAGGGTCGCGCATACACATGAAACTTGATGACATATCAATTTTGGCACGTAATGAACACTCACCTTCTTGATATTCACCATTTTTCATTTTTTCAAAAAGTGCTAAATTTTCTTCAACAGAGGTATCACGATATGGACTATTTTTTCCCGGCTGCTTTAACGTGCCACGATACTCTCGAGTTTGCTCGCCATTTAAAAAACAAACATAAGCTAAACCTTTTTCAATGAGTTCCACAGCATAACCATGTAACTTATCAAAGTACTCAGACGAATAATGAACATCCCCTGCCCACTCAAAGCCTAACCATTTCACATCTTCTTGAATTGAATTTACGTAATCAATATCTTCTTTTTCAGGATTGGTATCATCAAAACGTAAATTACATAACCCTTTATAATCTTGCGCTATGCCGAAATTTAAACAAATAGATTTCGCATGACCTATATGTAAATAACCATTGGGCTCAGGAGGAAAGCGTGTCTGCACATGGCTATGTTTACCACTTTCAAGATCGGTATCGATAATTTGGCGAATAAAATTTGTGGGACGGTTTTCAGCTTCCGACATCCAAGGAACCTCTAAAAATAAAATTTGATTACAATTGTGCGATATTATAACAAGTGTTCTAGCTTGATGTAATAGATTAGAAATAGAGTTTTATAAAAAAATGAATAATAAAGGCACATATTGTGCCCACTCGCTTTTGTGTATCCACAGCACCACGACATTAACGTATGAACGCAGAATTTATGATTTATTCAATTATGGGCACATTTCGCCCCCTTTGCGCCAAAGAACTAATAAATTCATGTCCACTATATGCTCCAAGCAGCCCCTGGTAGTGAGGTTCAAATGAAAATACCAATAGATTAATAAGAGACTACCTTCGCAAAAGCACAGATTTATCACTACATTCACAAGAGGAATTAAATTGCATTGCTAGCCAATTAAATGAGCGCCCGAGAAAAACGTTTGGATTTGAATCTCCAGCGAAAAGGTTTAGCCAGTGTGTTGCTGCGATCCATCGAATTCACCGCTACTTACAGACATTAACAGGTGTGACTCAGATTGGATTTTGTATCACTCCCCCCATTTAAGGGGAATTAATTGTAGGCTAAAATGTAGAGGAACTAAAAAACAACGGTATTTTGTCTCACTTCAAAGTAATACTAAGATAAACAGCAATAAAAAGGCCTGATATTACTCTATCATAAGTAATATCAAGCTATTATAAAACTAGTTACCGCTGGCTAATTCTATAACTACGTACTCAAAGGTGTTTGTTCTTGTACTGAGATATTGATGGTTTCAGTTATTTGCTCATCGGCTTCAGTACGTTTGTTAACGAATAGTCGTGAGGCAATTAACCAACAAAAAAGTGCCAAACTCAACAACATTACCTCAACGACAATCACATGATAGTAGCCAAGTTTTAGCATCGCCATTATACCTTGCGAGACAAATAGCCAATCCAATATCGGCGTTATAGCCAAAATTACAGCGGTAATTTTTAAAAATATTGCGGCAAATTGTTTTTGCGCTTTAATATTTAAAGAAACGACAATTGCAGTGAATAAACAACCAAAAAAGAGATAAGAAATTAAGTCACTACGGCCAATAGCTTCAATGGGAATAACTCGAGCAAAAACAAAGCCAACGGCACTCGCAAATATAGTGCCTATAAAGCCCCCCGTAGTCATCGCATAAACGACCTTTAACCCGATAAGATTTTGTTTTTCTACCCGTAAGTTTACTTTTTTCTGAATCCACATTAAATTACCCGTTAAAATAATATAACAAGTACCAATACCTAAGGTGAAAAACAGTACCCGTATTAAATAGCCCGCAAAGTCACCAAAGTGCAAACTCGATATTACCGAAAGACCGCCACGTAAATCATTATCGAAGTTATCTTTAGTTAAATACAACTCTCGGCCTGAGGCTATATGATACGTGGCCTCTTTACGTGTAGAAAACTGGCTTTCATCTGCACCTCTAAATGTCACAGCAGCACTTTCATCACCAAAATGGTCTATAGAGACTCGGTTTATAGACACTTCACCTAACGAGGCTTTGGCGGTTAAATACAAGTTGTCTAAGCCTTGTACTGGCAGCACTATTTTAGTTTCGTCTAAGTGAACATCAACCACACCGGCAGCGGTAAGTAATTTACTTTGATCGCCGCCATACAGTACAACAGCATATGATATTTGATAAATAATCAGTAGGTTAAACACTAAGCCAGAAAAAGCATACATAATATGAAAGGGTAACCCCATGACACCAATAAGGTTATGCGCATCAAGTAACTTGTCTTTTTTTCCGTCTTTTCTATATTGAAAAAATTTACTTATTATTTTACGCCAATGAATAACCACACCGCTAAGCAACGCAACAAAAAAGAACAAGCAGACTATGCCAACAAAATATAAGCCAACTTCAGGTATATGTAAGTCATAATGCAGTTCATATAAAAAATCCCCCCAGCTAGAGCCATTGCCCTTGCCTATTACTTTTCCGTTTGGTGCCAAAATTAAATGTTGGTCAACATGTTCGTCTGCAGAAATTTTTTCTTCAAAATACAGATTAGCGAGCGGTTGCTCAGCGGTTGGCATAGATAAGATAAAATAACCATGGGTATTGATATTATAATCTTTAGCGACGGTATTAATAACACTATCAAGGATAAGAGTTTCACTTTGTTCATTTACCGCAAAGTGTGGGTTTAGCTCCCATGCATTAATATCATCGCGGAATAAGCTTATTGACCCCGCAAAGAAAATAATAAACAAAATGGTCGATATAACTAAACCAACCCAAGCATGTGCGTTGGTTAACGCTTTTAATGAATCTTTGTTCATTTCACCTTACCTCAACGACAATAAAACAGCATTAATTAACACTGACGGGATTAACACCAAACTTAACTTTAACCAGGCTTTTTTTGCACTAGTAAAAGAATAACCCCACACTTGAATCCCTGCCCAGATAGGGAATGCGAGCAATAAACCAATCAGCAACATAGTGTCTTCTTTTATTGGTAATAATAAATTAAGATTTAGCACAATAGACACCGACAATAATAATCCGATAATCAACCCAGCAAAAGTTCGTGACCACATTATAAACCTCCTTCCATCACAGCAAGTGCTATTGACAGCACACAAACTAAGAAACTAGCTAGCACTAGGTAATATTTTTTATAAGCACTGATCAGGGTAATTAAAGGTAAAAAACAACACACTAAGGCAAAGCCGGTAATCAATGCTGATACGGTTGGCAGATTCATAAATAGCTGTAATAGCATTGCCCCAAGTAAAATAACCGCGATAAGCCGACTTGATATTACCGGTAATGGTTTTTTTAATACCGTTTGTCGCGGGCTTGTGCCGAAAAGAAGGCAACACGCCAACCAGGCGGGGATGAAACTTAAAAACATATCCAACTCCATGTTAAATCTAAATGGTAATGATTATCACTACAATCAATATAAATAACAAGGTTAGATATATTATTAAGCAATAGTTTATTTGCTCTCATAAAGGGTTACTTAAAATTGATAATGGAAGCTTTAGCATCCTTTGTTTTTTCTAGCCTGCGAAAGTAGGGTGATACTAAACGTCGCCAAGAAAGCAAAAAGCCGGTATAAACTAAAAAGCAGGCAGCTAAAGACGCTAAACCCGCGATAGTTTGCCCAATAACACCAAAATACTCACCGGTATGTAAAAACCGAACAATGCCCCAAGCTTGAGCTCCTTTCGACCAGTCTGAACCTCGTTCTACTCGCACTACATCGGCGGTATCGTTGTCTAAAAACAGTGCGTAAGCCACATCGTAATTATTACCAAGACTGCGATCGATATAAAAGCGCGTAATGCCTTTCTCTCTACCAAACTCTACCCACATTGAATGCCAATCTTTCGCCCCATTATTAGCGGCATGTTGTTTAGCAACAGTAAAGAGTGTTTCATAGCGTTGCTTACCATCAATTAATTCTACAGGTTCTCGTCGCTGACGTGGTCCCGGCGCTTCCTCTCCATAAACGCCATAGACTACTTCATTCGCCCATTGAAAATGGAAAACAGTGGCAGAAGCCACAATGAAAAATAATGGCACGAGTGCCCAAAACCCAAAGACATGGTGCCAATTAAAATGTTTAGCATGATGACTGTTAAATTTCTTCTTAAAGAGTAAATGTGGCTTTAATGAAGACCAACGAAAATGGCGCGGCAGCCATAAATACGCCCCAGAAATAATAAGAAATATAAAAAACAAATTACTGTAAGCGGTGATTTCTTTTGCATTCGCTTGTTGTTTTCCTTCAAAAGCTAACCAACGATGAAGTTCAGTAACAAAGTGCAATGATTCTACTAGCCAACTTTGCCCTATTTGCAAAGTTTCCCCAGAATACGGAGCAATCAAATATCTATGGTTGCCGGCCCAGACGGGGATAGCCCTTCCCTCTTCATTAAACCAATGTATATAAATGTGATTTTCGTCTGGATGTTTTTGACGTGTTATGCGTAATACTTCATCAGTCGTTAATCTTTGTTCATCCAGATGAGGAAGCGCACTATGGCGTGCATCATCCCATTCGATAATCTGTTTTTCATAAGTTAACAACACGCCCGTAGCAGACATGATAAAAACGATAATTCCTACACTAATGCCAACAACTAAATGTGACCAAAAGAAAACCTTACGAAACATTTTTTACCTTATTTATAAACTCTTTAATAACTTATATTTGAACGGTGATTATTCTGCTTGTGCAGCGTTTATCAATGGCGCTAAGTAGCTTTCGTAATTTCGCCAACGAGCCTTAGAGCTCTGATATAACGGCTGTCGTACTTGCCAACGACTAGGTGTTTGCACCGCACGCTCACTTTGATGAAAATTCAGCACACGCTCATCCCAAGGTAACCCAACAAATTCAAGTAATCTGCGGCTTTGCCATTCTATTTCTGAGACCGTTTTTTCGTAGCTAACTTCCAGTATTTTCAAACCACTCACTTGTTTAAAATGCGCCATCAGTTTTTTGTAGCCTTGCCAATAATAAGCAATATCTTCAAGGTCAGTGGACCAACTTTGTGTGGTATTAAAGTTTTGGGTAAAAATCGATAATCCACAATCTCTTATGTCGCGGGTGCAGTGAACTATACGAGCATTCGGAAATGCCATGGCAACTAAACCCAAATGCCAAAAGTTTAAAGGTTGTTTGTCGACCACTTTAAGGACAGCCTCTGGAGCACGCTGTGCTGACGCTATCAGGTAATCTTCACTTAAGTCATGAACTTGTTGTGCAGACAAATTGAAAGCATTTTCTGGCCATGATATTTCTGCGTTACCGAGTCGGTCAGGCGTACCTGTTGCTAGATCAGTTAATACATTTAACTCACCTGCGCCAAAACACTGCTCATGAGAAGCAAGTATTTGTTCGGTTAACGTCGTACCTGAACGTGGCAGGCCAACAATAAACACCGGTTGCTCTGTTTGATTGCCCCAGCCCTGACGCGCTTTAAAAAATTCGGCGGAAAATATATCCATCATAGTTGCAATGCGGGCATCAAACGCTTGACGATTGAAGGTGCCCGAATCTTTTCTGCGAGCGAGATTAGCAATATTAAAAGCCTCAAACGCGCCATGATAATTTTTTTGTTGTTTGTAAGCTTTAACTAGGCCATAGCCAATCAAAGCTTT
>JABSOX010000102.1 GCA_013215655.1 Colwellia sp.
ATCTAATATGCCCATAATGTTTAGCAGGGTTGACTTGCCGCAGCCTGATGGGCCGGAAATAGCAACAAATTCGCCTTCATTTATTGAAAAATCAATGCCTTTTAATACCTGAACCTTTTGTTCACCTGAGTTAAACGATTTGTTTACGTTGGAGATTTTTAATACTTGATTTTTCATGTTAACTGCCTAATTTAATTTGTTGAGTTTCAGCATCGACATCTAGTTTTGAACTGATAATTTTATCACCGGCTTTTAACATCACGCCTTCTTCAAGGAAGATCTGCTCTACTCGGCCGCCTTCAATAGCATCAAGATAGATCACCCTTTTTGGCGAGATGGTGCCCCTTACGGGTAAGAACTCTTGAAATTTTCCTTCTTTAACTTCACTAACAACCAACCTTTTGAACTCTATTTTCAAGCTCTGCCCTTTGGGCGCGGTAATAAGGTAAGTACCAATGACACCCACGACAACAACAGCCAGAACTTTAAACATTGATTTGTTTTTTAAAGAGAGAAACGTTTTTTTGTCAATTTTTCGATCCATTCTATCCAGCTCCACCAAGAATTTTAGTTATTTACTTTTTTTAAAACGATAAACGAATCTGTCTGTTTTGCCTTTGGTACTTTCTTGCCAGACGTCAGCAGCAAAAGTGTCATTAGGGTTTGCTAATACACTCAATGAACGGTCTAAAATAAAACCTGCACTCGTTATTTCATTGAGTACAAAAGTATTTTCTACGCGATGAAGTTTTTTAGTTTGTGACTTACCGGTACCTGGGGCTGCATTGTGGTCGATAACGATAAAATAACCGTCATCTTTTAATTTACCGTAAATGGTTTTTAAGAGTTTTTGGCGATCTATACTTGGCTTGTTAATAATGTCGTGATAATTAAGGGCGGTGAAAATGCGGTCAACGGGGGACTTAACCTCAGATAAATCCAGTGTTGGTAATACCGATATATTATTAAATAGTGATAAATCTCTTTTTTCCAACTTACCTTTAACACTGTATAGTTTTCCTGAGTTATTCAATATTCGAGCAAATAAGTCTGTGTAATAACCTCTGCCAGCAATAAAGTCGACTACCGCCATATTAGGTTTAATGTCGACTAAAGCGAGTATATCAGCAGGTTTTCTGGCTGCGTCTCTAGCTTTATCTTGTTGCGGTCGCTCTGGTGCTTTTAGTACTTGATCAATATCGCTGGCATGTGTCCTTTCTTCATATGCTAATACGGGTGCTATTAATATGAGTAAACTTGAGAGTAGCAATGTCGTTGTTTTCATGTATATTCCTGATAAATTAGTTGAGACTCATTTTTAACGCTAAGTTGATGATTAACAATAATCAGGTCGTGATATCTTGTTTATTTTCTGATGATTTTTTGATGATGTTATTTGTTTTCAATGGATTAGCTACTGATAACTACGAGTCTGATACGATAGAATAGGTAAAAATAAGGACGCTTTAGTGATACAGCCATTATCAAAAATATTTTCAGTGGGTGAATTTACCGTTGAAAGAGAATTAAATACCATTTCGCATGATGGCAAGAGCCAAATTGTTGAACCCAAAGTGATGGCGTTACTTTATTATTTTTCTTGTCATGCCAGCGAAGTTATCTCTCGAGATAAGTTGATGGCCGACGTGTGGCGTTCACAAGTAAGCGAAGGAGCTGTTAATCGTGTTGTTGGTCTGCTGAGAAAGGCATTGTCTGACAATGCCGAATCTCCCCGGTATATCCAAACGGTCGCTAAAAAAGGGTACAGATTAATTGCTGACGTCAAAAATATTGCTGACGCTGAGATAAATGTAAACAAAAATGAAATCACTTCAGCTAAGAAATATTCTCATTCTAATTCGTTGCTAGAAAAGTTAAGTTCTAACAAAATTGCATCGTTCAGCTTATTCATTGTTTTAGTATTGGCATTATTAGCGACAAACTGGCAAAGCTTGATATCTTCTTCAAGCAAACCTTTTAAAATAACAAACCCAATATTTGAACAATTAACCAGTGAACCGGGTTTTGAACACGATGCCTCTTTATCGAAAGATGAATCGTGGTTAGTTTATCGCCATCGTAAAAGCGCTGATCAGCCTTATCATTTATATTTGAAAAAACTTGGCCAGCAACAAAGAATACAATTAACAGATTCTGAATTTAATGATCGTTCGCCGGCTATTTCTCATGATCAAAGTAAAGTTATTTTTTTCCGTAAAGGACAAAATACCTGCCACCTCAATTTATTAACATTGGATGAATACGCAAATCCCATCAAGGTTGAAGAACTCTATCAATGTGGTGCTGTAGAACATTACAGCAATGTTGTGTGGGCGCCTGACGATTTGTCGGTTTATTTTACCGATAGAATAAATAGCTCAATGCCATATCAAATTTATCAACTACACCTAAGTACACTTAAAGTCGACGAAATAACTCGGCGGGAAGATAACTATTATGGCGATAATGAATTGTCGTTATCACCAAGTGGGGAACAATTATTATTTTTTCGTAATAAATACTGGGGAAACAATCAAGTTTTTGTTAAAAATTTACGCACAAAAGAGCAGCGAAAAATTACTGAGTTAGGTTTTTTAAGTTGGACACCAAGTTGGACACCAGATGAAAAAGGTATTATTTTTAGTGATAATCGTTCGGGCGGTAAATTAAAGTTACTCGATATAGCAACAGGCAATATTCAAACATTATATCAGTCAGCACAATCAATTAACTCACCTCAATTGAGTGCCTCTGGCAAGCATATTGTTTATTCAACTAAAACAGCTGATGTGGATTTGTGGCAAAGCGAGTTAACTCAAAACTCCACAGGGTCATTACAGGTGCAACCAAGGGTTAAATTGGCAGTTAATTCTAGTCGTATTGATAGTCAGCCAATTTATTCAAAAGATGGTCGTTCCTTGTTGTTTTTGTCAGACAGAAATGGCGAATTACAACTATGGCTAAAAAAAGAAGACGGTTTATTATCGATAGAGTCCTTTTCCAACAATAAAAAAATAGACACCTATGCTTGGCATCCTGACGGAATACTGGCCGTAGTTGCGACAAGTGACAAGCAGGTATATTTATTAAATACTCAAACTCAAGCGGTAGAGCTCATTAAGCTAAATGGACAAAGTGCTGCTTTCCCAAACTTTTCATCTGATGGCGAGACGATGTATTTTACTTCAGATAAAAGCGGCGATTGGCAAATATGGGGCTATAACTTTCAAGCACAAAGTGCTATTCAAATAACCCAAAAGGGCGGCTATCAAGTTAAAGTTAATGAAGCTGATGAAACGTTATATTTTACCAAATATCGACAACAAGGTATTTGGCAGTTGACCTTAAAAAACAGCAAGAGTAATACAGCAAAAGAAAAACAAATAGTGAGTAACGTTTCGCGTAGCTTAAACTTTAAAGTTTGCTCTGATTCAATTTATTATTCAACGGAATCAGATAATATTGAACTTTGGCAAATGAATTTTAAAACAGAAAAAAATCAGAAAATACTGACTTCTACACTTAATTCAAAGTTCAAATTTGATTTGTTTAATAATTGCCAGAAATTAATATTTTCAAAAAGGGAAAATATAGAGTCAGATATTTTGATGCTCAGTCTTTAATATAAATAAACATCAAGGAGCAGTTCTGTTGTTCTCATTGTTCAGCAGAGCTGACCCTTTGAATTGAACTGACCCTTTAACTTCATAGTTCTAAACTGTAAATTGTTGAAACGACATTGCTTAATTCCTCATACATTTCAACGTCACGAGATAAGCTATATCTTTTTCCTGTTCTTGACTCTAATAACTTATCCATCGAATAATTATTGATATCCAAAGCTTTAACATCCCTAATTAAGCTTTCATCTAGTTTTAGAATAGCTAAAGCTATAACAGTGCTAGCTTGTCGGTTATATAAACCATAGTGTTTAATATTATCTATTGCGGCCTGGTCTATGTTGTATTGCCTAAGCCTTAAAATTTCATTTTTATTGATTTCAGTGAAACCTAAGCTTTCCATTTTATTAACAAATGTTTGATTAATATCGAGAATGCTAAATGCGAGCATTTCACCTGCATTTATGTCGGTGAATCCTAGTTGATAAACCTCATTAACTTTAATCGTATCAATATTATGTTCATCGAAAGCTATCATCTCTCCTAATGAAATTGAATCGAATCCTAAAGCTTGAATTTCTGCAATGTATTTCTGATTAACTCCATGGGCTTTAAAAGCGATGACTTCACCAGCATTTATGTTTGAAAATCCTAATTTTCTGATTTTATCAACATATTTTGCATCAATATCATGAGCGGCAAATCCAATTAGCTCGCCTGCACCCATGTCTATTAATCCAGTTTTTTGTACTTCTTCAATATAAGAAGCATTGATATCGTATTCTTTAAAGGCGATTAGCTCTCCCAGTTCAATGTTGGTGAAACCTAAATCACGAATTTTATTAATATAGGGAACCGTAACACCATACTCTTTGAGGGCTAGTAGCTCTCCGTTTTCAATAGAGTCAAAACCTAGGTTTTTTATGCTATCGATAAATTCGGCAGTTAAGCCATTGTGATTATTTATTTGTTCAAGGTCACTTTTATTGGCATTCGCTATATTTATGGTAAACAGCGCGCCAACCATAATAATGTTCAGAATCAAAGATGGTGTTTTTATTTTTGTACACAAGTGAATATTCATATTAAAACCTCGAATTTGTATAGTTAGAAAAAGTACGATTACTTATATATACGTAAGAAAAATGAAAAGGTTGTTTAAATAATGAAATTATTTGAAGGGAAATTGTAATTAGAACTTTTCGATTGTCAGATACCGAGTATGATTAATTACTTAGAACTTCTTTTGGAGTGTTTGCTGTATTCTAAGAAGAAGCCCTTGGGCTTCTTCTACTGGTGAGCCGTATTATATTTTTTAAGCCTTTATTTCCCTTTTCGAATATACAAACTACCACCATAACTAATTAATGATAAGGTTTGTCCACCGCCATTAACTTTCGCCTGCATTACTCCGCCAAGTACTATTTTTTGTTTTTGACCCTTTTTGTTTTTCTTTATTTCATCAACAATGGCAAAGTCTTTATCTAAACCTGAAAATATTTCACCTTGATAGGTTTGTACATTAATATTGGCAGCGATCTTTTTTGTCAGCGTAATATCAATATTACCCATATGACTGGTTAAGGAAGAAGGACTAACCTTGGAGAAATCAGAAAAGCTAACAACAATATCTGTTTTTGCTGTTTCGGCAACAATGGGGCCTGAAATGTTTTTAGCTATTATCATTCCTTGATACGCTTCAAGTTCTAAACCACCATTAATGTTATCAATATTAATATCCCCACCTTTATATAACTCCACCTCTAGTGATGAGCGTTGCGGTACTTTAATAACTAAATCAACATGTTGATTAGAGACTTCACTGCTAATTTTTACTATGTTATTTTTTTCTTCAATTTCTAATCTCATTCCTTGGCTTTTAACACTCTTCAAACCTTTAGTAGATCTTGATGACTTATTTTTATTCATTCCATTTTTTACTCTCTTAAGATCATTATCTTTTCCAGAAAAAGTAGATGTTTTAGCACTTATTTCGATGGAGTCTCCTTTATAACCAATAAGGGTGATACTTCCCCGATATACTTCAAGGTCAATTGAAACGGGGTCTCCTGGATTGGATAAAGGCAAGCTATAGCTTTTTTCTGCAGCATTTGCTAATTGAATACTTCCCGCTAACATCGCGACGAAAGCTAAAGGTAAGGTTATTGATAATGTCTTTTTCATGGGTTACTCCTAAAGATAAAACTAAATATATGAAGGCATTGATTGCGCTTGAATAAATTCTCGTACTTCTGGTTTTAAAAGTTGTTGATTTACTTGTTCACTTAATAAATTTTTAATATCGATAGAGCCATAGTTGAGCAATAAACGACATAACTCTATTTGTACTAATAAATTCTTCTCTTGTGTGGCCATAGTGAAAAGTTGCTGCTCTGATGCGCCAAAAGATTTTAGCTCGCTTAGGCTATTGATTATTGCCAACCGTACTGAGGTTGATTTATCTCGCGCTAATAGCTCAATCAGTTGTTCAACTAATAAAGGATTTGATAAATCGGTTTGCCGACTATAAGCAACACCGGAAAGGCGTTCACTTGCTGAGTCTTTTTGCAACATAGACATAGCTAAGATTGTCGTTAACGATGACACTTCTTGCTGTAGTCCGCTGAACGCCTCGTTGTTTATGCCATTATTCGGCGCTTGGTTTAAATTAAATCCAATGGCAAAAACCAAACCCAACGTTGCAAAGTGGGCAATAGGTGATGGCATAAACCAACTTTTAACTTGCTCGATTAAAGACAAAGATTGTTCTTGTGAAGAAGAACGATCGTCTTTTGGTTGTAGAGCTGTTTCTTGTTGAGCGCTATGCTGTTGAGTACTCTGCGCTCTAGACAACATTTGATAAAAGTTAGCGTCTAACTTATCTGACGGCATAACCAATGGCTTAACATCATTTGTCCAGAATTGTTCAATAAACAACAATTCTTCTTGTAACTGACTGTTCTGCTCAAGGTAGCTTTGCAATTCTTCGCTAAGTTCACTGTTTTCATTATTGGCTAGTGAAGCAATTTTCCAGTCGATGACCTTTTGACTTTTCATTAAAAACTTTCTCCAACTAATTTTTGATAACTCACCTGCAGCCTACTCACCGCATTACGCATACGAGACTTTAAAGTATTTAAATTGCAATCTAACAAGGCCGAAATCTCTTGATAATTGAGCTGCTGAAAACGACTGAGCAAGATGATTTCTCTGTCTTCTGGCGAAATACTGGCTAAAGATTTATTAAAAATGGCATTTTGTTGTTCAGTTTCAAATTCTTCATCCAAGGTTTGCTCATTGGTTAACTCTTCATCATCCATATCGCAGTTCAGTGCTTGATTTTTATTCTTACGGTAATGTTCAGCCACGGTATTTCTGGCAATACCATACATCCAAGACTTGAAGGTACTACTGCCGCTAAAACTAGTGCGATAGGCAAGCACTCTCATGAAAGTCTCCTGAACTAAATCTTCACTTAACGCGCGGTTATTACCCTTACGTATAAAATAATTAAAAAGTTGCACCTTATTACTTTCAAAAAGTGTGGCAAGTTTATCTAACTGCCCAGCTTTGACTTGAAACATAAGTTCTTTTTCATCGAACATTGAGTTGTTAATCCTATAACCCAGCTTTAGAGTTGAGTATCACTGCTAATTTTTGTTTTGATAGTTATTAATACGTGAATTGTTAGAAAAGGTTGATAAATATTTTATTTATTTTTAATTAGTATTTTTTTATTGATAATTTGATAGGGGTTGTGACGAAGGAAAATTCAAAGTGGTGTGTAGTTCGTGGCAAGTATGTTACATGTAACATACTTGCCAGCACAGGATAAATCGCTGCCCAAAACATCTGTTAGAGTGAGTGTTATGCTAAGTTATGTTTATTGGGTCATACGCACTCTTTGATCCATTTTAATTTTTGCTAGCAGAAAGGGCTTCAATACTTCCATAGATACTTTGCCAAAATCCCAGAAAACCTCAGTATTTGAATTAATGTTTACCGCAACAGATATGTTATGTTCAGGTATTACCATTAGCCAACTTTGTGCACCTCTAGAAACACCACCATGGTTAGCAAAAGTGATTTCACCAATTTCCGCATCAAATTCTTGAGTTATTACTCGCCAACCTAAGGCATAACCCATTGGTGTTTCACTACCGTCAGGTAATGTTTGCGGGGTCCAAAAGATGTTCCGTGTTTTTGCTGATATAAATTTATCATCCAAAAAAGCATTACCCATTTTAACAAGATCTGAAGACGTTGATATAAAACCACCACCAGCCAATCTGTGGCTAAGGTCAACATCTCGCCATTGTCTAACTTGATTTGATTGCCCTTCACTATTCCAATAAAACTTTGCTAAATTGACCGAGTTTTCTCCTTGGAATTCGGCCATCGTGGCGTTCATTTTAAGTGGTTCAAACACTTGTTTTTTCATTATTTCAAGGTAAGGAGTATTTACCGCATTCTCCATTACCGCACTAAGTAATACGGTACCTAGTGTTGAATAACTAAACTGTGTTCCAGGTTCGAATAAAAGTTCGCTACTATCAAAAATCGATAGTGATTGTTCTACTTCTTCGTATCGGGTAGATAAAGTCAGTGTTTTATATAATCCAAGATAATCAGTATTTTCTTTATAATGTGGCAGGCCAGCCATGTGTGAAGCAAGTTGACGGCTAGTTATGTTTTGCCAAGCATCATTTGGCAGGTCGTCCATATATACAGAAATATTATTATCAAGATCAATTAGTTTTGCATCAAACATTCTGGCAAGTGCGGTTCCTGTTAGTGCTTTTGCTGTGCTACCAATTCTAAATTGCGTATTAGTTGTTACAGGAATTTCATTCTCGATATCTGACCAGCCCGATGCACCTGCCCAAACTAATTTACCATTAATAGATACGGCAGCTGAAATTGCCGGCGCGTTAATTGCCACTTTATTTTTGCTTATTAACGTTAAGGCTTTGTTAGCAGCCTCTTTGTATTTTTCCTGATGGAGTATTTGATCGGTAGGGTTAATAGCCGGTATTTGATCGAATTGATAAAATGGTGGGAAACTCACTTTGTTTTTGTAGGCCATGGTTTCATATACCGGCCAAATCAATACTGATATGACAGATACTAAGATAATACTAAGAACTTTAACTTTAGTCATTTTTAACATTTAGATAACTCTTCGAATACAATTTCTTAAATGTTAAGCAATTCAGCCTACTAAGGCTTATCAATACTAAAAAACTATGATCATTTTTGAAATTTACTGCGATATTCTTTTGGTGTCATACCTTTTTGAGCTTTGAATGTACGATTAAAAGTAGCAATAGAGCCGTAGCCCAGTTCTAAAGCTATAGTCAAAATAGGTTTTCGAATATAGGCTATATCTTCAAATTGTGCACATGCAGCGGGTATTCGGTAGCTGCTTAAAAAGTCGGGAAAATTTCTAAAGCCCAAGTGCTTGTTAATTAATTCGCGTAATTGATGCTCTGGAATTTTGAGTTTGTTTGCCAGTTGTTTAATCGATAACTGAGTTTCTTTATAAAACCCCTCTAACATTAATTGGCTAAGTTGCTTGTTAACATTTTTAAAGACTAAAGGAATAGCAGGTGTACCAATTACACCTTCTTGGTGTTCTACAATTAACGCCATTTTGGTTTTGTCTGTGAATTTCCCCTTAAAATAGTGCCAACTAAAAAATGACGTAGAGATTAAAACTAAGCCAGCATTTAATAAACTAAAAACTGTTGAATCTCTTAACGCTGCATTACCTAACTCCAGCAGTAATATCAAAATTGAATAAATACAGGTATAAACTATTGTAACCAGTCGAGCATTTCGTCTAGCTTCAACTAGGTCATCAGGAAACTCTTTTACGGTAATAAAAATAATATGAAATATGAAAAACAGCTCAACTAAGTGATTCACTTGATGAAAAGAACCTCTTCCTTTCATATAGATAAAAAAATATAAAAACCAAATTAATATCAATGAAATTAAAGTTTTAATCCAAAGTGAGAATTTCATCGGATGAAAATTATCTCTGAATAGTGAAAGAACCAACATCCATAGCAAATAAGGAGCGATCTCGGTGAAAAATAAAAGTATGCCTCTCAATATTCCATAGTAGTGATCGGGAATAGGCGCTGTAAGTAACAGGTAAGCAGCTAAACCTATATTTACTGAAACCGCTAAAATAGCGATTAAGTTTTGCTGCTTTGCTAAAATGTGATTGCATAATAAAAAAAGCTGACCAACGGCTAAAAATCTAAGGAAAAGGTCAAAAATATCGATAAATGATAGGTACATAAATAGCTTTCATTAGGAGAGCGAAGAATTACATCAAACTTTAACATCTATCTATTTAGCGTGGTTTAATTTTCTCCTTTGAATACCTGTAATAGATACCTTCACTGCAGATGTTAGGCTATTGAAAGCTTTGTTTTATCAAAATAATAATATTTGAACTAGTATTAATCACTTAGAATGATTTAGAGTTCGCCACTTTGATAAAAAAAATAAAGCTCCTTGGCTTAATTAAATTACAGCCGGTTTTGTTAATAATAGTGCTCATGATAGCGCTAATGTCATTAGCCTTTGTCTCGGAAAAATCACAAGTTACATCGTTAGTTAAAACACCAACTGCACAATTAGTATCAACAACGACAACGCCTGCAATAACACCAGCAATAACGCCAACAAGAACAGCAACACCATCGCTCACAGCCAGCACTCAGGAAGTAGGCCTACCGCAGCTGCGTACTTTTAGCCCAAAAGAATACAGTGCGCATGCAACGAATTGGGCAATCGTGCAGGACCTACGGGGCGTTATTTATGTCGGCAATGGTGACGGCGTGCTCGAATTTGATGGCGTGCGTTGGCGGTTAATTCGCGTTGCAAATAACACGGTAGTACGTTCCCTCGCAGTGGATGCGCAAGGCAGGGTTTATGTTGGTGCAGTCGGTGAAATTGGCTATTTACAGCCCGATATTAACGGGCAGATGTCTTATATTTCTTTGTTAGATAAAGTACCGTTAGAGGCGCGAAATTTTGCCGATGTTTGGGATACCTTTATTGCGCCCAATGGAGTGATATTTTCTAGCTTTCAACGTTTGATGCGATTGCAGGGTGAAAAATTTGAATCTTGGGTGCCCGTCACTGCATTTCACCTTGCTTTTCAAGTTAAAAATCGATTATTTATTCGTGAATTGGGTCGTGGATTACTTGAGCTGATAGGGGGAGGATTAGAGCTAGTTAAAGGTGGAGGTCGTTTTGCCAATGAAAGAATTTACGCCATGTTGGCTACTGATTCGACTGCTACTGATTCGATTACCACTCCAACGATAAATGTAGTATCAGACAGCATATTGGTCGGCACCCGTACTCAAGGATTTTTTAAATTCGACGATAAGGGCTTCACCGCTTGGCCTACTGAAATTGATACTGAAATTAAACTCCATTTACTCTACAGCGCGAGCCGACTCCCCAATGGTCATATAGCTTTGGGCACTGTGCAGGGCGGTCTTTATATTATCGATGACCAAGGTAAAAAAGTTACTCATTTAAACAAGGCTAATGGCTTGCCCGATGATGGTGTATTAGCTTTGTCGTCAGACCGCGAAGGTGGCCTGTGGTTAGGTACCGGTAACGGCCTAGCCCGAGTCGAAGTTGATAGTCCACTCAGTCAGTTTAATGAAGTAAGTGGACTTGCGGGTACGGTCTCAGCTCTACATCGCCATCTTGGGCAACTTTATGTAAGCACCTACCAAGGTCTGTTTCGGTTGCAAGCCATGCCAGAGCCATATTTTGAACGTATTGATGGCATTAACAGCCAAACTTGGGCTTTGTTGTCTGTAGGTAAGCAACTTTTAGTGGGTAACCAACTAGGGATCTATCTTGTTTCCGGAAATAACGCGACACTGATTAAATCATCTAATCATGCCATATCACTGCATGCTTCAAAAACGCAGTCGGGTCCCATATTTGTTGGCGAAAGTAACGGACTAGCGACGATTCGTTGGGAAAAGGGTAGTTGGCTTGATGAGGGAGCAGTGCCAGGGATTGAAGGTGAGGTCCTCACACTGATAAAAGATCAAGATGACACATTGTGGTTAGGTACGCGGAATAACGGCGTCATTAGAGTGACCTTTTCATCATCAGAAAGTAATACTCAAGTGCCAATTAACATTGAACGATTTGGTGTTAAACAAGGCTTGCCCAGCCAGAATAACAACCAAGTTTACACTAATGATGGCACGCCTTACTTTGCTACGGAGGCTGGTGTTTACCGTTTTATTGAGACTACACAGCGTTTTGAGCCAAACCCTAACTTTACCGGTTTATTTTCTCAATCACGGGCGGTAAGTTCTTTGACGAAGGCAGAGCAGGGCATCTGGTTACATGCCTCTGACCCCTCTGGCGCCTTCAAAGAAACAGGCTTCGCCATGCGCCAAGCAGATGGCAGCTATAAATGGGATGGACTGCCCTTGTCGGTTCTGTCAGGAATGAAGACCGAAGTAATTTATCACGACTTTGACGATGTTGTTTGGCTTGGCACTAGTGAAGGTTTGTTTCGCTTTGATCCTGCTATTACAAAGAATTACAGCCGACCGTTTGCCGCCTTGGTGCGTCGAGTTAGTAGTCGTGACAACCGCTTGGTATTTGCTGGAGGCGGTAATGCGCCAAAAGTAAGCCTAGACTACACAAACAATGCGCTGCGCTTTGAATTTGCTGCAACCAGTTTCGATGGTTTAGATGCTCTGCGATTTCAAACCAGTATAGACGGCAATGATTGGTCAAATTGGAGCGCGGAAACCTATAAAGATTATAACAACCTTTTTGAAGGTGATTATCGCTTTCAAGTGCGCGCCAAAAATCTCTACGGCACTATTAGCGAACAAGCCGAATATGTTTTTACCTTATTACCGCCATGGTACCGTACTATATGGGCGTATCTAGCTTATGTGATTACACTGAGTATTATTGGGTGGGGGGGCATTCAGTGGCGTTTACAACGCTCAAGAATACGACAAAGAATACTCGAAACGACCGTAACAGAACGCACTGCCGCGTTAACTCAGCGCACTGAGGAACTAGAAAAGTCAAACAAAACGATAACCGCATTAAGCCAAATCAGTAGCGATATCAGCTCTACTTTTGAGCTAGATAGTTTACTCAATAAAGTATACGGTTATATTAAAGAGCTGATGGATGTAGACATCTTTTTGATTGGACAATATTCGCCCAAAAAACAAAGGATTATTTTTAAACTTGCCATTGAAAATAATGAGCGATTAAGTAAGTTCTTTATATCAATGGATGAAAAAGAACGACCAGCGGTGTGGTGTATTGAACATAAAAAACCTTTGATTATTAATGACTTCGATAAGGATCATGCAACCTACTTCGGTAATGCACCGATGCTTGAGCCAAAAGTGGGTCAACAAGCCAGTTCATTAATGTATTGGCCACTCATTATCGGAGAAAAAATCATCGGAGTATTGACGGTACAAAGTTATCAAAAAAATGCTTATAACGACTCTCAACAAAAGGCAATACAAACGTTAGCATCTACTACAGCTATTGCACTCGATAATGCCAATGCCTATCGTGAAGTTGCCCTTCAAAAAGGCGCAGTGGAAGAAATGAATAAAGAAATCCTCGCCAGCCAACGCTTTATTCAAACAAGTAAAATGGCGGCTTTGGGTACTATGACCGCAGGTGTGGCACATGAAATCAATAACCCAACCAATTTTGCTTACGCTGCCGTTTATATGATGAAAGATGAAATCAGTGAAATAAAAGCATTTTTAAAACAAATGGCCGGTGGAGATAGTGCCGACCCACAAGTGATTGATGCATTTAACGACAAATTTGGAAAATTAATAGAATTAGTAAAAACAGCAACCGAAGGTACCAACCGCATCAAAATGATAGTGGAAGACTTACGTGTTTTTGCGCGCTTAGATGACGCTAAAAAAGCAACGGCAAAAATAACGGACTTATTAACCTCTACCGTACATTTAATACAAACCCAATATGATGGCATTGAGATAATCATGCAGTTTGATTTTTCCCCTGAATTATCATGTTTTCCTTCCAAACTTAATCAAGTATTTATGAATATTATCGTTAATGCCTGCCAAGCGATTACAAGTAAACAGAAAAACAATAAAGATTTTGAAGGTGAAGTACTGATCACCACAACGGAACAAAACGGGCGGTTAATGATGCGTTTCAAAGACAATGGCTGTGGTATGGATAAAGTAACCTTGCAGCGTATTTTTGAACCATTTTATACAACCAAAGATGTTGGCACGGGTACCGGATTAGGTATGGCAATAACGTTTGGCATTATTGAAGAACACGGTGGCAGTATTAGCGTTGACTCTACGTTAGGAGAAGGCTCCGAAATGATGATATTACTTTAGAGATAAAGACCTGTGTCTCAGCGCTCCACATTCACGGCGAACCCATCACAAGAACCTAAATTGCATGCACGAAAAAAGACTATAAGTCGAAGGGCCAGTGTATTTGATTGATTTTCTGGGAGAAGTTGTGACTCTCAGTGGCTTGAGCAGTGGACCTTCCGATTACAAGGCCGCTACGTGGTATAGATAACTCCACTATTCATGTGGTTTAACTAACTGAATAACTAGTTGAAATACAATAATAGCCCTATCTGTTTTTAACCCAATAAATTACACTAATTGTGTGACTTATGTGTGTATTTCGCTAGTTAAACTTTCAAGATGTTTAATTTTGTCGTAAATAACTTCAGCGACTTCTCTTGAAGTTAGTTGGTCTTCATTTTTAAAACGTCCGATTTTTATATCTTCTAAAAATAACGCGACCTGCTTAGATCTATCACTTAATTTGTCAAAGCGACTATTTTCCTGTTCATTATCTGTTATATCATTTAAAACCAGAGTGTTAATACCATGACTCTTTAAGCATTGTGCTTGAGCTGCATTATGTATAGGTGCGGTTAGGTACATAGGAGGAGAATAATCAGAATGATTTTGTATCCACTTCATGATGAGTTCAGGGATCAACTGAAGTTTGGCATGTAATACGCTTTGAGCGTTAACTTAAGCCCTTTGAGGGCGTAACCCAATAAGCCTCTTTGCCGAAGATAGTTTAACTGATATGATTTGTTTGGTATAATGTATACAATGTGATTTTAAACTAGAGGAAATATGATGGAAACAAATAGTACAGATTGGCGATATACGGTT
>JABSOX010000103.1 GCA_013215655.1 Colwellia sp.
AATAATTCATATCTTTACCATTTTATGCTACTCGCCGAATTGGAAAACAGACATTTCACCCAAGAAGGTACATATATTTCGTCGATAAGTTATTGATTTATAGCACGACTCGCCATAGGACCACGCCAAACGGTCGCATCATTATCATCTACTAAAAACCCTATCGACATCGCACTTAACCCTCTAGCATCAAAAGGGGTTATTAACTTACCGTCGACTGATGATGGCTTTTGTCCTTTTAGGCCAAGTAAGGTAGGAATAGAAGGCCCATAGATGTCGGCATCTAAAATACCAACTTTTGCCCCTTCGGCTATTAAGGCATAAGCTATATTAACTGCGGTGGTTGATTTACCAACACCGCCCTTACCTGATGCAATAGCAATGATGTTTTTTATGCCTTTAAGTTGATGTTCTCGCACCGAGAAAACATCATAATTAACATTAAAAATAACAGTTTGATCAATTAACTCAGTTAAAACAATTGATAATTCATCAAGTTCACCATTACATGGAAATGGTAACGTCAATGAAATAACAATACTTTTATCTTTATCTAAGCCAATTTCAATCTTACTTTCAAATTGACTTTCAAGAGCAAGAATTCCCGTTGGAAAAGCTTCTGAGCGATAACACTCAAGATGGTGATTAATAACTTCTTTTTTATCTTGAGCAACAGTTTTTTTGGAAAATATTTTAGATAACATGAAAAAACGCACTTTAATCGCTAAAACACGATAATTATTAATGAAAATGAGCGCTAAATTTTGTACCATTCACACCATAATTACCATCAAAATTACGTAAACTTTATATGTCGCAACAAAATCAATCTTCACAAGCTAAAAACAAACGCAAAATATTAGTAACTTGTGCATTACCTTATGCCAATGGTTCTATCCATTTAGGCCATTTACTTGAGCATATTCAAACAGATATCTGGGTTAGATTTCAACGTATGCGTAATAATGAAACCTATTTTGTCTGCGCTGATGATGCTCATGGCACGCCAATAATGCTTAAAGCACAAGAGCTTGGTGTAACACCAGAAGAAATGATCGCCGGTGTTCGTGAAGAACATATGGCTGATTTTGCCGATTTTCATATTAGTTTTGATAACTACCACTCAACACACTCAGATGAAAACAAAGCCTTTGCCGAAGAAATTTATAATCGCTTACATGCTAAAGGCCATATAAAGACTCGTACCATTGAACAATTATACGATCCTGAGAAAGGTATGTTTTTACCCGACCGCTTTATCAAAGGTACTTGTCCTAAATGTAAAAGCGAAGATCAAAATGGCGACAGCTGTGATGATTGCGGCGCAACGTATTCGCCAACAGAAGTATTAAACCCGCGCTCGGCTATTTCTGGTGCGACACCGGTACTTAAAGATTCAGAGCATTATTTCTTTGACTTACCCGCCTTTGAGCAGATGTTAAAAGACTGGACACGTAGTGGTGCGTTACAAGAAGAAATGGCAAATAAATTAGCTGAATGGTTTGATTCTGGTTTAAGACAATGGGATATCAGTCGCGACGCTCCTTATTTTGGTTTTGAAATTCCTAACGCCCCCGGTAAGTTCTTTTATGTATGGCTTGATGCACCTATTGGCTACATGGGTAGTTTCAAAAACTTATGTGACAAAGAGAACATTAATTTTGATGATTTTTGGAAGTTAGACTCAGAAGCTGAGCTTTATCATTTTATTGGTAAGGACATCATTTATTTTCACAGCTTATTTTGGCCAGCAATGCTTGAAGGCGCAGGTTATCGTAAACCAACAGCAGTATACGCACACGGTTTTGTTACCGTTAATGGCGCTAAAATGTCAAAATCTAAAGGCACCTTTATCAAAGGTCGCACTTACTTAGAACATTTAAATCCTGAATACTTACGTTATTACTACGCGGCAAAATTAACCAGTAAAATTGACGATTTAGACTTAAACCTTGAAGATTTTGCGCAGCGAGTAAATTCTGATCTTGTCGGAAAAGTCGTTAATATAGCTTCTCGTTGTGCAAGTTTTATCAGCAAACGCTTTGATGGCATGTTATCAAGCAATATTGACGACCAAGTCCTTGCCAATGAAGTTATGAATGCAGGTGATAGTATTGCTGCTCATTATGAAGCACGTGATTTTGCTAAAGGTATGCGTGAAATCATGGCATTGGCCGATAAAGTCAACGAGTACATCGCTGTAAAAGAACCTTGGCAATTAATTAAAGACGAGAGCAAACAACAAGAAGTACAAGACATTTGCTCTCTCGGCATCAACATGTTCCGTACCTTGATGATTTACTTAAAGCCAGTATTACCCGTATTAGCTGACAGTACGGCAGCATTTTTAAATGACGAACTCATTTGGGAAGGCCACAAAACACTATTAGTAGATCATAAAATCAATAAATTTAAAGCTTTATTGCAACGTGTTGACATGGATAAAGTTAACGCGATGACCGAAGCATCTAAAGATAACTTACTCTCAAAAGATGATGCAAAAAAACCAGCTAAAAAAGAGAAAAAGGCTAAACAAGTAAAAGTGGTTGATAACACCGCTGCACTTAACGATCCGCTAGGGTGTGACCCAATAAGTGAAGAAATTCAATTTGATGATTTTGCTAAGATTGATTTACGTATTGTCAAAATCATCAATGCAGAACACGTTGAAAAAGCTGACAAATTATTACGTTTAACCTTAGCACTTGATTCAAAAGAAGAAGGCGGCGAGACCCGCCAAGTATTTGCGGGCATAAAATCAGCTTATCAACCGGAAGACTTAATTGGCAAACATACTGTTATGGTTGCTAACTTAGCACCACGTAAAATGCGTTTTGGCATGTCTGAGGGTATGGTATTAGCTGCAGGACCTGGCGGTAAGGATTTATGGATATTAAATCCTGACGATGGCGCACAACCCGGCATGAGAGTTAAATAAAAAACGACTTACAGTAAGTTAATACGGCGAACCTATGTTCGCCTTTTTATTTAATGCCACTAGGAAAATATAAATTTAAGGTTAGTAAATGAAATTTAAGAAAATATTAACAAAGGTAACACAGCGATTAACGATCGTACTCTTTCCAATAGTATTGGCGAACTGTAGTGCCAATTATCAAGTCACAACTAATTTAGATAAAGAAAATTTTCAACAGTATTTTGCGCCAACCTCAGTAAAAATCTATCAATCAGAACAAGAATTTAGTTCAGCTTATCAATATGTCGGTGTTGTTGAAGGGCAAGATTGTCAATCAAAAGACCACTTAGCTTCACCAGATGAAATCATTGCTCGTACTCATGCCAGAACACAAGCTTTTGAAAAAAGAGCAAATGCGATCATTTTTACTGGCTGCGCCTTAATTGCAGATGATAAATCATCAAAACAATGTATATCGACTCTTGTTTGTTATGGCAAAGCATACATCGTTAGTCCGCAAAAGCAGTAAAAAACAATATGCAAAACCCACAGCCCTCAGAACAGATATCGTTAAATATTATTGCTAAGGTTAACTCCCCTTATAAAGAAAAGTTTGCAATACCACGCCAACCAGGCTTAGTTAGTGCAGCCAAAGGGACTATTACATTATTAAATGACGTAAATACTGCCGACACGGTGAGAGGCTTAGAGCAATTTAGCCATATTTGGCTACTGTTTATTTTTCATGGTACACAAGAGCAAGGCTGGAAGGCGTTAGTCCGACCACCAAGACTTGGCGGTAATAAAAAACTTGGTGTGCTGGCAACACGCTCAACTTTTAGACCTAATCCTATTGGCATGTCTGTAGTTAAGCTTGATGGTATTGGTTACGACAATAATCAAGTATGCCTTAATATTTCAGGATTAGATTTACTTGACGGTACACCGATAATAGATATCAAACCCTATGTCCCTTACTCAGATTCTATCGAACATGCTCAAGCAGGTTTTGCGCAAACATCACCACAAGATAACTATATGGTTAGTTTTAAAGAATCAGCAGAGCGTAATTTACAACAGTATCAGCAACAACAGCCAGAATTATCAAAGTTAATCACCCAAGTACTTGCACAAGATCCTCGACCCGCTTATAAAAAAAATAAAGAAGATAAAAATATTTATGGTATACGTTTATATGACTTTAATATTAGATGGCACTTAATTTCTGCCTGCCATATTGAAGTTATAGAAGTATCTTTATACTAAACAATAATATTACAAACTATTATACAAGCTACCATTAGGTAAAATTAAATGACCGTACGACCACTTATCGAACTACCACTGCTTGCTGCTATATGGGGAGCATCTTTCATTTTTATGAAACTAGGCGGCGCGGAGTTTGGCCCATTTCTATTTATGGCGATTAGAACCTTAATAGCCAGTGTATTTCTATTACCCTTGCTACTATTGAATAAACAACATCTTAACTTAAACGGTTATTATGTAAAAATATTCATCATGGCAATGTTTAGTACTGCCATCCCATTTATATTATTTGGTTGGGCAACACTCACATTAACTGCGGGCATTACCTCCGTATTAAACGCAACCACACCAATGTTTGGCGCTATCGTTGCTTTTTTATGGCTCAAAGATAAGTTAAGTCTAAGTGCTGTATTCGGTCTTATTTTAGGTTTTATTGGCGTTTATTTTCTCATGTACGATAAACTAGTTATTGCGCAAGAAGATGTAATATTGCCAACCTTGGCCGTTATGTTGGCATCATTATGTTACGGTATTTCAGCCAATTTCACTAAAAGGTATCTGACTGGTGTAAAACCATTAGCTTTGGCAACAGGTAGTCAAGTAAGCGCAACACTTGTATTATTACCTATCAGTTTATTTTTCCTTCCTGAAACCATACCAAGTGACTCAGCAATGCTCTCAGTATTGTTGCTTGGTATTTTATGTACGGGTATTGCCTATGTTATTTTCTTTCGGTTAATCACCTTTTTAGGACCAACAAAAGCAATCTCTGTCACTTACTTAATCCCTGTTTTTGGCTTGTTTTGGGGCGTAATATTTCTTAATGAAATAATCACTTCATGGATGATGTTAGGTTGTGGCTTTGTTTTAAGCGGTGTTGCCTTAACGACCGGGGCAGTTAAATTGAGAAAAAAAACAACCATTACTCAATTTTAATAGATATAAAAAGGAAGCCAATGTAGGTCGATACAAATGTAACGAGGTTCAACAATCGCTATGATGTACAACATTTGTCGAAATGAATTTCAATCTACAAAGTAATCCTAAATACTCATATGCTATTCAAGCCATCTTAAAAAGGCTTACTCTAGATGTAGGCTATCTAACTTTAGTAAACTAATAACAATACTACAAGGGCATAGGTTTCGAATATAAGTAGCCTTGAGCATATGGACAATTTAGGGAATTAAGTAGATTAGCTATTTCTTCGGTCTCAACACCTTCCGCAATAACGTCTAAACTTAACGCCTTGCCCAAGGCTATAATGGCTGTACAAAGCGCCAGATCTTCATTGGATTTTAATATGTTTTGTATAATAGATTTGTCTATTTTTATTGAATCCATTGGAAATGCGCGTAGGTAAGAAATAGAAGAATGACCAATGCCAAAATCATCGACTGAAAATTTAAAGCCTATACCTGATAATAACAGCAGTCTGTTTACTGTCGTAGGTGAGATAATCAATGGTTTACGTTCTGTTAATTCTATCGTTAATTTCTGCGCCAAGTCAGGTGTTTCTTTCACGTAACTCTCTACCCGTTCGGTAAAGTCATCCGAGTTAAACTGATTTGCTGAGACGTTGATAGAAATATGTCGGTCCTTTATTCCCTGCTCAGACCAAATCTTCAGCTGCAAACAAGCTTGTTGAAAAACCCAATCACCTATTTTTAATATTAAGCTGCTCTCTTCTGCGACTTCAATAAATTCTTCAGTATTGCGGAAACCATTTTTACTGTCTGGCCATCGCAATAAAGCCTCATAGGAAATGATTTCTCTTGTACTTAAGGAGACTATCGGTTGATAATGCAGAAGTAATTCGTTGTTATCGATTGCCGCATTTAGCTCTAATTCCAATTGATGTTTAACTATCGCTACTTGATGTAACTTTTGATTGTAAAAACTATAATTGTTGCGGCCAAGTGCTTTAGCTTGATACATAGCTCTATCACTATTGTCAATTAGCTCACTCGCTATTTGTGCATCGGTAGGAAAAATAGCTATCCCAGCACTGGTTGTTACTGAAACTGACTTACTGTCTACTTGAATAGGTTCTTGAAAAATTGCCATAATATTTTGCACTAACTTAACAAAGTCAGAGTCATTTTTGACATCTTTTAACAATAATGAAAACTCATCGCCGCCTAGCCTTGCCACAATATCTGAACTTCGGGTTGAGTGCTTTAATCGTCGAGAAATTTTGGTCAGTAGCTGATCACCCGCCGGATGCCCATAATTGTCATTAACGAATTTAAAGTTATCTAAGTCTAACGTTACTAACGCAAACTTTTGCCCAGAACGTTCACTTTGTTGAATAGTCTTAACGAGTAATTCATTAAAAAGACTACGATTATACAAGCCGGTCAAGCCATCATAATGAGCTAGTTTTGCCAGCTTAGCTTCAAGGTCTTTGCTCTTTAAGGAATAGCGAAATGTCCTTTCAAGTAGATGAGCGGTTAGTTCACTTTTTATCAAGTAATCATCAGCGCCTTTTTCCATTGCTTCGAGATCAGTTTTATAATCATCTACTCCTGATAACATAATAATGGGCGGAGCCGTTTCATATTGTTGTTTTATCTCGACGATTAAATCTAATCCTAGTTCAGCCCCTAAGCGATTATCAAGGAAATAAAAATCAAAATGCTCATTGGCTATTCTAGCTTGAGCAGACTTATAATCCTCTGCCCAAGTGATAGCACCTATGTCACCAACCGCCTCTAATAACAGTTCTTCCAATAAAATGTAATCATCTTCGTCATCTTCAACAATTAGAACTTTAAATTTAGAGTATTTACCCATTTTAAATCTTTAATTATTTCTGTGGTAAGGAGACTAAATGAAACCAATAGTCAGTAACAGATTTGATCATATCTACTAAACTATCAAATGAGACGGGTTTCATAATAAAGGAATTAACGCCCATATCATAAGTCCGAGCAATATCGGCTTCTGCTTTTGAAGTGGTCAGGACAATGATTGGAATAGAACGGAATTTTTCGTGTTGCTTAATTTTACTTAATACTTCCCTGCCATCCATAACCGGCATATTTAAATCCAATAAAATTAATCCGGGTAAAGGCTCATCAACTAAATGGCTAAATGCTCCTTCACGGTTTAAATACTGCAACAACTCTTTGCCATTGTTAGTGAAGTCTATCGGGTTACCCAATCGAGCTTCTTCTAACGCGTCACTCACCAATAATTGATCATCGGGGTCATCATCGCACATATGTATTCTAATCGGGCTTATATTTTCATCCATAGGTTTTCCTCAAATATTATTTAGAACTTATACTTCGAATAATAAAATAAAGCAGGTGCCTTTATCTAATTCTGACTCAACGTATATCATGCCATTGTGCTTTTCCACTATTTTTTTACATATTGCCAGACCTATGCCTGTTCCTGGATATTGGCTACGACCATGTAAGCGCTGAAATACCTCAAATATTTTATCCGCATATTCTTGTTCAAAACCAATACCGTTGTCTTGTATTCTAATTTCCCAATAATCTCTATTTTTCACCGAGGTTTGCTGACAGCTTATAGTAATAATTGGCGCTTGATCGTCTTTAGAAAATTTAAGAGCGTTGGATAATAGGTTTAAAAAGACTTGATAGAGTCTATTACTTTCGCCCAAAATACTAGGTAATTCTTCACTATTTATCAGAGCTGACTTTTCTTTAATACTGATGTGCAAATCGTCAAGCACACTCTTTAATACGGTATTTAGATTTATGCTTTTAGGCGTATAATCTTCACTGCCAACCCGAGAAAATTTCAATAAATCATCTATTAAACTGCGCATCCTTGTCGAAGACTTTTGCATTCTGTCAATATAATCAATGGCTTTTTCATCATCAACAATAGTAATTCGCTTCTGTAGCCTGTCACCAAACGCTTGAATTTTCCGTAAGGGCTCTTGCAAGTCGTGGGAAGCGATATAAGCGAATTTTTCCAATTCAGCATTAGATTGCGTCAAGCGGTTATTGATACGGTCTAATTCAAATGCTTTTGTATTTAATATTTTATGAGTAGCTTTTAACTGTTCATGATGTTCTATTTGAGTTTTATAGGTTTGTACATAGTCTAATACTAGCCCAACCAAGGGGATTACATAGGCAACAATTTTCAAAAAGTGTGCAATATTAAAGTCACTATCAAATAACCGTTGTGAGCCAAAGGCCATATGTAATTCCACCGCGACTTCAGGTAAAGCACTTAACAATAAAGCGGTGGCAAAAATACTCGGGTAGCGTTTAGCAAACATTGGATAAATAACTAAGCCCGCAAAAAGAAACAGTAACAAGGGAATAATGTCATAGGGACGACGAATGATTGCATCTGGAAATTGAGTTTGTGGCAAATTGTAACTTGTTGCTGAGATGTAAATTAACAGATAACCAATGGATGCAAAAACCAAGCTGGTAAGAATGATAAATTTAACACCATTTTTGGGATTTATTTTCTTACCCGATAAGAATATCCCTACACCCGCAATCATAATAACCGCATTGAAAACACGCGATAACGCCCAAGTGAAAGGAATTAAATCTTTATTTTCTGCAACAGCACTTATTAGTCTGGTCGCCGCTAAGGTGTGAAATGCATCCATAACTCCTGCACAAAACAATGCAACACCAATAACAGGCGTCGTAATGTCATTGGTTATAGAGTAATGACAAAAAGCTAACAATACCACAAAGATAGCGGCAGTAAACGCCGTCCACTCGAGTAATGCATGAGTAAACCCACCCGATAATCGATAAAACATATCATCAGTTGTTACCTGCGAAATTGTGGATACTTGATTAGTTGTTGTGACGTGAAGGGCATTACCAAAATCACCACCAATTAATTGCAACAGAAAGGGGACAATACAAATAACAACTACGGCGATGACAATAGAGGGAGGAAGTCTATATTCATCTTCAATATAAAAAAATTTAGTCATTAAAAAGTAATTTATTTGGGATTAATTCATTGAGTATAATACATAATATTGATGTTGATTATTTATTTTGAAACTATACACTTGAAACTATACACTTGAATATAAACAATTAAAAAACGTAAACAGATATCACTCTATGTTGAGTAATATTTCTGAAAATTAATTTTGCTAGATAACGGTTATCGTTCGATACGAGGTTCGACAATTGCTATTATATACAACATTTGTCGAAATGAATTTCGACCTACAAAAACACTAACCTTTCTCCTTAAATATGCACGTTCCTGTTCATCCATGAACTTGCGATATACCGTACGTCCTGCACATTAAAAGCCAGCATGGCTGGCTTTAAAAGATAATAAAATTGAAGTTAAAGTACGTTATTTATTCTTAAATACTTTTCCTGACTTCATTACAAAATCAACATCTAATAACTCTTCAATATTTTTTAATGGGCTATTATGCATTGCAATTATATCTGCATATTTACCTACTTCTAAAGTACCAATTGATTTACCTAGACCAGCTAAATTAGCAGCATTCACTGTAGCCGTTTTTAAAATAGCCGCTGGTTTCATACCAGCTTTATACATCAATACCGCTTCTTTACCATTATTTCCATGAGGTGATACACCACTGTCGGTACCATAAGCAATGTTAACGCCTGACTTAAATGAACGCTTAAAGTTTGCGATCATATCACCACCAACACGGATAGCTTTTTTTGCAATCGCGGGAGACATAAAATTGGTGTTTTTTGCCAAATGAACAACCGTATCACCGGCCATTAAAGTAGGCACTAAATAAGCCCCCGTCTTCTTAAAAAGTTTAATACTTTCTTTATTAGCATAACTGCCATGTTCAATGCTATCAACTCCGGCGCGCAGTGCAGCATTTATACCTTCGGCTGCATGGGCATGACTTGCTACTTTACGTCCAAGTGCATGTGCAGCATCAACAACCTCACGTAATTCATCATCGGCCATTTGTTGACCTGTTCCGGTATTAGTATCAGATAAAACACCACCTGTTGAAGTAATTTTAATGACATCAGCACCAAATTTAATTGCTCGACGTGTTGCTCGACGACAATCATAAGGGCCATCACAAACTGTCTTAGCCGTATGTAACTCCAATAACTCAGGATTCATACCATCAACATCACCATGACCACCCGTAACAGATACACTACTACCTGCAGCGATGATCCTTGGTCCATCCAGCAATCCTTTTTTAATACCATCACGCAGAGCAAAAATTTGCTCTGGGTTAGCACCTAAATCACGTACGGTGGTAAACCCTGCCATTAAAGTTTTCTTGGCAAAGTATGCGCTTTGCACTAATTTATCGGCATCTGACATTCTTAATTTTTGACTGTCATTTTTGGGCCCCAGTTCTCCTTGCAAGTGGACGTGCATGTCAATCAAACCAGGCATAACAAAACTTGTTGATAAATCGATCAGCTTGGCATCATCGCCAAATTCAGTTACCGCAACAAAACCTTTTTTAAGCGCGGTAATTTTACCATCAGTGACAACTAAGGTCTGTTTAACTAAAGGCGCTTTACCGGGATTGACTAAAAGCTCTCCAGCATGAATAACGTGAGTATCAGCAAAAACCGTTGTTGATAATAAACTAGAAATAACCAGAGCAAGTGTACTAACGGGGCGCAGCGTAGCGAGATTAAATAATGACTTCATAAATTCCCTTGTTATAATTTTTATTAATTAACTTTCAAGTATTACCTTAACAGTTGATAAATTTATAGGAAAACTTTATCTCAGAAACTAGAGTATATTTAATTGCTTAAATAAAATGCTCTGTTAACAATAGTTGCCAAGAACAAATTAAATAACTCTTTTCACCAAGGTTCAACAAATAACATCGGCCACTGCTGCTGCCAGATTAGGGCTTTACTTTGATAAATTTCTTTATTCACTAAAACCTTATTTGGCCTCACCCTCATTGAGAACATATCTTGAAAGCCATAGGGAGCAATAAATTCTAATTGCCCTTTATTCATTCGAACAGCCATACATGCACCAATAACGGGCCATGTTGCAATTGATTCCTGAACACTTTTATATGGTGATTTTTTAATAGCAAAACGTTGTTCATACCAGAGGTGCACTCTAGCGATATTTTTGACATCAATCGCTATATTTATATTAGACAGTGATTTTTTTAATTGATTGATCTGTTTGTTTTCAGCCTGCCAACTTAAGTCAGTATTATCCCAATAAAAAACATCGATATCTTTTATATGATCATTCAGTTCAAAGCCATGAATCACATTCCATACATTCTGAAAAATAACACCGGCACCGACCCATGCGTCAGGAAGCTCAGTAATTGCCTCCAGTACTTGGGGTATATCATCTATGCTCATAATGAACTCTGACAATAATTCAACTTGCTGATCTAAAGTAAGGTGATGTCCGTTGAGTAATTTATCTTTCATATCCCAATACAAACCTGATCTGGTAATACAATTAAGGCCAACAAATTGTTGGCCTTAAAAATTAAAAAAGTCATTATTCGATAGCTAACGACTAATGATGATGACCACCAACGCCGTGTGCATGACCATGTTCAACTTCTTCATCTGTTGCTTGGCGAAGTTCTACTACTTCTAAATCAAAAGTGAGTACTTTACCCGCAAGTGGTGGATTAGTATCAACGGTGACCATAAATTTACCGGCTTTAATAACCGTTACTTGACGTTGACCTTGTTCTGTTTCAACGACTCCTGTCATGCCTGCTTTCCATTTGGCACTACTTTTCAAACCTTGACCAGATAAGCCTTGTAAGTGCTTCACAGGTACACGTTTGATCATGTCTTCTTTACGTTCGCCATATGCATCTTCAGGTTGTAGAGTAACTGAAAATTTGTCGCCAACCTCTTTACCTGCAAGCGCCTTTTCGACACCCACTAACATATTATTGTAGCCATGAAGATAGGCTAAAGGCTCGCTATCTTGTGATGATTCTAACTCTTTTCCTGCTTCATCTTTTAAGGTGTAGTGAAATTGAACTACAATTTTGTCTTCGATTTTCATTAATTTTCCAAACAGTATAATTTACAAATAATAAAGCTAGTTTATCAAATACAGAGGCAGGTCACTATGCCCAAAGCAATAAAATCACGACACTAGCAACAATTAATAACATTCCTAAATACTCCTTTTTACTAATACTCTCTTTAAACAAGCGATGTGTTAGAAATAAAGTAATAAAAAACTCAACTTGTCCTAATGCCTTAACAAATGCAGCATTTTGATAACTTGCTCCCGTAAACCAACCTATTGAACCTATTACACTGGTAATACCGACAAATAAACACAATCGCCAGTGTTTTAACATTAAGCTTAATTGTGATTTATCCTCAAAATAAACATATACCACAGAAATAAACGATTGTACGGTGATCATAAAAACGAGCGTAACCGCAGCACTTACCATTAAATCCGTATTAAGTGCCAAACTTGACTCTCGTATTAATAAAGTCGTTATTGCTAAACCAAGCCCAGCAGCTAAACCAAAGCCTGCGCCGGGATTTTGAAAAACATCCGAGTAGGTAAACTTAACTTTAGAAACAATAATTACACCAACAACGCCAACAGCAACAGAAAGCCAACCCAATACACTTAAAGACGTAGAGAATATTAATGCACCAACTATCGCTACAAGGATTGCCTCAGTTTTAGCTAAACTTGTTGCTACAGCAAAATTACGATATTTAAAAGCCGCCACTAAACACACTGTACCAATGATTTGCATTACACAGGCAATAAGTGCGTATTGTAAAAAATCGTTATTGAGTTCGGGCACGCTTATCTGACGAAAATCTAATAACCAGTAGAGATAAAGCCATGCAAACGGTAATGCATAAACATAACGTACACTGGTTGTCGCCATTGCCGTTAAATAACCTGATAGCTGTTTTTGACCCGCAGTGCGAACCGCTTGCATGAAGGCAGCAAGTAAAGTGAAATAAATCCAGACTTCCAAAAGTAAGACCATGATAGACAAGAGATTGGGATACGTATTGTATTGAAAAATGGCAAGTAATTCTTATTTAATTACTGAATAGTAAATATATTGATTTCACAGTGATTTTCTATTTTTTTACTATGATGTCTAGCATGAATCAATAAAACTACATACACTTATGTTATTGATGTAAAACATGTTTGGTGCTATGGCAAAAAAAAGAAGTTACAAAACAAGTAACAATGCATTAGTACTCACTGGGGGGGGAGCAAGAGCTGCTTATCAAGTGGGTGTACTCACTGCAATCGCCAAATATGTGCCACGTAATCATGGTGTACCTTTCCCTATAATTTGTGGTACATCCGCGGGGGCAATCAATACCACAGCACTTGCTTGTTACGCTTCATGTTTTCATTTAGGTGTTAAAAAACTCGAGTGGGTATGGAAAAATTTACAAACACATCGCATTTATCATAGCGATCCCCTACGTGTATTTAGTCATATATCAAAAGGTGTGTTAGCAACCTTTCAAGCTGATTATGCCAATAAGTCGGCTCGAAGTTTATTAAATAGCGCTCCACTTCGTGATTTACTTAGTGAAGTAATGGACTTTAAACGTATCGACAACAATATATTACGAGGTTATCTAACCGCAGTCTCGGTTACCGCATCAAGTTATAATTCAGGCGACTCCATTAGCTTTTATCAATCAGAAGAAGGTATTTCCCCTTGGTATAGAGCCAAACGCCGTGGCCAACCAAGTCAAATAAACTGTGATCATTTAATGGCATCAGCAGCTATTCCGATGGTTTTTCCCTCCATAAAAATCAGAAGACAACACTTTGGCGATGGCTCTATTCATCAATTATCACCGTTAAGTCCAGCGATACATTTAGGCGCAGATAAAATATTTATCGTTGGTGTAGAACAACCTAAAGAGCCACTTCATGCTAGAGAAAACAACCCTCATCCACCAACCACTTCAACAATTGCAGGTCACCTTTTAGATACCATTTTCTCAGATACCTTGCAAAGTGATATTGAACGAATGACACGAATTAATGAAACATTAACCTTAATTCCTGAACATATAAGAAAAGAAAGAGACGGTCTTAAAAACATTGAGACCTTATTGGTTAACCCAAGTCATGATTTTAATGCCATCGCGGTTAAATTTTTTGCAGAGCTGCCCTTATCTATCCGTTTATTACTAAGAACCATAGGCATCACCAATGATTCAGAATCAAGTATTGTCAGTTATTTGTTGTTCGATAAAAATTACTGTAAAGAATTAATAAAGCTTGGTTATAAAG
>JABSOX010000104.1 GCA_013215655.1 Colwellia sp.
ACCTTCTGGTGTTGCCGCAGTAAGAATAGGTGTTTCAATATCTAAAAAACCTTGGTTTTCTAAAAACGAACGCACTTTTGAAGTAACTTTTGCACGAAAACGCATACGTTCAGTCATTTCAGGACGACGTAAATCTAAATAACGATATTTTAAACGTTGTTCTTCAGAGTTATTTTGGTTTGAATCAAGCGGTAATGGCGCAGATTTATTTAAAATATTAAGCTCTAAACCTAAAATCTCAATACCACCAGTTTTCATACCCTTATTCACTTGCCCTTCTGGACGAGCACGAACTTTACCCTTAATTTGTACACAAAATTCATTACGTAAAGTATTTGCTTTAGCGATAATTTCTGGTAAATCAGGATCATATACGACTTGTATAATACCTTCACGATCACGAAGATCTAAAAATATCATCGCACCTAAGTCGCGACGTTTGTTCACCCAACCGCATAAAGTTACTTCTTGGCCAATATGAGATTCATTCACCTCACCACAATAAAGATCACGCATGTATGTTTCCTGATAATACTAACTGAGCTTGTATATGCGTTAACAATGATTGTTAACGTCTAGCTCGTTAGGATAAAAATTGCCGACATTATAAAGCAATAATGAACAATGTCATTATTCATTTGCGGACTTAAGTTAAGTTAATGGGAATATAACTCGGCTAAATATGATAATGGTTATGCTGAAATGAATTGAATACATAATGGTTTTTACCATTTGCTTTAACGCGATACATTAATGTATCAGCAACTTTGAGCAAATCAGTATCCGTTATACCATCATCTGGATACATAGAAATACCAATACTACAGCCAATACGTACGGTAACGGCTGAAAGTTTAAAGGGCTGCTGCATAACAGCTAGTACTTTTTCAGCAACAAAGGAAGCTTCATTATTTTTATGAAGCCCCATCAATAAAAGTACAAACTCATCTCCACCAAACCGCACAACAGTGTCTGATTGACGAACACAAGTCTTTAATTTATCAGCCACTTGTACAAGAAGCTCATCACCAACATCATGACCATAGGTATCATTAATGTTTTTAAACCCATCAAGATCGATAAATAAAACCGCAATTTTAAGGCTTTGTCGTTGATGAAAACTAATTGAGGTATTTAATCTATCTTTTAATAAAACTCGATTCGCCAACCCCGTTAATTCATCATGAGTTGCCATGTGTTTCATTTTCTCTTCAAGGCGTTTACGTGTTTTTATCTCGACATATAAACGACGATTCCACACCACAATGATGACAATAACAATAAAAAGTATAATGCCTATTTGTGTGGAAACACGTACAACAACGCTTTTGTTAAGGCCTGTTTCAATATTCACATCAAACCATTTTTCATAAATAACTTGTTTTTCCACAGGAGAAATCGTTGTTAATCCTTTATCAAGTATCTTTTTAAGCATTGGCCAATCTTTGCGCATGGCAAAATGGTTTTTATCTAAGTTTATTTTCTCAACAACTGAAATCATTAAAGGCAGCAAACTTTCACGTTTTAGTAATTCACTTGCTGTTGCCAAATTTTCGATAAAACCATCAACGACTCCTGACTGCAACGCAAGTATGCCTTCTTCAATATCATCAACCAATTTTAATGAAATATTAGGATGTTCTTGTTGAATTTTTGAAACAAGGTGATATCCCTTTACAATGGCTATTTGTTTGCCATAAAAACTTTCTAAACTCAATTGCTTACCAATATTTCGTGGATGTAAAACAACCCAGGGTAAGTCCCAATAAGCTTTACTAAACAATAATTTTTCTCTGCGTTCAATCGTAGGCGTTGCATTGGCCAACATATCTATTTTACCGTCAAGCAAACTCTGATAAAGCTGGTACCAAGTCTCATATGGGGTTATTTGAAATTGTAAGCCGGTACGCTGAGATACAATTTTTAAAACATCACTATTTATACCCATCAGTTGACCTTGCTCATTTACAAATTCAATCGGCGCCCAATGTTCAAGAACACCTAATCTAATTTTAGAATGCGTAAATAGCCATGCTGACTCTTGTTCAGTTAAACTCGCTTTTTGTTTTATATGTTGAAAATAACTAAAATTCTTATTAGTTAGCCAGCTTTCCTCAATAGCAACTAACTTGTCGATAGGTAGCTGCTCAAAACCTTCTTTTATTAGCTCTGCAAGTTCTTCATTTTCTGAATGCACTAAAGAATATATTTTTGACTGAAAATTTGGGTTATCTAATTGATAAAATAATGCTTGTTGATTATTCCTAATCAATTTCTCTAACATATTTTCGCTTGATGCCACCATCGCATCAATTTCACCCGTTTCTGCAGCTAATAACATTTGCTGATAATGAACAAAAAAACGTAGTTTCAGTTGTGGAAATTTCTTCGCAAGCATTTCTTTATAAGGCGCAGTTTCAAACACGCCAATACTTCTACCATTAAGTTCGCGTAAGCTTGATATATTAGGTAGTCGACGAGAGACATAAACCACTGAATTTATCTCATATAGCTCACTTGTAGCCTTAAGTCCCGTTTTTGTCACAATAGATTCAGGGTAAGCCGTATGAATATCTATTGTTCGTTCTTTAATTTTTTCAACGGCCTCTGACATACTCTCGGCAATAAACTCAATGTCTTTTCCTGTTTGTTCTGACCATAATCGCCAAATATCAATAAACAGTCCTTGTGCCTTACCTGTATGAGATACAAACATGTAGGGAGGTAATTCCGGTGTAAATGCCAACAATAAAGTATCTGTCTGTTTGTCAAACCCTAACCATTTAGTTTCAATAAGCGACTTTTCTTGTTGCGGAATTTTAGCAAAGCCCTGCTCGATAAAAGCTAATAACGCATTCTTACTTTTCGCTACGGCTGAAACGTACTCGCCACGATGATATCGAAGCCTTTTATATGGCGGATAACTGTTAGTTAATTTTTTATATTGTGGAAAATTTTTTGAGATTTTCTCTAAGCCCGCAAAAGCAATAACCTCTCCAGCTAATGCAGCAAGGTAAAGTTGATAACGGTTTTCGTAAATTCTCAGCTTCAATGCAGGGTTTAGTTTACCTAAGGTATCAATGTGGCTTGAGCCTTTAACGACACCTATAGTGTAAGGGCTTAGTTTTTCAATGGTATCGATACCAACAAAATCACGATGAATAAAAATATGTCGATCATGAAAGAAAAAGGAAGAACTCAAATTATAAATTTCTTCCCGTGCCTTTGTCCTTGAAAGTCCCGCATGAATATCAATATCTTGCTTGACCACACTCTGTAGAGTTTCTTCCCAAACGAGTGGCACAAATTCAATTTCAACGCCTTGCTTTTGTGCCCAAGCTCTCCATAAATCAACCATTAAACCTGCTGGTTCTCCATTTTCATCAATAAAGTGAAAGGGATAGGACGTTTTATTTATCGCAATAGTAAGAGGACGTTCAAGAGTAGAGAAGTCTGTTGTTTGTGCATACAAAGTATTGCTATTGAATAATAAAATGAACAAGATGAAAATCATCGTATTTTTCAAAGAAGTTGCCTCACAAACAATAAGTTATAAATTAAATAGCTATTATATAGAGAGTTTAAAAAAATATTAATAGGATCACAACAACAATGAATAGAAAATCAACAGAAAAACTCAACGGAGGTCATAGTAAAAGTAGATTGAAAGTCAAATTTCAGCTAAAATGCGCGCCATTATCTACCCAATAAACATTCACTGTATGCATCCTTCAGAGCCTGATTTAATTTTTTCAAATAAGAAAAATCAAATTAAAGATTTTGCTTTTGACGCTCAAGTCGTTGAAGTATTTCCAGATATGATCACACGTTCTGTGCCCGGTTACAGTACCATTATTGATACCATAGGCAGAATTAGCCAACAATATGTTAAAGACAATACCAATATATTTGATTTAGGCTGCTCATTGGGTAGTGCCACTTTAGCCATAAAACAAAATATAACGGCTCAACATTGTAAAATTATTGGTATTGATAATTCTCCAGCCATGGTCGAACGTTGCAAAATGCACGTTAATGCTTTTAAAGGTGATACCCAAGTTGACATCATTGAAGGTAACATTCTTGATTGTGAAATCAGCAATGCTTCAATGGTGGTATTAAATTTTACCCTGCAATTTATTGAACGCGAACAACGCCAAGATATGATCCAAAAAATATCAGATGGTATGAACCCCGGTGGCATATTGATACTTTCTGAAAAAATATCAGATCCTGATCCAACCTGTCGTAACTTATTAATCGATTTACACCATAACTTTAAAAAAGCGAATGGTTACAGTGAACTTGAAATCGCACAAAAAAGAACGGCTTTAGAAAATGTTATGCGTACCGATACTCTCGATACACACATATCACGCTTAAATAGCTCAGGATTTAGCCATATAACACCATGGTTTCAATGTTTTAACTTCATGTCGTTAGTGGCAATAAAATGATTTCATTTAATAAGTTTTACCAACAAATTGCACAAAATCGTTTAAGTCATTGGCTTAATACCTTGCCAGCACAATTAACACATTGGCAGAAACATGAACTACATGGTGAATTTAAACATTGGCAAAAAACGTTAGATGCACTGCCTAAAACGTCCCCCACGGATATTGACCTTAAGAATAGTGTTACGGTAGGGTTTGAAGATGATATCTCCAAGGGTGAATATAAGCGTTTAGAAAATTTACTTAAAAAGTTTAAACCATGGCGTAAAGGACCTTATCATATTCATGGTCTTCATATTGATACCGAGTGGCGATCAGACTTTAAGTGGGATCGTTTGGTAACGCATATCAGCGATTTAGAAAATCGTTATGTATTAGACATTGGTTGTGGCAGCGGCTATCACTTATGGCGAATGCGTGGTGCAGGGGCCAAATTTGTCGTCGGCATTGATCCTACTCAACTTTTTATGATGCAATTTAATGCGGTGCAGCATTTTGTTAAAGATGACTGTGTTAATCTGCTGCCCCTTGGTGTTGAACAGCTACCAGAGCTGAAATCCTTCGATACTGTTTTTGCCATGGGCGTTTTATATCACCGACGTTCACCTATTGATTTTTTATATCAGCTTAAAGCTCAACTTGTTGAAGGCGGTGAATTAGTATTAGAAACACTCATTGTTGACGGTGACGTTGATACTGTACTTGTTCCGGGTGAACGGTATGCAAAAATGCGTAATGTGTGGTTTTTACCAAGCAGTTTAGCCATGGTTGCTTGGCTTGAGCGCTGTGGATTCAAAAATGTAAGAGTAGTAAATACCGACGTTACTGCGGTAGACGAGCAGCGAAAAACCCAGTGGATTGATACTGAGTCGTTAAAGGATTTTCTCGACCCACAAGACCCCAGCAAAACCATTGAAGGTTATCCTGCCCCTAAACGTGCTATTTTTATCGCCAATAAATAACAGAATTAAGAACAAATTAGAGAGCATTTTATTCTAGGTATTTATCCAATATTTGTTGATAGATACCTTGTTCTCTAATTTTTTCGATGCCAAGGTCAAATTGCTCACATAACTCTTTAGTGTTAAATCCTGCCGCATATGCTCTTTCGTCAAATATATAATGAATATTAATCGCTTTTTTATAACGTGTTTGCTCAGCATTTTCTCGTATAAAATATTTAAATATTCGACTATCAAGTACGATCACTTCAGTGTTACGCGAATACAACATCGAGATTTGCTTCATCTGATCGGCAATTTCACGGTAATCCATCAAATAAGCCATTTTTTTACTAAAATCCTCACCAAGAAATTTCTTTGCATTTTGAAAAGCTGCCACACTTTTTCCAGAAAGATCAGCTATTGATTCAATCGTAAAGTTACTTTCTGCAAGTGAAATCGCTACATTTTGATAATCAATGTAGGGTTTCGAAATATACATATTGGGATGCTGATATCCTAAAGGCAAAGTGGCAATACCGTCAATATTCATACGCTGATAACTGGTGATATTACGTCCTAAAGGTACAGATATGAACTTAACGAAATAGTCTGGCAATAAGGCGGCTCGAATTAAGTCTAACTGCAAGCCAGAATTAGTGTCTTCAAGAATAAAAGGAGGTTTAGGCAAGCCCGTAATAACTTCCAGTGTTTTAGTTTCGCTTTGATGTTCTGTTTGCGCTTGGCAAAAAAAACATACTGTTAACAGTAATAAATAAAAGTACTTATGCATGTGATTTTATTAATAATTAATATTTCTTAAATGACATAATCCTTTGGCATTAATCAACAAAATTGAGTAATGTAAGTTAGAAAAGAATGACGATTAATTTTAGAAAATATTTATTGGTATTTAGTTGACGTTGAGGTTAGCACAGATTACTCATTTCACTCGATATCTTTTGGTTATAAATTAAGCTTTTTTGGCGGTAAATAGTAGGATGATTATGGATTCGGTTTGGCTAGAACGACGATTAACCAGTGTAACAAAAAGGCAGCATGATCACCGCACACCATTTCAGCGTGATAGAGCACGAATATTACACTCAGCCGCATTCAGGCGACTGCAATCAAAAACTCAAGTAATGGGCAGTGGACAAAGTGATTTTTATAGAACACGTTTAACTCACTCACTAGAAGCCGCACAAATTGGTTCAGGCATCACTGCGCAATTACGCTCAAAATTCAAAAAACAATGTGATGGATTATTACCTGATGACGATACCTTAATTGAGTCAATCTGTTTAGCCCATGATATTGGTCATCCCCCTTTTGGTCATGGCGGTGAAGTTGCATTAAATTTTATGATGCGTGATTTTGGTGGCTTTGAAGGCAATGGTCAAACGTTGAGAATTGTCGCGCGTTTAGAGCCTTTTAGTAAAGATTTCGGCATGAACTTAACTCGCAGATCATTATTTGGTTTAATTAAATATCCACAAACACTCAATACCTTAAGCAATTCACCATCTGCTGAAATACCCAGTACATATCGACAACTAAAAGCCGCCGATTGGCACCCTCCAAAGGGAATATATCATGACGATTTAGATATTTTAGATTGGATACTAGCGCCATTATCAGGTGATGATCGTGAACAATTCCAGCAATACGCCATGCAAAATAATAAGCATCATAAAACACGCTTTAAATCTTTTGATTGTTCAATCATGGAGTTAGCTGACGATATTGCTTATGGAATACATGACCTCGAGGATGCCATTGTCACAGGTATTGTGAGCCAAAGAGACTTTGAACAACATGTTATTGCAAAGTTAATGGATATTGACGATGAATGGCTTAATGAATATAGCAAAAATTTAGCGCAAAAATTGTTTGGCGAACATCACCATCATCAAAAAGAAGCTATCGGTGGTTTAGTGAATTATTTAATTACTGAGATTGTCCTCATTGATTTAAACGATTCTCTGCAAACTCCTTTTACTGAACCATTACTTAGATTCAATGCAAAGCTGCCAGCAACCGCAGCACAGGTTTTAGAAATATTTAAAGGGTTTGTTTATCAATTTGTTATTAAACAAACATCTATTCAACAGCTTGAGTACAGAGGCCAACAAATTGTTATGGAGCTTTTTGAAGCGCTTGCTTCTGACCCAATGCGTTTATTACCCAACAGCACGGCTAAACGCTGGCAGCTTGCTAAAGATAATCAACAGAATCATCAACGCGTTATTGCCGACTACGTTGCAGGAATGACTGATGATTATGCGACTAAGCTTTATCAAACATTATTTCTTCCTAATGGACAAAATAGCTTTAATACTAAGTCTAACAATTAAGAAATAGCTTTCTACAACTTTAAAGTCAGATAAAACAACAAAATGCTCGATATTTATGCTGGTAAACAAGCACTAAAGACCATTCAACAACAAGGCCTTAAACAATCGCTATTCACCACTATGTTAGGTGCTAGTGGTGGTCCTAAGTGGTTTACACTCTTTGGTCTTGATAAATATTTATTTGGTGATTTTTTTAAAGATAGGAAAGACGAACTAAATTTAATTGGCTCTTCTGCTGGCGCGTTCCGCTTTGCAGCCCTTGCGCAAAATAATCCGGTAGATGCTATTACTCGCTTAGCGGATTATTATTCACATACAGTATATTCTGACAAAGCAAGTCCTAAAGAAATAACTGATAAAGCCTTACAATTGCTTGACCATGTATTCGATAAAAACGGTATCGAGCAAATTGTTAATAATAAGATTTTCAAAGCACACTTTATTGTTAGCCGCTGTACAGGTTTAACAAAATACGAAAGTAGACCATTACAGCTGATTGGGTTGCTCTCGAGCATATTGCTAAACCGTATTGATCGCGGTTTACTTAAACATCAATACCAACGGTATGTTTATCGAGTACCTTCTTCACAAATACAAATATCAGACTCATATGGTTTTGATACTAGCTATATTGATTTAAGCCAAGGCAATCTCAAACAAGCACTACTTGCTTCAGGTTCAATTCCTTTGGTTATGGAAGGAGTTAACAATATAGAAGGCTCCCCACAAGGCATGTATCGAGATGGTGGCATTATTGATTATCACTTTGACGTGGCGATAAAACCTCAGCGTGGGCTTATTCTATTTCCACACTTTACAGCAATACCAAAAGCTGGCTGGTTTGATAAAAACCTTAAGAGGAAGGTCAATCCTACCTATTATGAAAATACAGTGATGTTAGTGCCTTCGGAAAAATTTATCGATATTTTACCTTATGGAAAAATCCCCGATAGAAATGATTTTACGACGATGGATGCCAAAATTCGTATTCAATATTGGCAAACGGTATTAGCAGAAACAGAGCGTTTGGCAATAAGTTTAGATAAAGTTATTCAAGACCAAGATATAGCACAAATAAGAGCTTTACCTTAAAAGGTTTAGCCTCACTTAAAAAAGGTAAGTTCAGCTAAGTGCTTTTATAGTATAAAGCGCAAACTGCACCTGCGGGGTCTTTAATCACCACATATTTATCTTTACCACCCATTGATTTAATTGCTGTGACTAAACTACCACCAAGCGATTCCACTTTTACAACCGCGTCATTAATATCGGCAACTAAAAAATACGGTAACCAACATGCAGGCATATCAGCATTAGCCCCTTTAGCATGACAAATACCCGTAAAAAACTGACTATTTCCTTTTGACTCTTCTGCGCTACTATCAATCGTAGGAGTAACAGAGTTCATCGAAAAATCATTATAGTCTTCACCTTCATTGCTCATGCTAACCGCTTCACTTTGCCAACCTAAGATTTCTTGATAGAAGGTTTTAACATGATTAGCATCAGGTACAGATAAGTCCATCCATGCCATATCACCTAAGTTTTTACCGTACATAAAATTTCCTCTATATAAAATTATTCTTATCAACGTAACGTGTTTTAGACAAGTTTTGGATTCTTAGGATAAAACTTATCAGGCAAACTGGTAATATGTTCGAAAAATCGAGTATCTTTATAAGGTAACTTCATAAAACCAGAAATACCATACCCTTTAATCGTTGGTAATAAAGTAAGGATTTCAGCGAAACATTGGGTAAATTCTGCTTTCATATCGTGATTTAATAACATCAAATAGCTATGTATCTTTAAATGCTTAGGTAATACTTCAAAAATAATACAGCCAGTATGATGAATTAAATTAAGTTTGGCTAAAACGGTCATGATCTCATCAGGTAAATACAAATATTCATCGGGATCTTTTCCATCTTCAAAATAAGAATGCAATCGCGTATCATCATCTAATTCAGGCACATCACTAACATCAAAATTTATGATTTGGTTTTTGGTCGCGACAAAAGGTTTTGATTCATCTTCTCTTTCAATATGTAAGGTGTTTCGCGCATTAAACAAGCAACTCTTAAACATACCAATACGGAAAATCCCTTGTGCCAAGTGCACCATATTATTCACTGCACTTTGAAAAGAAGCCTGTAACTTGGGTTCAAACATAGTTAAATTTGAGTCAATATAAACACCGTCTTTTTCCCATCGAATTGCAAGCCCTCCAACCACAGGAAAGTTCCCTAAACGCCCTACCGCAGCAATAAAAGCTTTTTCAATATCTCCCATACCCATTAAGTAATTTTTATAGTATTTTTCCAGCTGAACGTCATCAATATCATTTAAACTATCTTTATCGCTAGATTCTCTTAAAAAAGACTTACGCGAGCCATAAACAACGGTGTCAATTTCTTCTCTACTAGGTTTTGTCCAAACAGGAATAAGCATATCAGGCAATAACGGCGATAACGGCTCGGTGATCACCAGCTTTTTTAATACATTTAAGTGTCGGAAAAAGTAATTACCCGCTTGCCTACGTGTACTTTCATTATCAGTTAACATGCCCTCAATAACTTTTGCCAACATTTTGGGTAAACCTAATGAAGTAGGCGTGATAACGTTACTACCATAACGACAAGATTGACCGGAAGCCAATGCATATAGTGTTGCAGCAAGCCCTTGTTCGTCAAAACGAGGCGAAGATAAACCACCGCTAATTTGCTCGGGTCCAATAAAATAGACATCACCTAAACGAGCATTAGTATGCTGTAAATCACTACTCATTAAGTCCATTACATTATTGGAAGTGTTCTCCCCTTTCTCATCACGTTGAGCAATCACCGATGACCCCCAATCAACAAGATATACTTTGCCTGTTGTTTCATCATAGACAACATTTGACGGCTTAATGTCACCATGAACATAGGGTTTACCCATGTGATGCGCTTGAGCATTACGTAAATAAAGTAAAATTTCAGCTAACTGAATTGCAATACTAACAACAAGCTTGGGGCTTAACGGGCCTTTTTGGTGAGATAGTTTTTCGAGGTCAATGCCTGGCGCTCTTGTCATATGAACAATAGATTGTTTTTTAATCTTATAGTATTCAATAACTTTAGGAATTCTGTCATGTGAAAGTTGTGCTTGAATTTCTGCTTCGTCGGCAAGCCTATCTTGCACTTTTTGTGGTAAATTAAGTCGAGAAAATTTAAAAACAAAAGCATCCTTTTTATCATTTTCACCGTTAAAGACAAAACCATAAGCCCCTTTGCCCAATAAAGAGATATTTTTATAACCTAATAAACTCAACTGCTGCTGACAAAGCTCAACCCACTGCTTTAACTTGGTCGCATCTTTATGACTCATCAAATAAACAGATTGCTCTTCAGCAATATAAAAATGTTGTAGCTTTTTTTCTGTCACGGATTAAAAACCTTTCGTTTATTTACTTAAGATAATGACGAATTTAATAATATTAATTAGGATTACATTAATATGTCATATTAATGTAATGATTAGCATCTATCATAATAACTACTTAATTAAAGCAGCGCTTTCCCAGATGTTTTGCACGTTGATTAAGTAATCTCTAGATTAGTTTGTTCGATTTTCTTTGCCCTAGTTTATAGGGCTTTTTTTTGTCTATCGTTAGGACTTAATGCTCCGCCTAGGAGAAGTTATATCAAATCAAATGCAAAAAAAAGACCAGCGGCAAAAGCTACTGGTCTTTAATAATTATCAACGTATTTTAAATACGAACACAACTAAATATTTTTCAAAGTTACTTCAATTTATCTGCCAACAAATTACTTACTTGGCTTACCGGTTGTGTGCCATCAATGGTGTGATATACACAAGCGCCTGTTGCTGCCTCTGCTTGGTAATATGCTACTAGTGGTTTAGTTTGGTCATGATAAATACCTAAACGTTTACGCACTGTCGCTTCTTCATCATCAGGACGAATAGATAAATCATCACCTGTTTCATCATCCTTACCTTCAATTTTAGGTGGATTATAAACAAGATGATATACACGGCCAGAGCCTGAATGTACACGACGGCCTGCCATACGCTCGACAATCACTTCATCAGGCACATCAAATTCAATAACATGGTCAACTTTAACACTATTTTCTTTCATTGCATCAGCTTGTGGAATAGTGCGCGGGAAACCATCTAACAAAAAGCCCCCTTTGCAGTCATCTTCTGCAATACGTTCTTTTACTAAACCAATAATTAACTCATCAGAAACTAATTGACCTGCATCCATTACTTCTCTAGCTTTTTTGCCAAGGTCTGTTCCCGCTTTGATCGCTGCGCGCAGCATATCACCCGTAGAAATTTGTGGAATACCAAACTTAGCCATTAAAAACTGTGCTTGAGTTCCCTTGCCGGCACCTGGAGCACCTAACAAAATAATGCGCATAAAATATAGCCCTAATAAATGTGGAAAATTATAATTACGTTAAACCCATACTTAAAATGAATTTATGAATCTAATGTAATAATACTGTCATCAATGTTTTACATTTCGGCAAGTACTATACAAGTTCAAATGTATGCAAACAAGTAGGAATAGCGCGCAATAATTAAAAAAGAGGCTAGAAAGCCTCTTTTTATACTAAAGTCTATAGACTTTACATTCAGTGAGTTACTATTTAGTTAAACTCAACATCAATTTATTTAAACGAGCAACAAAACTAGCCGGATCTTTTAAGCTACCACGTTCAGCCAGCATTGCTTGGTCTAATAAAACTTCAGACCATTGCTTAAACTGTTCATCATCTTGCTCATCCGCAATATGTTTAACTAAATCATGTTCAGCGTTGATTTCAAAAATAGGTAACGTATCTGGAACATCTTGACCTACAGATTGCATTAACTTCATCATTTGGCTACTCATGTCGTGTTCGTCGCTAACAACACAAGCAGGTGAATCAGTTAAACGTTGCGATAACTTCACATCTTTAACTTTACCCTCTAATGCTTTTTTTATACGTGTAACAACTGAGTCAAACTCTTGTTCTAGTTTTTCTTGTGCTTGCTTAGTTTCTTCATCGTCCATATCACCAAGGTCAAGACCACCACGTGTCACTGATTGTAGCTCTTTGCTATCAAAATCAGTTAAATGACTTACCAACCATTCATCGATACGGTCAGCCATTAATAATACTTCAATGCCTTTTTTACGGAATACTTCTAAATGAGGGCTACTTTTTGCCGCTTCAAAGCTGTCAGCAACAACATAATAGATTTTCTCTTGCCCTTCTTTCATGCGCTCAATGTATTCAGGTAATGATACATTTTGTGCACTACTATCTTCATTAGTTGAAGAGAAACGTAATAACTTGGCTACTTGTTCTTTGTTAGCCATGTCTTCAGCGGGGCCTTCTTTTAAGACTTGACCAAATTCATTCCAAAAAGATTGGTATTGCTCTTTGTCTTTTTTACCCATTTTCTCAAGCATTTTTAAAACACGCTTAGTACAACCTTTACGTATAGTTTGCGTAATTTTATTATCTTGTAAAATTTCACGAGAAACGTTTAGTGGTAAATCATTTGAGTCTAATAAACCTTTAACAAAACGTAAGTACGTTGGCATGAACTGCTCAGCATCATCCATAATGAATACACGCTGTACAAATAATTTTAAACCATGCTGTTTTTCTCGGTTATGCATATCGAACGGGGCTTTAGCAGGGATATATAAAAGGGAAGTATATTCAGTTTTCCCTTCAACACGATTATGTTCCCATAAAAGTGGGTCACCAAAATCATGTGAAACATGCTTGTAAAATTCTTTATATTCGTCATCTGAAATATCAGACTTTTCACGTGTCCATAATGCTGTTGCTTTATTCACGGCTTCCCATTTTGCTGGAATCGAATCTTTAGCTTCAATCGCTGGGCGAGTAACATTATCTTCATCATCTTTTTCTTCAGCAACGGCTTCCACTGCTGGTACTTCTGCGGTTAACATTTGAACCGAAACAGAAATATGATCTGAGTACTTAGTAACAATTGACTTTAAACGCCAATCATCGGCAAATTCAGACTCTTCTTCTTTTAAGTGAAGAATGATATCTGTACCTCGACTAGTTTTTTCAATTTTAGCGGTGGTGAATTCACCTTCACCGGCACTGCACCATTCAACACCTTCAGAAACAGCAGCACCTGCAGCACGTGAACGAACGGTTACCGAATCAGCAACAATAAATGAAGAATAAAAACCAACACCAAATTGACCAATGAGTTGTGAGTCTGAAGCTTGGTCGCCCGACAGCTGTGAGAAAAACTCCGCCGTGCCTGACTTTGCAATTGTACCTAAATGCTCAACAATTTGATCATGAGTCATACCAATGCCGTTATCTGAAATAGTTACCGTATTGTTTTCTTTGTCACAACTTACACGAACTCGTAAATCACCATCACCTTCATAAAGGTTATCATCCGACAATGCTTTAAAACGTAATTTATCTGCAGCATCAGCGGCATTTGATACTAATTCACGTAAAAATATTTCTTTATTAGAATAAAGAGAGTGAATCATCAATTTAAGTAGCTTGGCATTATCTGTTGCAAACTCATGTTTTTCAGGGGTTGTAGCATTTGTCATATTTCGAACCTATAGAATTATACTGATTTGGTCACCTATTTGGTCACCTATC
>JABSOX010000105.1 GCA_013215655.1 Colwellia sp.
CAATGATTTTTTCGATAGAAAAAGCATCAGCCAAACGAATAAAAGCACCAATATTGTAGCTGTTAGTGACATTGTCTAATACCACAATCAAAGGGATTTTGGGTTTGTTTAGGTATTCATTTCGTGTTGGCTTGTCTTCTCTAAGCTCTTCTTTGCTAAGCTGTATTTTTGAATGCATGACTCTACTTTTTATTACCTATTTTTGCTTATTTTTCAAACGTACTATTATTTTTACGTACTACTTTTTTGACTTGGTAATATAGTTGCTGTGTTTAAACAGGTTACCGAGCAGCGGAGGATTTTGCGACTTTATCTGGCGAATATCAAGTTAATGTTTATAAGAGAGGCTAAAATCAGCTAGGAATTCACTTAAGGCACTTTTAACCTCATTTGGCTGGTGAAATACTCTTTCAAAAAATTAAGCAATAACCTGAGTTTTTTTGAGTTGGCTGTGCCGGGAGGAAAAACGCCATAAACATTGATATCGCTAAGCGTATAATCATCGAGTACCGACTCTAAAGTGCCTGCTTTTATTTTTGGCCAAGCATCATAAGTAGGAATACGGGCTAAACCATGACCCGCTTCAACAAACGCAGTACGTGCAGCCGCATTATTTGTACTAATACTTCCTTTCGTGGTGACGCTAAACGAACGATTGCCTTTAGTGAGGGTTAATACACCTGAGGTTAGTTTGTAAATCACCCATTGATGATTGCTTAAATCTGCGGGCGTCGTTGGCCGTCCATATTGAAGAAAGTACTCGGGTGCACCACACAAACAAGTTTTTAGCGTGGCAAGTTTACTTGCTTGTAAACCTGAATCTGGTAATGGTGCACCTCTGATCGCTAAGTCGATACCTTCTTTCATGATATTAACGACTTCATCAGTCAACATCACATCAAGCTCTATTTTAGGATAGATTTTCTTAAACTCATTAAGAGCTGGCACAACGGTTTGTAAGCCAACATTAACAGGGCAGGTAATTTTAAGTAATCCTATAGGCTCATTTTTGAAATTTTCAATTTGCTGGTTAGCTGCGCTGGCTTGCTCGGCAATAACACGACAACGTTCATAATAAGCTTGGCCTGCTTCCGTAAGGTTAATAGATCGTGTTGAACGGTTAAGTAGTTTTACTTCGAGCTGTGTTTCAAGCTTTTTCAAATGATAACTGACGACGGCTCTAGAAAGTCCTAAATGTTTTGCGGCGGCGCTTAAGCTGCCTTGTTCAATGACTTGGGCAAAAACAACCATACTTTTGAGTTGCTCAAATGAAACATCCATAAGTTATCTCGATTAATTAATACGCTTTGTTCATTAGTATATTAGCTATTATATTAGTTATTACATTGATATTGTATCAATTATTAATACAATGTTGTCAGTTTTATCTGCATTGTTCATGTTTGCATGTGGCTCTATACTCGCTGTATATAAAAATACACGCACGTAATTACACTTACTTATAAATAGCTAAATAGATGGATGACTGATAATGACTAAAAAAATATTGATGGTACTTACTTCACACGATGAGCTTGGTAATACCGGCAAAAAAACGGGTTTTTGGGTTGAAGAGTTTGCTGCCCCTTATTACGCATTTATTGATGCGGGTGTTGAAGTAACATTAGCAACACCGTTAGGTGGGCAAGCACCTATTGACCCAACAAGCACATTAGCTGACTTCCAGACTGCGGCGACGACACGTTATGACGGCGATGAGCAAGCGCAAGCTAAAATTGCTAGCACCGTACTGTTATCTTCACTTAATGAGAGTGACTTTGATGGTGTATTCTATCCCGGTGGTCACGGTCCATTATGGGATCTCACTGATAATAAAGACTCAATCAGCCTGATTGAAAGCTTTCTTAACGCAGGCAAGGTTGTTGCGACAGTTTGCCATGCCAGTGCGGCCTTATTAAATGTAAAACAAGCTTCGGGTGATTTTGCTATTAAAGGTAAAGTAGTAACTGGCTTTACTAACAGCGAAGAAGAAGCGGTGCAATTAACAAACGTTGTACCTTTTTTACTTGAAGACGAACTCATTAAGCGTGGCGGCGAATATCAAAAAGCTCAAGACTGGCTAGCTTTTGTGGTTCAAGATGGTCTGATTATTACTGGTCAAAACCCCGCAAGTTCAGCATTAGCGGCTGAAAAATTATTGACTCATCTTGCAGTTTAATTTGCTCATTTAGGAAATTAACGTCGATAAACCTTGCCGCATCGATAAATATAGTGATAATCGGGCAAGGTTTTTACTCGCTGAGTTAATGAAGTGCAATTATTAGAAATAGAGTGTTTGGAAAAAACGCTAAGATTAGAAGGTTCAATGGCAGGGTGGCAGCAACTGTTTTGGGATGGTCAATGTGTTTCACAAATTAATGCTAATGCCGACAGTGAGTCCTTTTTACATCAATTTACTCTGCAAAGCGAACAAGGTGAATTGCAAGTAGAGCTTAATGGCTCATTAAATTGGCAACCCTTTGGTCTGCAATTTCAATTATTGGTTAATAATGAACTTGTGCATAAAAATACCCTCAATGAAAAAGACATCGAGCAACGCCAAATCATACCCGGTGAAAAACAAGCGATTAAATTTAGTTTTGTTGGTATGGCTGGGCTTGGTTTAAAGTTATTAAAAAGTGCCAAGATCGTTAAAGTATTGTTTGCTGCGGGCAGTTTGGCTGCTTATAGCTGGTTATTTTCTATTGAGTTTGCCATCGCGTTGCTACTTTGTTTGGTTTTTCATGAATATGGTCATATTAAAGCGATGAAATATTTTGGCTTAAAAACCAAAGGCATATATCTCATCCCATTTGTTGGTGGCTTAGCGCTTAGTGATGACAAAATTAGTACCCGTTGGCAAGACATTGTCATTTCAATTATGGGTCCCTTCTTTGGTTTGCTGTTATCCATTGCCTGTTTAGTACTTTATTGGCTTACTGATCTAGAAATACTTGCCGGTTTAGCGGTATTTAATGCTTTGCTCAATTTATTTAACTTGTTACCCGTATTGCCTTTAGATGGCGGGCACGTACTTAAAAGTATCGCTTTCTCAATAAACTCTAAGATTGGTTTAGTTGTTTGTGTATTAGGAGCCGTGTTAGGTATATACCTTAGTTATCATTTTGGATTAGCACTGTTAGGTTTTTTGCTAGCCATTGGTAGTATGGAAATAGTCTTTGAATATAAACGTCGACATTTAAGTGAGTTACTGCCGCTTAATCGTTATGCACAAATTGTCTCAGCCTTATGGTACATCATAACTTTAGGTGGCTTATGTGCCATCATTTGGCTTGTCGGTCAAACGGGAAATGACGCCTTATCGTTGCCACTTAAGTTGCTTGCGAGTTAGGGAATTTGCAAAAATGCTACCATTTAGAAAATATGCAAAGTGCCTGATATTTACGAGACTCTATGCGCGCTAATTTTTAAGCTAAAGTGGGTCAAACGGGACATGATGCTTTGTCGTTGCCACTTAAGTTGCTTGCCAGTTAGTGTGGCGGGCAAAAAACTATTTATTGTTAATTGAATAAAAAATAAGCCTGATTTTGATCAGGCTCTACTTTTTCTTTAGCTACTATCTTTAGGTGCTTTCTTTATAGCACTACAGCCTGAGCTTATCGCAATAATGTGATCAAATCGGTGGGCATTGGTGCTTCAAAGGTTAGTCGCTCTCCCGTTGTTGGCCGAGTAATAGACAGACGCTGTGCGTGAAGTCCCATACGATCCCCCTCAATACCATAACGCGAGTCACCAACGACGGGATAACCTAACCAAGATAAATGCGCACGTATTTGATGTTGACGACCGGTCTCCAGTTTTACTTCGAGCAAAGAGCGCTGATTAACGGTGCGCACGGTACTGAAATGGGTAATCGCCTTTTTAGCGTCGGTATGAGCGCCAACATGCATTTTATATTGCTTATCGTCGATACGAAGCGGTTGATCAATCGTGCCACTCGCTGGTTCAGGAACCCCGTCGACCACCGCCAAATAAACCTTTTCAGCCTCCGACCACTTAGCATTCACTGCCTCGCGCATCTCGGCTGAAGTAGCAAACATCAATACCCCTGAAGTATCTCGGTCGAGCCGATGTACAGGCCACAACTTAACCGTCTTTTTACCCGTGGATAGCTGATTACGTAAAATGGCTAGCGCCGTCATTTTATTTTCTTGCGCAGTGGCCACAGACAATAAACCCGCCGGTTTATTAATGACAATGAGATCTCGATCACTGAACAATATTTCCAATTTCACTCTAGCAGACTGAGTTTTGCTAGCGTCAAAACGTTTACCTTGTGCCAGTACCTCAACATCATCACCCACATTCAAAGGATGATCATGTTTAACCACAGAATCGCCATTGACCATGACACAACCTAGTTGTAGCCGTTGTTTAATCTTCTTTTTAGACCAGCCTTGCAACTTGGCATTTAGAAAAATTAATAGGCTGCTGGCCTCGTTTACACGTAATCTGTCAGACATTTATGGTATTTCCTCATAACAATTTTATTATTAACCGCGAAAAAACTAGCGGTTAACAATAGTTGCACGCAGTGTACCTATGAATCGCGTGAGTAGCTAGATTGACCACCAGTGCAAAGCTAAATACTTGGCGAAGATATTGGCTAAATTTTAGTCTTGGGTAAAGCGATGTTTTGTCATCTCTTTAGCGTTTTTTATTTGTCTTATTACTGTTAATATACGGCCCTCAGTAAAGTTCCACCAAGCACTGACTCGCTATCACATCGGCATGTTAAGTATTTTTGGTCTATATCAGCATTAAAGGGTTAAATAATGTTAGCTAGAGTTGGAAGTGTAACATTTACTTTCCTTACACTGACGTTATACACAGTGATAAGTAAAGTGAGTGGGTAAGTAGTAATAATAATAATAAAGAGCACTTCTGACTTTAAGATTAAGGGTTATCCAATACCTGATTTCCCATTATTAACTTGGTCTACGAACAATGATATTTTAGGTATTGAAGAAGGGATGCTTTTTAAAGAAGGTCTAGAGTTTTTAACTTACGAGTGCCTTTACTCTCGTAAACTAGCAGATGAAGCACAACTAGCTGTATCTAAACTTTATGAAGATATCGTATTAGAAAAGTTAAACCTACCTACAATATGGCCTATCAACTCTATGGAGACATATCATCTCAAATCTCACGGTCTGTTCTAGCGTCAAGTTGTCGTTAATTGTCTCAAACACCTTATGACTATATTGTCGGATTAAACGACCATTACCATAAAGAAATCAAAGGGCACTTTTGAGGCACAAAGCGGTCGTTAGCAAGAATTCCTGAGATGATCACTTTGTGCGCATTGTGGAAGTGAATAGTAATAGATTTTTACTTCATTAGTTGGTTCTATAGCAGTCATTAGGCATTGTATTGATAGCTGCATGTATCAAGATGCTTAAAGCATAATCTTTGCTATATCTATGAAAGCCATTGAAAATAAAATGATAAAAATTGCTTGATAAAAACAACAGAGTATTACACTTGGGCTTCGAGTAGTTATGCACAGAAAATGTGGAAAACAATGATTTTGTTTGTTGTTTATGCGTAAACCTGTGAGTAACTATTACTTGATTGATTTAATACCCTTTTGCAGATTTACGCGCATTGTTGACATTACCCTCAAGCTTTTTTGCCATATACTTTCTAATGAATAATGGTATTTATCGGTCTATGAGAATGCATTTTCTTATATCTACTACTAATATTTTAGATCTAAGCTGAGATACTTTAAAATGTTTTATTCAAAAACGTCTAGACTATAAATGGTAGGCGTTATTAAAGTTATAGGTCGATTAATAGCCCTGTACGTAAATATTAGAGTACGAAATAGACACTAGGAAAGATTCAATTTCCATGTGCTTAGATACCAAAAATACAAAGGGATATTATGGGGTTAGTATCATGGAAAAGAGAAGAACACAGTGAAGTTTTATATACTCGTCAACAGTGTTTACCTGAATTTTCTCATATCAATCATTACTGGGACGAACAACGTCAAAAGGTAATCGCCAAAATATTACCTGGTGAATTTTACATGACAACTCAAAACGTAGGTATAGCAACAACGTTAGGTTCATGTATTTCAGCATGTATTTATGACTCGGTATTAGGAATTGGAGGGATGAATCACTTTATGTTACCTCTGACAACAGAAGATTCTGACAAAGTTAGTTGGGGACAACGCGGTAAAGAAAGCGACGCTACACGGTATGGCAATTTTGCTATGGAATTTTTAATTAACACTATTCTTAAAAATGGCGGCAGTAAAAAGAACCTCATCGCAAAGATTTTTGGTGGTGGTAAGGTCAGGAAAAATTTGTCTGATGTTGGCATGAAGAATATTCATTTTGTACTTAGGTATTTAGCCACAGAACAGATAAAAATTGAAACTGAGGACATCGGACTTACTTACCCTAGAAAAGTCATCTTTGAACCTACGACAGGTAGAGTTTTTATCAAAAGGCTGTCGAATTTAACAAATGATACTATCGTTCGTCGTGAAAGTGATTATCGTCATCAAATAGATGAGAACCACTCTACAGAAGGCGCGATAGAACTATTCTGATATAACTCCTGATTAATTTGTGCTTTTCCAAATATCAATCAATACCTCTAGTGAAAGTTACAGCGTATCTCACTCGGTATATAGCAAAGTTGGGAAGTTCATTATTCTGGGACAAGAACACAGTGCGCATTTCTGCCGTTAGATAAACAAGGGAGTAACGTCTGTTTTCGTATCGAAACTGCCCATTGGCTGAGTGGATTTGATTCACAAAAACCGACTGTTTCGTGGTGATTACTGCCCTTAAAGCCGACTATCCTAATGACCGCTTTGTCGGAGTAACTACCTATGGGTATTGAACCCAGTACCTGTTTCTCGCTCGTTACTGCCCCAAAGTCAGATCTACAACAATGCCTCGAAGCTATCGATCTCTAGGTGTAAACGATTAGCAGTTTCTATATTGAATTTGACAAGATCTGGAATTCCAATCGTATAACAACCTGCATCAAGGGCTGCGGTTGCGCCTGTATTTGAATCCTCAAAAACTATTGCTCGTTGTGGGTTGACTGCTAGCCGCTCACAGGCAAGTAAATATGGTTCAGGGTTTGGTTTAAATTGATTTACATCATCTCGGGTAACAACTACCTTAAATTCTGAATGAAAATTGTAATGTGCAAAATTGGACTGCACACCTGTTATAGTACTTGAAGTGACTATCCCTAGTGACTTATTTAACTTCTTAATAAAATTTAAATAAGCTAGGAAACCAGTTTTAATTGGCACGCCATGCTGCATTAATATTTTGAGATTGTCGAAATAACAAGTTGAAAAATCTAGTAATTTAACTTCGTTGTTAAACATTTTTACGGCTAACTTCATGCAGTCTGGCGTGGTAATGCCAATAAACTGCAAATACATTTCGTTTGTAAAGACCTGCCCAAACTGGTTAGCCGTTATTTTCCATGCTTCTCTATGAACAACCTCTGAATCGAAAATGGTTCCGTCCATATCAAATAAAATCGCATCAAAGTTGTTGTAGTTCAACATAACTTCCCGTTAGTTCATTACTGTCAAAGGTAATATTCTACAAGAAATTCATAACTTCATCTAAATATATTAGATAGTGTATTTTAAAGAACACACCGATTTAATTTTCTAACTTCTGTAATTCGCTCTAAACCGAGATTAAGCTTTTCAGGTGATTAGGTTTGCTTTGTCGGATAAAACGACAACTAAGATAAAAGAGATTAAGGGGCGCTTTTGACTACAAAGTGGTCGTTAGTAAGATATCCTGAGATGATCTGGTCTTACCCCGGTTTTGTGGACACACTATAATTGTTGTAGAAATACAACAGGAGGTGTTTCATGACTAAAGGCAAAAGCTATTAACGATATTCTGCTGAGTTTAATTGTTACCTTGACCTTGCTCCTGCCAGTGGCTGAATAGCAGTCTTTGTAAACTGCTTTTTGGTAACATAAAAGTGTCAGTAATGTTGTCAAAAGTTAACATGCTACGAAGGAGGTTTTATGACCGATTTGTCGGATTATACGACCATTACTATAAATGAAATCAAGGGGCGCTTTTGAGCGGAAGAGCTGCCATTAGTAATACAAGTGCTAACGTCAACTTTGCACTAAGAAGTCATTAGCGGCGTCCTGTTTTTCATTGTTCATTGGTTACGAGCTAAGGCTCACTTCACCACAATATAGTCTATTTTTGTGAACCACAACTCATATCAGCTAAGGGGCAGTTTAGATACGAAAGTGGACCTTAATAAAAATTCTACTTTAATATGTAATGGTCAATCCGTAATAATATAGATGGAACTCATTGCCTATTCCCATTCATTAAGTCTCTAAACAGTCAATTGATCTACATTTTCTAATCCGAGCAATCAATTCGAAAATACGGTACATGGCTTAACTTCATGCTATGTGTACTAGACATATCTAGCATCATTAGTTCAGCACTATAATATAAAAATTTCACACACAATTAGAGGTTTACGGAAGATCCGTTTTTTGTATGAATATATTGAGTTCTCAATTTGTAATGCAACAATGCGAGTACAAAGGGGATTGGATGCTATCAATTGAGATCAAATGTCGTCTGCTAAACAAGATTTTGAACGTTTTGTGTGTTGGTTGTATCAACCAGAGAAACAAATTCCAGTAGATGCGCGCCGGCTATGAGACTATTATGTAGTACTTGTCGCATCTCACTGGAGATCATCCAATAATGAATCTAATCTTTGAAGCTTAAAAAGCGTTAGTGTAGCACTGCTGCTTTGTGTTAAAGGTGTGCATTAGCAGTGTTCAATATATCCAAAGATGACAGATTTAATAAGGTCGAAATATTATTGTCACAGATAAATGTAATTGACTGGCATTGATGGTAGATATTTTCCAGAGTGGTCATAACATAATAAAATATAGGTCTAAAAACAAAGGAAAATTTAATGAAAAACTGTAACAATTTTATTTTAAATAATATCAGTGTGTTACGTGTTGTTACACAGATAAGGTCTAGTTAACACATGGACGCTTTTACAGCCAAACAAACCGATGTTACCGAAGGAAGATCTCATCCTTGGACGTCGATGACTACAGACAACAGTAGTATTTATATGGATTTCATAAAAAATCCGAAATTGATACGTAGTTCTCTGGAAGATTTTATGCCCTTTAATAAATGGCCCTTTGTTGATACTTTCTATTCGCTAGTGGAATGGATTAATAGCTCGTCATCCTTGCTGGAAAGCAACGACTGTACCTTTAATGCCGCAGAAGAAAACCCTGATAAACAGTACCCTTATGCTAAAAAATGCAGCGCCAGATTAATGATCTTGTTCCGCCATATTGAAGAAAACTGCCAAGAGCGAAGCATCGACTGGTTGATGCAAAATATCCTGCAAGGTGTAGCGAGCAGCAAGCTAGGGTTTCGTGCTGGAGCCATTTGTTTATCGCCATCTACCACCTGTTATCTAGCCCTTGGCGATAAGGTAGACACCGGCGGCATGGGCCAGCAGGTGATACTGACCTTTTTTGCTTACGGTAAAAATGACCAACGTTGTTATGAAAACATACAACAGGTGATCAGCCATGCTGAACACTGTTTAAAAAAAGTTAATAAAAAGCTTAAAAACGGCGAGTTGGATGATATATATCGTTAAACAACAAACTAACCTTTAATTATACTCAAATGACTTCAAGGTGCAGGATTCAGCTGGATTGTTACCTGCTTTTTTTAGACAGAGGTCTGTTAGTTATTCACTACGGCCAACCTGCGCACTGAATTATATGAACTATTTGGTTGTTTCTTTGTGATTAATTATTTGATGACAAAAGCCCTGTTAATTTCAGGGCTTCTTTACAAACAGACCACATAAAGTTATCTATTAAGGTTGATTATTGCGGTCAAATAGAGCATTTCTTGTCCGATGTGCTCCAAACTACTGGCTGCCAATATTCTTGATTATGTATTTTAAAACGTTTTTTTCGATTAAATTGTGCACCTACTTTGTAGCTCATATTTGGTTTAACATCAACAATCAGGATTTTTGCTTTCCGCCTTCCTTTACTACGGCGTACATCGATATCTGAAATGAGCTCGTGAAGGTATATGGTATGTTTACCTGGCTTTAGTTTGAAGTTCTTTCTCGAGGCAAGTATATTCGTTCGACTATCCAATGAATATATGTAAGCCGGATAAATACCTCTTGTTGCTGGTGGATTAAAAAACAGAGAGATTTCGCCACAGCTACTCTCATCATACTGAACTGTTTTTACGGACTTGTTAGCAACTTTTATCTGAGAGCCAATTTCAATTTTTATTTCAGGGATATAATTACTTGTCAGCGGGGTGAACAATGTTTTATTTTCCCCTTGAGAATTAACCACTAAACTCAAATCCCGTCCAGAGACCGCTTGTTTAAGCTGCTCTATAGCTTTTTTGTTATTTGCAACATTTATTGTAACGCCATTAATCTCTATAATTTTATCGCCAGTTGAAATAGCTAACTGATCAGCAATTCCATTAGGAGTTACCGATAAAACCTTGTAACCCTCTTGTGGGTTCTCGGTATCAAGCACTAAACCTAATTGAATATGCTGCTGTGCAGGTAAGTCTATTGAATAATAAAAATTACTCATATCATTACCTGCTTTACGTTCATTTTCACTGATGGTGAGTAATGTGCCTATCATTTCTTGCTCCATCTTTAGCAAGAGTTCTTTTGATTCTGGAGTAAATTCTTGCTTTTCAGACTCTGCGTAAGCTGAAAAATAGGGTAGCACCAAAAATGCAAGGCTCACAAATAACATGGTAATTAATTTCATAAATCTCTCTGAGTAATTAGATTGAAATGGTATGTGAATTTTTTAATTTTAATTTTTTAATATTTAGTAGGGAATTTTTGATTATCTTTTTTCGTTGTTGCCATAACGTTAACTTTTCTTCATCTGACGCATTTTTAAAATATGCTTGTTGTAATAAATCATCAATACTGGCTAATTTAAACTGTAACTGATTTATACTTACCCTAGTCAACAGATTGTTATTATATTGTTGCTCGAATAGCTGTTGAAGTTGGACATTTTCTTCTATCCATTTCACCAATACGATTTTGTTGGCTACAGGTAATTCAATTTCCGGGTTTACCTTCATATGTGGGAAAATAGCCACTATGAGGAGTGATGCTGCCAGCATCATAGTGCTTACCTGCCAAAACGTAATTTTATGCTGTGCTTTTGTCGTTTTAACCTTTTGCAAAGACTCACTCTGCTGGTGCACTTCTTCATGAACTTGCTTAACAATGTGCCAGCTAGCTTTAAAATCTGGTAATGTTGAACTTTGGCATATTTGCTGATCTAATTGCTGACGTATACCAATTAAAACCTTTGCTCTTTGTTTACATTTAGTACATTGAAGAAGGTGTTCTTTACCTGACTCGTTTAGTTCTAATAATTTTTCATCTGTTAAATGCATTAGTTGACTCCTGCGATGAAACTCTCTGTCTTAAAGCTGTGTAGGCACGATTCAAAGTTACTTTGGAAAAACTCTCTGATTTATTAAAAAATTTGGCAATTTCTTTATGGTTATATCCTTCAACTTCATGCAAAAGTAATACAGCTCTACTAGTCACTGATAATTGGTTGGTCAACGTCTCAAGATCACGGCAAGACTCAAGCCAGTTACAATCAAATAAATCGGTACATTCTTGCTGTGATAAATCTTCATCTGTGACAAGATGCAATTTAGTTTCAGCTTTGATCTTGTTAATAGTTTCACGTACGACGATTTGCCTCAACCAACCAGCAAAAACACCGTCAGCTCGATAATTGTTAATTTTATTGATTACTTTAATGAAAACGTCCTGAACTAAATCCTGTGCCATTACTTCTTGGCCACAAATACGCCAAGCTAATGAATAACAAGCTTTTGCATAGGTATGATAAATTTGTTCGAAAGCATCGATATCCCCTTGCTGTGCCTGTCTGATCACAGCTAAGGATATTTCTACACTAAACCCTGTAATTTTAGTCATGACCCTTCTTTATTATTTTTATATTGATTGTTAATGCTTATTACTCACTACGCTATTAATAAGATAGACAAATAGAAACTCTAAAAGGTTACATTAACTTGTAATTCATTTAAGCCGAAGAAGAATATCCAGCATAGTGTTGAGGAAGTCTATTTTTCTAAACTCCACAGTAATATTTTTGGCTAAACATAAAATTCTAGGACAGCCATTGTTATTTGAACATTATCAGCTCCTCGAAAATAAAATCAGCAATAAAAACACGCGGATGGCCGTTCCTGCGCATTCTGGCACTATCGCTTCCATGCAAGTCACGGGCAAAGAAAATTAAAATGCAGTACGACCCGCTCGGATACGTTGTTTTACGTAACACGTGGAACTTAACGTCGAATAAAACTCGCACTATCCTGTATTGTTTGGTATTGAACTGAATGATATTACGGCGGTGTTTAATTGTTTCAGAGGAGTGTTTAAATGGGGTTAAAGCAGACTTTGATCGATTTTACTAACTTAACGAGGCATAAATACGCTAAAATAATAGCACTTATCTTAGCTTTGAGCCCTTTACGTCAATGACCTCTGAATTAATGACCTCTGCGACAACGCCAACCAAATTTACAGAACTTGGCCTTATTCCACCCTTGTTAGCGCGATTAACTGAGCTGGAATATCAGCAGCCAACGCCTATTCAAGCGCAAGCTATTCCAAGTGTATTAGCAGGACGTGACTTAATTGGCGGGGCAAATACGGGTTCAGGTAAAACAGCCACTTTTGCATTGCCGCTTTTGCAAAAAATACATAAGGGCAAACCATTAAGTAGTCAAAGCAGTAAAGGTAACTATGTTTCGGGACTGATATTGGTGCCTACTCGGGAGCTTGCCAAGCAAGTTGCTGACAGCATTAAATCTTATGCTGTGCATTTTAACGGCGCAATTAAAACGCTTGCTGTTTTTGGTGGGGTATCAGCGAATACTCAAATGCTCGCACTACGTGGTGGTACTGATATTTTGGTGGCAACGCCCGGTCGATTACTCGATTTGATTTCAAGTAATGCTATTAAGCTTGATTTGGTTAATACCTTAGTGCTTGATGAAGCCGATCGGATGTTAAGCTTAGGTTTTACTGAGGAGCTCTCTGCATTGTTGGCATTATTGCCAAAGAAAAAGCAAACCTTATTATTTTCAGCAACCTTTCCTGAGCAAGTACAGGCGTTAACCCAAACATTACTCAACGACCCTGTTGAAATACAAGTACAAAGTAGTGATGCTAGCACCTTAGTACAGCGTGTTTTTACTGTTAATAAGGGTGAAAAAACAGCGGTATTAGCGCATTTGATCAAACAACATCAATGGCGACAAGCGCTTATTTTTGTTAATGCTAAAAACAACTGCGAACACTTAGCTGAAAAGCTCTCTAAACGTGGTATTAGCGCAGAAGTGTTTCATGGCGATAAAGGCCAGGGTGCTCGTAGTCGTGTGCTTGAAGCGTTTAAAGCAGGTGAGATTGAAGTATTGATTGCCACAGATATAGCTGCCCGTGGTCTAGACATCGAAAAACTGCCAGTGGTCATTAATTTTAACTTACCAAGAAGTCCGTCAGACTACATGCACCGTATTGGTCGAAGTGGTCGCGCTGGCGAAGTAGGCTTAGCCTTATCGCTTATCGATCATGAAGATTATCATCATTTCAAAGTGATCGAAAAGAAAAACAAGATCCGTCTTGAACGTGAACAAGTCGAGGGTTTTGAAGCTGATAAAGTTATCAATGATACATTATCGGCCGCAGCTAAACCGATGGCAGCACCGGAAGGCTCTGGAAAGAAAAAGGCTAAGAAAAAACGCAAAAAGCAAGCGTCAGTGAATGCTGATATCTGGGCGGGATATTCTGATCCTGAATAATACCAAAGCACATAAATCAAATGGATAAATTTATGCATTCATAGCCGCCTTGCTGTGATCACATACCTTTCATTACCATTACTATCAGTATTTCTATCGGTATTGCTACTTGTATTCCTGATACTCGTAAATGGGTAACAAGTGATCAATATTAACGATGAGTCATCTGCCAATATGGGGAGCTCACCTGTTGAAGCATCAACAATATCAATGGCTTCAACTTGGTAAAGTTGCCTAAAATCTGGGATCGCAAGGTTCGGTAGCCGTTTATGCTGATTGGGAAGTATTAAGAGTTGTATTTCTTTAACATAGTGGTTAACTGAGCTGACTCCACGTTGAACTCCCCATCAAGAGTGAGGCATATAATACCTTCTTCTAATTCAAGGGAGTATTCGCCGT
>JABSOX010000106.1 GCA_013215655.1 Colwellia sp.
GCAAGAGTTACTTGAACTGTGGCAATACCAAGTGCCGTCCGCCAGTGATTTTAATCAAGGATCAGAAATTTTTCCAGCGGCAAGTTATCAATATATTCTTTATGGCATGGGCTTTAAAACTCAAAGTCGCGCCACCAGTAAAGCTAATGAAAGTGAGGCTATGGCTAATTTTTATTTTCGGGAAAATAGCCAAATGGTGCAGCGATTTAAAGCCGCATTACCCAGCAACCGCCAGTTAATAGATCATATAAAACAGTATGGTTTGCCAAGAAGTTAGGTAACTCGTCATTTAATTAGAAAAAGATAAAAACGTTTAGAACATAGGCGAAACCATTATCGTTATCGCCTATATAATCCGCTATTAGCTATTGTTTTGGTGTAAAGAAAGATCAATTGGCAAAGTAAGCTCTAATTTTCACGTATACCTGATATCGATGCTTTAAGTTTGGCTAGTCGCTCAGGAAATACATACAAGGTCAGTTGGTTATGGCCCGCTGATAACTTGGCAAAAGGCCCAGCAATGATCTGCTGCTGATTGCGAAGTTGTCCAAAGAAATCTTTATCAATAATCGCATCTTTACCATTGCGGCGTTTTATCGGATGCTTGGTTGTCGCAGCGGTAACCAAAGGCAATGATTGTAATCGCCATTCATCTGGCACAGTAAAAGAAGCAATAACCCCTTTATCGGTAATCGCGTAATCAAATTGCACAGCCATTATCGTTTCTCGTTTATTGATATCTATATCACTAGACTTCGCATTATTTGCATAGAAATTATTGTCAATAAGATAGTCTGCATCCTTTGGCGCCTTTTTAATACCACCGGAGATAAAGGTATTATTTAACCAAACAGCATTTTTAACCGCTGGTCTGTCACCATAGGTTTGATTAAGCCATCGTCCGTTAACATCAACAAATAGATTATGAGCCCAAACATCATCGACTGAACTCATCACTGCAGCTGTGCCAGAGATCAGAATATTATTTTCTATTAAAAATGGGCCTTGCCAGTTGGCTTCGAGCATAATAGCCGCATCTTGAGCTTTGATAATAATATTATTAGCGATAGTGAAATTGGTATTTTCGTAATCTATCCAAATACCATGAGCAGCGCCGAGATCATTGGTCGAGACACCATAAATGAAATTATCGGAAATGGTAACATCAGTGACATTATGCAGTTTGATACCTGCAGTTTCCCATCCGCCATATTCTTTCAGGTAATTGGTGTCTTCAATAATATTGCCCATTATTGTTGAATGGCTGCCCCAACTTTGACCAGCAATACCAGCTTGGCCACAGCGCAACATGATATTTTCTTTAATAATATGGTGGCCAGATAATGAATGTTCAGCTTCGCCAGAAGGCAGGCCGATAGATATACAGACCCCTTTGGAGTACGTGATATTATTATTGATAATATTCCAATGGCTACCACCGTTAACCACAACGGCGCCTGCTTGAAATACTGTTGGTGGCGCCCAAGAGCTGGCAATATTTTTAATAGTAAAACCGTCAATACTGATGTACGACAGACCACTTTTTAATGGCGCTATGCCAAACGGCCTGAGATTAATTTCAACATTTTCTTGGTTAGGATCTTTGTCACCAAAATTTGCCCAAATGACGGTAAACCTGTCTTCTGGTGTTACCTCTGCATGCCAAGTATAAACTTCAGTCAACGCTTGAATACTTTCTCTTTCGCTAAAACCTAAACCATTGAGGTATACATTACCGCGATGTTTGTTACGGCCATACATTAACCATCCCCAACCTTCAGAAGATTCATCGACATCAATATATTGATCTTGACGAATAAGTTTACTAAAGGGATTAAAGTCGCCAAAAAAGGCTTTAGGTAGTACCAATTTCCATTGTTTATAGTTTTCGTCGAATTGCCAACTATAGCCAGCACCTTTTACCGACTCTGAACCAGTGATAATAACCTCTTCACGCTCAGCCGCTCGATAATAAATACGTTGCTCTTCTGATAGCCCACTGAACTGTGGTTTAACCCATTCTCGGTAAGTGCCTTGATGAACAGTAATAGTATCCCCAGCAATGGCTAAGGATGCGGCTTTATTTATACTTAAGTATGGAGCATTTAAAGACCCGCTATTCGCATCATTACCCACTTTAGCGACATGAATTTCCTTGCCTTGTAGTACACAGCTAAAGAAAAGACTGCTAGAAAGTATGAGTGATAGCATCTCAGAAAGGCACAGGTGAATGACTTTACTCTTTATTCTTATTCGCATAATGAAATTACCTTATGATTTTTTCTTCAATGTTGAGGATTGCACGGGGTACTAGCTTTTTAAGTAAGGCTTTTAGCCACCGAATTATACCTGTGTCACCATTCGTTGATATACGCCGGGAAAGGAGTCAGGTATCTCGATGGCATTGCACGACTTTTGATAAAAACTCGTTGAACTTACCCAGCCGATAACTGCATAGGCATAACCCGCAGCTTTCATCGCGAAGAAGCACTGAAACATTAACTTACGGGCAATTCCTTTATTTCTATAGTTATGATGTACACCTAGAGGACCTAACATGCCTTTCGCAGTACTGTCGTAACAACAGAAACCTATAACTTGCTCTTGATAGACTGCAATAAAACATCTCGTTGGTTGGCTTAACAAACAGGCGGTACATTCATCAACCCAACCAGGGCAAATATCAGAAAAATTATCTTCAATAAATTGACAAATTTGTTTTTTATCCAGAGCTAATGCCTGTTTGATTATGATCTGTGGCTCGGATAATTCGCTACCATTATTTATGGGTTGAAGATCATATAATTTTACTATCATGTCTGTCATAAACGTCCTCATTACGTGATTGTTGAACCCATTTATGACGGCTCATAGTAAGCACTTTTTTGAGCTCAACCTTCTGGTTAAAATTTCGTTCACTTCTTTAAAAGCAACGGTAAAAATAAGATACCGAGTAATAATAGCAAGCCAATACTCATACTACCGCCGCCAGAACCGCCTGAGCCATTTTCGATCTCAACAGGAACAGGATCAGGTGCAGGAGGGTTATCGTCGGGTAACGATATTGTTATAAACTGAGCATAATCAACATTCATTGCTGTATCTCCCGAGTCAAATTGTACTCTCAGAGATGAATTTTCTTCAATGGGTGTCTTTAATATGACATAGCTATAGTCCGACTCCCAAGCACCTGTTGGAGCAAAACTCAGTGAATGTTTTTGATCGTTAATATATATTGATATCGTACCAGCAAGCTCAGAGGCATAACGTATAGTGACTTGTTCTGATTGTGGTAAGTCGGTCAGGGTAAATCCTGAACCAGCAGTATAAATATACGCAACACCTGAGCCATTCGAGGCATCGTTATCATCATATAGTTGAGCATCACCAGAAAATATGCCATTTTCCGCTTCAAATCTTATGATGTTTTTGTCCACTCCCTGAACAGTTATTCTATCAAGGACGGTAGTGACACCGCCTAATTCATCGCTGGCAACAACTCTGATCTTATGTTCGCCCGCTTCAAGATCTGTAAGGGCCCAACTAAAAGGTGAAAGACTAATACTCGAGATCAGTTGCTCGGCAAATTCTTCCCCTGTGACCGAGGTATGGGTATGATAAAGTTCAACTGAAACAACTTCCCCATCGCTGTCCGAAGCTTTGGCAATAATGTCTATATTTTCGTCCATGTTTTGAATCGCTACAGGCACAGTAATCGTTAATTCTGGTGAAAGGTTAGTACTAGCCTGAGAATATCCCAATAAATCAAAAAGCTCATCACTGGCCTGATGAAATTGTTCAGTATTAGTTGCTTCCAGCCATCGTTGTTTAATAGCCTCGTTAGCTTGCACTCTTGAGTCGCCCCAATATCCTTCTGGATTACCTATGCCATCGTTAGGATTCCAACGAGTTTGACTATCCCAATCGGCGTTAATATAAGTAATTGCTTTGACATTATTGTTTTCATCATTGATAAAGTCGAAATAGGGTTGATACCATTCATCCCAAATCGTATCTGCAGTCTTGCTTTGTTTATTCTGTCCATTAGCCGCATCATTTGAATAGGTCAATTCGGCAATTTGATAACGTTGTGGTGATGACTCATTAATAAATAGAGGTTTATTATGGTTTCTGGCAAACTGTGCTGCTTCATTAACGCGTTCAAAGTTACAGTCTTGTGGTGAAAACCAACTTAGTCCAACCCAGTCAACATACTCGTCCCCAGGCCAAAGTGCTTCTAATTTATCCTGACCAGCTGCATTATGACAATAAGAAGATACCTGCCAGACCAGAGATATGCTGTCCTGAAACCCCAGAACTTCAATTTGATCATGTACGTATTGAAAGGTGCTGATCACACCACTATTGCTGTGATTGTTCCACGGACCATCAACTTCATAGGCCCAACGTAAATAAACTGGACGTTGGTAGCTCGCCAAGGTTTTAAGTAAAATATCAATATTATTATCGTAATCACCATCAGCAACATCGTCGATAACACCGTTCATAGATACTCCAACGACAAGCGTAGCATTGGGGTATAAGGTTACAAGTTCTGCAATATTATTACGACCGGCACCAGATTCTGCATTTGACGTCAGTCCGCCAAGCGAAGTGATACCAAGATAATTGGTGACGCCACCCGCAACAACGCTGATACTTTCATGATAGTCATTAATACTATCAACATCCTGTCCTATGCTGAGTAAGACACCTTGCTCTGGTGCTAAGTCTGCAGCGTTAGTCTTAATTGATAAAAAAGATACCGTCACGATTACAAGGGCTAAACCCAACTTGTACAATAGTGATATTTTGTCTTTGCCTAGTGAGCCATCTATCATTTATTTAACCTTATTGTGGGAAAATATTTATTGGTTTATCAATTTGTATAAAAAACATAACCATGGTGTATTACTCATACTTTTTCATTCCCATTATTGATGGGTGATGGCGGATAATTTTATGCCTTTGACCTGTTGTTCTAAAAAGCTACCTACCCGTTAATGTTAGCGCTACCATTTTTACTGTTTTTATATCTTAATGTCAATAGTTAAACTGAGCTTATAAGATCTAAATAACGTATTTTCTAATATATAGATCTATATACGGGGATGAAGTCGTTAAATAAAGAAAACCCCCTTCAGGCGAAGGTGGTTTGACAGTAATAGTGTTATCAGATGACTGTTAACACTTTAGCGAGATTTATCATTGGTAAACAAACGCCGTCGATAGCTTTATATATAAATGCCACTTATTAGGTGGCATTTATAGTCAGTTAAGTTAATTATCTATTTATAGAAACTTACTGAAACACCGTTTCCTGCAGAGAACTGGCTATCAACCATTACAGTAACTACTTGTCCAGCAACTAAAGGAGTACTTAAGTTCATAAATGCAGTGGGAGCAGCATTTTCAGACAATGAAGCCCAATCTGCAGAATTAGGAGCAATAATTAATGTACCTGCTGCAACACCATCTACAAGTACTGTCATTGAACCATCTGTATCTGCGCCACGGAAGTAACTAAAACCAAAACGTGTTGCACCGTCTGAATCAGCAGGAACCGTTACACTGAAACCATCACCGACACCAAATAGTCCGCCCATTAATCCGTTATCATCGATTACTGCACCTGCCTGGTCACAACATTCCGCTTCACCATTAGAGAAAAATTCAGTAACCACACCGTCGTCAGCTAAAACTAAGATATCAGTTAGAACTGGAGCAGGTTTAGATGTCAGATTGAAGACAAACGCATCACCATTACCTGCTGAGAATTGACTATCAACCATTACCGTAATAATTTGGCCAGCAACCAAAGGTGTATCTAAATCAATAAACGCGGTAGGAGCTGCATTTTCACTTAATGATGCCCAATCTGCAGAGTTAGGAACAAGTACCAACTTACCTACAGGGATATCATCTACAGACACTGTCATAGAACCATCTGTATCAGCACCGCGGAAGTAAGTGAAACCAAATTGGTTAGCACCAGCCGCCTCTGCAGGAACGGTAATAGCAACCCCGTCACCTACTCCAAATAGCCCGCCTAATAGGCCATTATCATCGATAACCGCACCTGCTTGATCACAGCACTCTGCCTCACCGTTAGAGAAGAATTCTGTAATGGAAATACCATCTTCTACTTCTAATGTTGCCAAAGTAATAGTTGCTGCACCTGGTTTATAGAAACCAAATGATTCACCATTACCCGCAGAGAACTGACTGTCTACCATTACTGTAATAACATCGCCCGCTGCTAAAGGAGTATCTAGCTCCAAAAACGCCGTAGGTGCAGCATTTTCACTTAATGATGCCCAATCTGCAGAGTTAGGAACAATAACAAACTGACCAACAGTTACGCCGTCAATTGACACTGTCATTGAGCCATCAGTATCAGCACCACGGTAGTAGTTAAACCCGATTTTAGAAACACCATCAGCAGCAGCTGGAACAGTTACACTAAAACCGTCACCTACACCGAATAAACCACCAAGAAGACCGTTACCATCAATAACCGCACCTGGTTGGTCACAACATTCAGCCTCACCGTTAGAGAAGAATTCTGTAATAGAACCGTCAACTGAAAAATTAAGACTTGCAACCAATATATCCGGTACTTTGTCTAGATTAAAGCTTGATACTCTCCAACCTTCAATGTCAGCACCTAAAAGCTCGCCTTGCACGATATCGTTAACATAAAAGTATAGTGGCTTTGGCTCTTCACCAAGTGCAGGAACAACGGTAACTTGTAAAGAACCATCTATACGGGCTGCTACTGATATAGCACCAGAAGTAATAGTAACTGCATGCTCTTCAGTTGGAACTGTATAAGGGAGCCAAACTTGTGCACATTCGTCATAACAAGTACTAACACCTTGGGTATCACCAGCAAAGGTATAAAGCGTTAAACTTTCTCTATCTGAAGAGGTATTCCCTGCGATTAGGTAACCTTTATCATCCTCATCTTCAGCATCTTGTACCAAAATAACTGTCGTTGTTGGGATATTATCTGGAGGTGTTTCCAGTGTTGGTGTTGAATCACTACCGCCACAGGCGCTTAGCACTAGGGCCGTCATACCCATATACATCATATTTAGTGGATTGAATTTTTTTATTATATTCATTATTTTTTTCCTTATTTATGTTAAAGACTTCTTTGTTATTTTTGTTAGAAAATAAGCTTAGAAGTTATAACGCATGCCTATGTTGTAACGTGCACCATACTGACGAGCATGAAGTAATTGCTCTTCATAGCGACCGTGAATTCGTTGAGTTTCTTCAGTTATGTTTAAACCCTCAACAAACACAGTTAAATCATCATTCACACTATAACTCGCACTAATATCAACTTGACCATAACCTTCTGTATATTGGGGGCCATTTGCTTCACCTTCTGACTGACCAATAGCTGATAAAAAGTCATCACGCCAGTTATAAGCGATACGTGCTTGAATACCGTCTTTTTCATAAAAAGCGACAAGGTTAGCTGAATCACTTAAGCCTGGTAAGGTAAATTGTGTACCAACAGTGGCATTATCAAACGAAACATCACCTGTGACAGTCGTCATGTTAAATAAAGCACCAAAGCCTGAGTCACCAAAGGTATGTTGAATAGCAAACTCAAAACCTTCTATCGATACTGATTCACCATTTACCGATGCCGTTGTTGTCCAAGTAATTGGTCTATCGGTTTCGTCAGCAAGGATAGTTACAGTGCCATCAGTAGGTTGCCCCATATTTAATAAGACACGTTCCCATACATTAGTTGGTGAGGCGGCGGTACCTTCAGTAGTAAGCTGTGCTATAGCTTCATCTGAACGCTGGCCATTGGCCGGATCTCGTAAGTCTAATAGCTCTTCTTGAACTTCAGAAGTGACCAGAAAGTTATCAACGTCTTTACTGTAATAACCAAGAGAAACATAGCTAGCTTCGCCATAATAATATTCCAATGATAAATCAATATTATTCGAAGAGTACGGTAATAACTCAGGAGAACCACGCGATGCTGTTCTGCTGCCTAATTTTGGTGTGCCTGTGATAGTTGTAGTGCCACGCATATTTTGTAAACTATTACGGGTAACCGTTTTGCTGTATGAAAAACGTGCTAATACATCTTCGACGACTTCGATACTCACATCTAAGCTAGGTAAAAATAATGCATAATCCGCTTCTACATCAGTAAAGTTAGTACCATCTGATGTAAAGTTGGTTCTAAATTCTACTGGATTTTGCCATTCAATTGATAACGCAGTTTCTGCTAAACTAGTGGCTTCAACGTCAGTTTGTTCATAGCGCATACCGGCAACAATATAAACTTCCATGCCATTGAATTCAGACTCAATGTTAAATTGCACATAAGCACTGCTGGTTTTTTCTATTACGGTATGGTCTTGATCTGGTGAACCTGGAAGAATACCATCAGGGAAGGCAGTTTGAGCCAGATTAAAGACTTCTGTGGCATCATAATCATAGAAAAATGGCATTACACCACCGCTAAATTCTGTAAATAGACCTGTTGTACCTGTTTTAGTAAAAATAGAGCTATTAAAGAAGGTATCATTTGCAGGTGTAAATACATATTGTGTATTGGCAAATGTAGACCGGGATTCCCTTTCAACATAACCAACACCAAATTCAATACTGGCTAAACCGCCATCATCTTCATTTATCCAAGTACCGTCAAACCTTGATTGTGTGATGTCGGTGCTTGAGCCTCCTTCGTTGGCAAACGCTTGGTTGGCCACGATTTGATTCGGTGCTATATCTGTAGTGATGTCAATAAAGTTAACATCTAGTGTTGGAATATCCGTGCCTTGGCTTATATCAAATGTCTTAGAGTCAACTGGGGCTGACATAATAAAGAAAGTATTATTACCGGTATCACCACCAAAAGATTCTGCGGAAGAGTCATGAAAATCAAAATTCAAGTTTAAGTTATCTGTTGCTTGCCACTCAAGATTAAAACCCAATGATTTATTTTCACTTTCAGCTTTATTTAAATAAGTAAAAAAGTCATAAGTACCACCATTTTCTTCGATTGTTTCTACCGTACCATTTTCATTAATAGTCGCAGAATTTATCGCACCACCACCTGTGAACCAAACACCAAAATGATTACGGTTAGAAACGGTTTCATTTTTTGCGTAGGTATAATCTAGTGTTGCCGTCAATGTTTCAATGGGCTTATATTGTAATACTACTAAACCATTAGTACGTTCACGTTCAATATCCCCAACATCGTATTTATAGTTTTGTGGGATCCAAACATTGCCATCAGGATTTAAGCTATTATTGGTAACATTATTTCCCAAAAAGACTGAGCTACTTGCTTCATCCCAGCCTGAAACTTCTGCATTTTGCTCCAAACTATCACGTTTTTGGAATGAACCTGAAACCAAAATCCCAAAGGTATCATCAGCAAAGGTATTGCTATATAAACCTGATAATTCAGGAGTTGCATCATCACCATTTTCGTTGGTGGTATCCATTACCGCTTTTACACCTAGGGTTGCGCGCATACCTGAGCTATCAAGTGGTTTAGCGGTAAGTATATTAATAGTAGCGCCTATCCCGCCACTCGGGTTAGTGGCTTTACCCGTTTTATGGATTTCTACTCCACTAATACTTTCAGAGGCTATATTAGCAAAATCAAACGAGCGTGACTGTGGCGCTGAAGTCCCTGCTAACTCAGCTGTTGGCATTTCACGGCCATTTAAAGTGACTAGGTTAAAGTTTGGGCCGAAACCACGAACCGTGACTTTACTACCTTCGTTATTTGAGCGATCAATGGATACACCGGATATACGTTGTAATGATTCGGCTAAATTTGTATCAGGAAATTTACCAATATCTTCAGCAGAAATGGCGTCAACGATTCCATTGGCTTCACGTTTGATATCCATGGCCTTGATCATACTGGCACGAATACCGGTCACTTCAATAACCTCGATATTTTCATCCACCAGGCTACTTTCTTCAGCAAATGCCGGTGATAATGTACCAACACCAAGAATAAGAGATAGGCTTTTAGCTAAATATGTCTTAGTAAATCTTCTACGTTTCATGTGATTGTCCCTTGATTATTAATGTGATGGTTACAATAAATCAAAATATTAGTGCTACCATTTCATAACAGGCTGTACTATCGACTTTTATTAGTTTTATCAACAATACGTTCAATTTCAGTATGCTTTAACTACATTAATTACTTTGAATGACGATTTAAGCTAGATTAACTAACTACTTATTGTATTTTTGTCCGTCAAAATAATTACATTATTGTGGCTTTCCTCTTTTTTATATTCGAATACCAATATTTATAATTTTTAGCTATTGTGTATTTAGATTAAAAAACCAGAAAGTTAACGCTAACATTTACTTTTGTTTATTTCCAGTGATATTTAATGTAAAGATTAAAATATTTTATACTTTATTGTTTTGTTTCTACAAAAAACCTCTGTTACATCATGTCAATTTTATACAAAAATAAAATATATCCTATCAATAACAACACATTAGCTAATCAAGGTGTTTTAATTATTTTTTTAAGCGGAATTATTAGAAAATAGAAAGCAAAAAAAGATAGCGCTAACAAAAAAAATAACCAAATCATTTTTTCTTCATTAAAAATACGTTATGCTCTATCTATAGCTTCCGAAAAGGAATCAGTGAAAATGATCAGGATTATCTATGAATAAAGAAAAAAAAACCCGTTTACAGGACGTGGCAAAACACTCTGGTGTTTCTATGATGACTGTATCACGAGTACTTAATCAGAATGGTATGGTGAGTGATAAAACACGAGCGAAAGTCCAAGCGTCAGTAAAAGAACTTAGTTATCGGCCTAATGTCTCAGCACGTCGTTTGGCAAGTAGTAAATCTTTTTTCTTAGGGTTGTTATATGATAACCCCAGCAGTTCCTATGTAAGCCAATTTCTCTTAGGTAGCCTTAAACTTTGTCGAGCCAACGGATATCACCTCGTTGTTGATGAAGCCGATAATGATCTAACAAAAACATTGAAATCAGTCAAAGAGCTAATTAATATTACTCAGGTTGATGGTCTGATATTATTGCCTCCTGTCTGTGATATTCCTGAAGTACTTGATATATTAACTACTGCTAATATTCCATTTGTTCGGGTTTCTCCTGATTCTCAATTAAACGTTTCACCCTATGTTTGCATGGATGACTATCAGGCGGCATTTGAAATTACTGAGCAACTGATTCGTCAGGGGCATGTTAATATAGCTCATATCATAGGTCATCCTGATGTTGGGGCAAGTCGATTACGTTATCAGGGGTTTCTTGACGCACTGCGGTCAAATAAAATTTCTGTTCCTCCCGAATATATTGAGCAAGGTTTTTTTACCTATAAGTCAGGATTGAGTGCCGCTCAAAGTTTGTTATCCTTAGAAAATCGGCCTAGTGCTATTTTCGCCAGTAATGATGATATGGCCGCGGCGGCTATTTCTGCCGCCCATATGAATAATATTCATGTACCAACTTCTCTATCGGTTGTCGGCTTTGATGATACTCAACTAGCTAGTACCGTTTGGCCTCATATATCAACAGTACGCCAACCTATTCAAGAAATGGCAAAAGTGGCTGTTGAATTGCTGGTTTCTGGGAAATTTGATGATCCGACTAAAACCAAAATATCAGACTTACGCCATGTTTTGGATTTTGAAATTATTCTTCGTGAATCCAGTGCAGAATTAAGTTGAATTTTTTCCTAGTCGATAGCAAACCCTTTGCAGAAACATGTTAACGCTACCAGTAATACTGTAACAAATAAATCTTGCAGCAAAAACAATGAAACAAATATTTATTATAGTGTTTCATTTAACTCCAATAATTACGCTGAAATAGGTTTACAGACATAAAATGAATCGACAACAATAAATATGTTAAGGCAAACTAATATTGGTTAAGTAAATCGTTATTCTCCTAAAAATGAGGTTGACTTTCACTTTAACAAAGAACAATATGATAGCGCTAACAGAAAAGCTCTATTTATTATTCAGAGGCACATGGAAATGACGAAAAATACGTTTATTATTTTTACCGTATTATCTTTTTTTATAATGATAACTGCTTGTGAAAGCCAACAATATCAACAGCAAAAGAATACAAGGTCTAAAATAGAAACTAACAATATCTCCGGAAAACTCACGCCTCCTGATAACAAAATCCTGCTATTTATTGGCCAAGATTCAGATACCATAAGCAATTATATTGCGGCAGTACCTGAAGATAATATCGAAGGAGTTACACTATACAGCCAGATAAAAAGCGCTCAACCAAGTGAAACCTTGAAAGCAATTTTTTCCCCTGCCTTTTGGCAATCAGGCTCAGTGGATTTTACTAAAACCCTCGCTGACTCGCCTAATGCATCAATTGCAGTCGGTTTAGCCTTTGATAACTGTAACCAAGATAATCATCAAGCTAATATTGCCAATGGATTATATAACGAGACCATTGACGTGATGGTCAAGCATTTCAAATCATTAGCACCACGAAAGGTATTTTTACGAATAGGTTACGAATTTGACGGCCCTTGGAATTGTTATACTCCGAAGTATTACAAACTGGCTTTTCAAAGGATAGCGAAGGCAATCACCAAACAAAATGCCGACAACATTGCGACCGTCTGGCAATCAGCTTCATGGCCGGATAGCTTCGGTAACCCTCTTTATGACACTAGCTTGGACGGTCATCTAAATAGTTGGTACCCAGGTGATGAATACGTTGACTGGATAGGCATGTCATCTTTCTATCGTAACCTATCTCAGTGGAACTATATGCCACCTAGTACTCCTCAAGCAGGGCAAGAATCCATATTAGTATTTGCGAAAGCGCACAAAAAGCCGGTGATGATAGCTGAATCCGCCCCGCAAGGTTTTCGCATCGGCGAATTAACCAGTAGCGTTATTCAAGAAAACCTGCCAAAGCCTATTACCGCAGTGCAAATTTGGCAAATTTGGTACCAGCCTTATTTCGACTTTATTTATGCCAATAACGATGTTATTAGAGCCGTCGCCTATATCAATACCCATTGGGATTCTCAGGGCATGTGGCAATGCACTAAAGGAATTGCCGCAGGAAGCCCTGGTTGTTCGCAAGGGAATTGGGGCGATAGTCGCATTCAAGCGAATGATGAGATAAAAGCACGTTGGTTAGAGCAAATTAATAATAGTAACTACTGGATTCAAACCAGTGATTACTGAACATATATTTTTAGAGCATGAGTTATTGTTATGAGTAAAATCGTTAATCCTATTTTGACAGGGTTTAATCCTGATCCCAGCATCCTTCGAGTAGAGGACGATTATTATATTGTTACTTCTACTTTTGAATGGTTTCCGGGCTGTCAAATTCATCATTCAAAAGACTTGAGCAACTGGCAACTCATTGGTCAGCCTTTAGACCGAGTATCACAATTAGACATGAAAGGTGTTCCTGATTCTTGTGGTGTTTGGGCGCCCTGCTTAAGTCACTATAAAGGTATTTTTTACCTGCTTTATGCCAATGTAAAAAGCTTCGATGGGGAATGGAAAGATACTCCTAATTATTTAGTTACTGCCGAAAGTATCAATGGCCCCTGGTCTGAACCTACTTTTTTAAATGCCAGTGGCTTCGATGCGTCATTGTTTCATGATGATGATGGTAAATCTTACTGCTTAAATATGCTAATAGATCACCGTAATGGCAAATTTTTTGGTGGCGTGGTTTTACAGGAATTTGATAAAGATACCAAGCAGCTAGTGGGAAAAATCCATCATATCTTTGCAGGTACTGATCATGGTCGTACTGAAGGACCGCATATATACAAGCGCAATAGTTATTACTACTTAATGACCGCTGAGGGAGGCACGAGTTACGAGCACTGCATGACCTTAGCACGTGCTAAGTCGATTACGGGCCCCTATGAAATCCATCCTGAAAATCCAATCATTACCGCTAAAAATGATCCCGACAACTATCTGCAAAAAACCGGACATGGTGATCTTGTTGAAACACAAAATGGTGAATGGTATGCGGTTTTTCTAACCGGTAGACCCTTAACTAAACTTGGCCGGTGTATCACGGGTCGAGAAACAGCAATAGAAAAAGTAGAATGGCGTGAAGATGATTGGCTTTATCTTGCTTGTGGTGGTCGTGCTGCCCGCAGAGAAGTCGAAGCACCAGCGTTACCTGAATATAAATTCATGCAAGCAAGTAATAGGTTAATCTTTAGCGGGTCAGAAATAGATATCAATTTTCAGGCCTTAAGGGTGCCACTAACCAAGGATTGGGTTAATCAAACCGATCGTCCTGGTTACCTCAGGCTCTAT
>JABSOX010000107.1 GCA_013215655.1 Colwellia sp.
CTCACCTAGTAAACTAGGCTCCGTGCTTCCGACATGATCAAAATAAAAATCTCTCGTTTCTTCGCTTAATTCTTTTCGCTAACATTATTAGTAGCATTTTAGAAAGTCTAAATTGATGCTTAACATTTATAGGTCGTACTTTAGTGCGATACAGAAGAAGTCATAAAATATAGAAGGTGTTATATGTCTATTGTTCCTCAAACACACATACCTCAAGTAAAAATCCCAGCAACCTACATGCGTGGGGGTACCTCAAAAGGTGTGTTTTTTAACTTAACTGATTTACCCGAACGTTGTCAGGTTGCAGGGCAAGCACGTGATAACATGCTGCTACGGGTAATTGGTAGTCCAGATCCTTACGGCAAACAAACTGATGGTATGGGCGGCGCAACGTCAAGTACCAGTAAAACAGTTATTTTAGCAAAGTCAGAACAAGCCGATCACGATGTAGATTATTTATTTGGTCAAGTAGCTATCGATAAAGCTTTTGTTGATTGGTCGGGTAACTGCGGTAATTTAACTGCAGCGGTTGGCTCTTTCGCGATTAATTCAGGTTTGGTTGACGCTGCACGTATTCCACAAAACGGCATTTGTACGGTGCGAATTTGGCAGAAAAACATTTCAAAAACTATTCTCGCGCAAGTACCGATCAGCAATGGTGAAGTACAAGAAACTGGCGACTTTGAACTTGATGGTGTCACTTTCCCTGCCGCAGAAGTGCCAGTTGAATTTATTGCCCCGGTTGACCCTAGCGAGGCAATGTTTCCAACAGGAAACCTCGTTGATGAACTTGAAATTCCAAGCGTAGGTACTTTTAAAGTTACAATGATCACAGCAGGTATTCCCACCATCTTTTTAAATGCCGATGAAATTGGTTATAACGGTATAGAATTGCAAGAAACAATTAATGGCGACCCAGCGGCACTTGAACGCTTTGAAACCATTCGCGCTTATGGCGCTGTAAAAATGGGTTTGATAAAAGATATATCGGAAGCGGCAGCGCGTCAGCACACCCCTAAAGTCGCTTTTGTTTCACCCGCACAAGATTACGTTACCTCAAGTGGGAAATCTGTAACGGCAGACGAAATTGATTTACATGTACGCGCGTTATCTATGGGGAAATTACACCACGCGATGATGGGCACAGCGGCGGTTGCTATTGGCACGGCAGCGGCAATTCCAGGAACCTTAGTTGCGCTTGCTGCAAGTAAAGGTGCAGGCGGCACTGAGCTATCAGCAAAAGAGAGTGTAACTTTTGGTCATCCGTCAGGGACATTAAAAGTGGGCGCCGAGGCTAGCGAAGTTGATGGTGCTTGGATTGTTAATAAAGCAGTTATGAGCCGAAGTTCTCGTGTATTAATGGAAGGTTGGGTACGTATTCCTATCGATTCTTTTTAGATTTTTGTAAATAATTAATGTAACAGGTAAATAGTTTTTTACTTGTTACATTTTTCAGGGCTTCATCGTATTTCATCCACATCTCATAATTTTCAAGATCGTTTATGCCATAATGAATTTAATCAAATAATTATTAATGACTCTTTTCAATAACACTCAAAGTGATATTATCTTAAATGGACTATAATTTAACCATATTGACATCGGAGGTTCGTATCAAAGTTTTTTCTATCATATTTATCCTTATTATCAATTCTTTTCATATTTCATCTGTTAAGGCAGATGATGGCTTAACTGGTATTGAAGTCATGGGGAAAGCGAGTGTAAGCGCAATGCCTGATCAGTTTCTCGTTACGTTAACAGTGAAAGAACGTGGTTTTAGTGCAAGCAAAACTAAGGCATTAGTTGATAGAAATAGTCAAATGATTGTTGATGCTGCCTCATCGTTTGGCATTGATAAGAAGTTAATTCAATCGACTCAACTGAGCATTCGAGTTAATTACGATAAGCCGTCGATAAACTTCCAAGGCGTTGATGTGAAAACTGCTTTTAATGATAATTTAAAAACTAAAATTAGAACGAATATTAAAAATAAGTATAATAATCATTCAAGTATCGATGTTAGTCGGAAAATTATCATACCTATTAATGACCTATCAATATATGATCGACTACTCGACAAGGTTGTAAAAATTGGCGTCACTGAAATATCGCCAGTACAAATGTCAATAAAAGGGAGCGAAGAGCTGTATATGCAAGCTTTAGACAAGGCGATAATTGATGCTAAACAGAAAGCACAACGTATCGCTAATCAAGCGGGGGTAAAATTAGGGCCGCTAAAATACCTAAAAGAAACCTCTTATGGTGGTCATCGTCGTTATTCTTTTGCAAGTGAAGCTTTACCAAGTAGTTTTTCATCTTCTGCTGGACAAAGAGCCGTTTCAGCACAAGTTATTGCAACTTTTTCGTTACAACAGTAGATATAATCGTGGATAGCACTTTAATTTGCTCAGCTATCAGGGTATGTTATGCGTTTTTAAATAATCTTAATGGGTAGTATGAATAAAAATACACTTTATCAAGAGTTATTAGCGCAAACATCAGCCATTATTAGTGACGAGCCTGATGTTATAGCGAATATGGCCAATATCAGTGCTTTGTTGTTTGAAAAGCTATCAGATGTTAATTGGGTTGGTTTTTATCGAGTAGTTGCTAATGAGTTGGTTTTAGGGCCGTTTCAAGGGAAAATTGCTTGTATTAGAATTCCAGTAGGTAAAGGTTTTTGTGGTACGGCGGTTAGTGACAATTCAACACAACGCATCGCCGATGTGCATAGTTTTTCTGGTCACATAGCTTGTGATGCGACAAGCAATGCAGAGATTGTTATACCTGTTGAGGTTGAAGGCAAGGTTATTGCGGTATTAGATATAGACAGTACAAAATTCGATCGTTTTGATCTGCATGATCAAAATGGCTTAGAAGCAATAATAACTTTGTTTGAAAATATCATCATCAAACATGGCGTGGTAAACTAATGAAAGAATTTGTGGTTATTCATGATTATCTTGTCTCCGAAGCTGTAGTTGGAGACTGGGATGGTAATGAAGAGCTTGTTGCTGAGCGTATCAATGAAATATATCATATGATATACGACTTAGCAGAAGAAGATATTGCACCAGAGGAGTTAGAAAAACTCTTAGCATTGGTGTGGGATACATGGATAGGGCAAGACGCTCTACCTGATTTAGACAGTGATGATATTCATGATTGGTGCCGACATTTGTTGGAAAACCGTGAACAATATCTCGAAAATTAAAAATTTATTTTAAAAGTTGTATTTATGGAAACTAAAACAGAAAGTGAAGTTAGCGTCGACGTTGAAACAAACAGTGAAGAACAAGTTGCAACCCCAGCAGAAGCTAAAGCTGAAATAAAGCCAGAAGCTAAGCCCGAAGCTAAGCCCGAAGCTAAAGCTGAAGCTAAAGCTGAAGCTGAAATAAAGCCCGAAGCTAAGCCTGAGACAAAACGTGCTAGCACAAAAGAAATCATTAGCTATTTAGTCGAAAAATTTCCTGCCTGTTTTTCAGTGGAAGGCCCAGCAAAACCGCTAAAAGTGGGGATATTTCAAGAGCTAGCTGAAAAACTGATTGATGACGAAATGGTTAGTAAGACACGTTTACGTCAAGCACTTAGACATTACACTAGCAGTTGGCGCTATCTTAAATCGGTTAAACTCGGCTGTTTCCGTGTAGGTATTGACGGTAGTGATGTTGCCAAGATAGATCAAGACCAAGCAGATTACGCTGCAAAAACGTTGAAAGAGAGCCAAGAAAAATTTGGTAACAAAAAACCAAAAGACAAAGTAGCTAAAAAGCCTTATAAAGGTACCAAGACTGAGTCTAAATCTTCTAACAACATTAAGAACGATGCTAAGAATAAAGCTAAGTTTAACGCTGTTAAGTCAACTAAACGTGTATCAAAACCTAAAGTTGAAGTTAAACTTAAATCATTGACCTCTGATACTGTCTCTGTTGGTAAACATGTTAAAGTGAAATTAGGGAATTCTCCTATGGATGCTATAATTACTGAAGTGGCTGGTAACGATGTTAGTGTGCAATTGAATTCTGGCATGGTTGTTAAGACTCAAGTTAAAAATATATTTACTGAATAAATTGGAGTAAACGCATGCAAAAATTCTGTCGTATCGCTATTGCTGTTTCTTTATCATTGATGAGTATTAATACTTTTGCTAATGATAATAAAAATAACGTTGACACGCTTCCTATATTGACTCCTGAGAGTCAGCATGCAACGTCCAGTAAACGAATAACGGCACAGTTTACACGTGCTCATTACAAACAAGTAAAAATGGATGATGTCCTTTCTGAGAAAATTTTTGATCGGTATATCAAACAATTAGATTATTCCCGAAATATATTCTTAGCATCTGATATTGAAGGTTTTGAAAAGCATCGTCTTGACTTTGATAGTGTCATTTCTCGAGGAAGATTAGATGTCGCCTATGACATTTATAATTTTAATTTAAAGCGTCGTCTTGAACGTTACGATTACGCATTAAGTTTACTTGATAAACCTTTCGATTTTACGCTTGAAGAAAGTTATCACTTTGATCGTGAAGAAGCCGACTGGCCTGTTAGCGACGCAGAAATTAATGAGCTTTGGCGTTTAAAAACTAAATATGATGCTCTGAACCTTACGCTTACGGGTAAAGAATGGCCTAAAGTTAAAGAAATTTTGGGCAAGCGTTATCGTTCAGCAATTAAACGCCTAAAACAAAGTGAAAGTGAAGATGTTTTTCAAATAGTGATGAATAGCTTTGCTCGCGTAGTTGAACCTCATACTTCTTATTTATCACCGCGTAACGCTGAACGTTTTCAAATGGAAATGAACCTTTCTTTGGAAGGTATAGGAGCGGTGCTTCGTGCTGAAGAAGACTATACCGTTATACAAAGTATTGTTTCAGGCGGACCTGCGGATAAATCAAATGAATTGAAACCAAAAGATAGAATTATTGGTGTTTCACAGGATAAAAAAGATTTTGTTGATGTAATTGGCTGGCGCTTAGATGATGTTGTTGAACTGATCAAAGGGCCTAAAGGTACAAAAGTACGCTTACAAGTATTATCGGGTGAGTCTGATGACGCCTCTGATACTAAAATTGTTTCAATTGTTAGAGACAAAATTAAACTTGAAGACAGAGCCGCAAAATCTGAAGTCTATTTTGAAAAAAATGGTGATGAAAACAGCAAGAAATTAGGTGTCATTGATATACCTAGTTTTTATAACAATCTTTCAAGAGATGTAAAGAAAGAGATTGAAAAATTGAAAGCTGCGGGTGTTGAAGGCATTATTGTTGATTTACGAGGAAATGGCGGTGGTTCATTAACCGAAGCAACTCGGTTAACGGGTTTATTTATTGATAAAGGACCCGTGGTACAAATTCGTGATGGTGCAAACCGTATTCAAGTGAATAGCGATAATGACGGTATTAGTTATTATGAAGGACCATTAACGGTAATGGTTGATCGTTTTAGCGCATCAGCTTCTGAAATTTTTTCAGCAGCCATTCAAGACTATGGTCGTGGTGTAATTGTCGGTGAACATACTTTTGGTAAAGGGACTGTCCAACAACATCGAGGTTTAGGTCGAGTATACGATTTATATGAAAAACCTTTTGGTAGTATTCAGTTCACCATTGCAAAATTTTATCGGATAGATGGTGGTAGTACTCAACATCGTGGTGTCTTACCTGATATTTCCTTTCCATCAGCGGTAGATCCCGAAGACTGGGGAGAAAGCAGAGAAAAGAATGCACTACCTTGGGATCAAATACCAAAAGCAAGGTATAACAAGTTAAGTGATATAAATGCTGATCTTTCTTACTTAAATTCAATGTATGTTGAGCGAATTAAAGAGAATAGAGAGTTTAATTATATGCTGGAAGATATTAGTGTATATAAAGCTGAAAAAGATGATAAAACAATCTCACTTAATATTGATAAACGCAAAGAGAAACGTGAAATAAGAAAAGCTAAACAACTCGTACGAGCAAATGAACGTTTAGTTATTCTAGGTAAAGAAAAAGTAACATCTTTAGATGATTTACCAGATGAATTAGATGAGTTAGATCCATTCTTAGATGAAACAGCACGTATTACCTTTGATTTAGTTTCTCTTGGTCGTGTGGCGAAGAAATAGAGCAAAAATTAATAATATAGTCGCTCTTTTACATCCATGTGACCGTGACATACCGTTCATCCTGAACATAAAAAACCGTCTTTTTTGACGGTTTTTTTATATGTAATCGTGAAAGACTTAAAGCACTTTGAAATGTATATCTTGACTAACAACGGATATAAAAACGAAATTGTTGCATATTTATAAGAATGATCTTTAGTTAGGATGGTTTGATAGAGGCGTGATTGTAATAAATTGCTTGCAACCAGCGATGAGTCAAGGCATGTTAACCAGCTTATAAGTCTATAATAAAAATTATATTACAAAGGTAAACCGCATTTATGTCAGATCCTATTAAAACAAAAGAACCTAGTTTTCTAGATGCTATCATTCCTTTGATAGCACTTATTGCGATGTTGGCGGCATCCGTTTCATATTTTGCTGATAACTCTTCATTTGGACCTAATCAAATAGCTTTATTATTGGCCATGGGAGTTGCTTGTCTTATAGGCCTTAAAAATGGCTATACATGGGGCTCTATAGAAAAGGCAATTATTAACGGCATTTCAATATCATTAGGGGCAATCTTAATTTTATTAACTGTTGGCGCTTTGATTGGTACATGGTTACTGTCTGGAACGGTACCTACGATGGTTTATTATGGTCTACAAATTATCGATCCTAGTTGGTTTTATGCCGCAGCCTGTTTAGTTTGTGGTATTGTTGCAATGAGTATTGGTAGCTCTTGGACAACGGCAGCAACCGTTGGTGTAGCATTTATTGGTATTGCTACAGGCTTTGAAATGTCTACAGCTGTAACTGCGGGCGCTGTGATCTCAGGGGCATACTTTGGCGATAAGTTGTCACCTTTATCTGAAACAACAAACCTCGCACCCGCTGTAGCGGGTAGTGAACTATTTGCCCATATTCGCTATATGTTATGGACAACTATTCCGTCTATTTCAATTGCACTAATATTATTTTTATTCATTGGCTTTAGTCATTCTTCCGGAAATGTTGGTAGTACAGAAGCCATTGAAACGTTAACGAGAACTTTGGAATCTACATATAATATTACCGTTTTAAATCTTATCCCTTTGCTTGTTTTACTTGTTTTGGCAATTAAGAAAATGCCGGCGTTTCCTGCTGTTGCTATTGGCGCCATTATGGGAGCAATTTGGGCAGCAATCTTTCAGCAAGAACTAATTTTTTCCATGGCTAAAGAAGGTGTAAGCCAGACCCATGCAATGGTTACTGTTATTTGGACTGCATTTTTTGATGGTGTTGTGGTTAATACCGGTAACACTGAAATTGATAAGTTACTTAGCCGAGGTGGTATGTCTAGCATGTTAAATACTATTTGGTTGGTAATGTGTGCCTTAAGTTTTGGTGCTGTTTTAGAGCATCTTGGCATGTTAAGAAAGTTTGTGGCTTCCATTTTAAAAGCGGCTAAATCTACTGGCAGTTTAATAGCGAGTACTGTTGCAACGTGTATTGGTACTAATCTTATTACGGCTGACCAATATATGGCTATCGTTATGCCCGGTCGCATGTACAAAGAAGAGTATAAACGTAGAGGTCTTGACCCTCTAGTATTAAGTCGAACGTTAGAAGACTCCGGCACAATTACTTCGCCATTAATTCCATGGAATACCTGTGGGGCATTTATGTTTGGTGCTTTAGCATTAACTTCGTATGAATATATTTATTATTGCTTTTTTAACTTAATTAATCCTGTTTTAGCAGTGATTTATGCTTATGTTGGTTATAAAATAAAATACATTAAGGATAATTAATTAGATTTTGTTAAAATTAATAAATATTCAATTAAAAAGCCTGTAATTACAGGCTTTTTGCTTATATGTGCTTATTGCACATCAATAGTATTAAAGGATTCTTAATATGGCCGATTTTGTTGCACGTGTATTAGCTGATTATGCTAAAAGCCAATTTAATATTACAACGACTGACTTAACATTTGAACTTGAAGACAAAGTGACAGTTGTTACGAATGTTATGAAAATAACGAAAGTCGTTGATGGCAGTGCTACGCTAAAATTAGATGGTGAACAATTAACATTGTTATCTATTTCTTTAAATGGAAAGCAACTTAAAAGTGAAGAGTATCAACTAATTACTGATACTTTAGCATTCACAACCACATTGTCGTCATTTACGTTAACGATAGTGACTGAAATCAATCCATTAGAGAATACCTCGTTAGAAGGCTTATTTAAGTCAGGTAGTGCCTTTTGTACACAATGTGAAGCGGAAGGTTTTCGTCGTATTAGCTATTACTTAGATAGACCGGATGTGATGGCTAAATTTAGCACTAAGGTTATCGCAAATAAAAGCTTATACCCATATTTATTATCGAACGGTAATAAAGTTGCTGAAGGTGATTTACCTGATGGACGACATTTTGTTACATGGCAAGACCCTTTTCCAAAACCTTGTTATTTGTTTGCTCTTGTTGCCGGGGACTTTGATCTTTTACAAGATACTTTTACGACATCTTCTAATCGAGACGTTGCTTTAGAAATTTTTGTCGATAAAGGTAATTTATCAAAAACTAAACACGCTATGGCCTCACTCAAACATTCGATGAGCTGGGACGAAGAAACCTTTGGTCTTGAATACGACCTTGATATTTATATGATTGTTGCCGTTGATTTTTTCAATATGGGGGCAATGGAAAATAAAGGGCTAAACGTTTTTAATAGTAAGTTTGTATTAGCTGATGAAACGACAGCTACAGATACAGATTATTTTAATATTGAAGCGGTTATTGCCCATGAATATTTTCACAATTGGACAGGTAATCGAGTGACTTGTCGTGATTGGTTTCAATTAAGTTTAAAAGAAGGATTAACTGTTTTTCGTGATCAGCAGTTCAGTGCAGATATGAATTCTGCTGCGGTAGGCCGAATTCAAAATGTTAGGGTTTTACGTTCATTACAGTTTGCCGAAGATTCAGGTCCTATGGCGCACGCTATTCGTCCTGAAAAAGTCATAGAAATGAATAATTTTTATACCCTAACTGTATATGAAAAAGGTGCAGAAGTTATTCGTATGTTACATACACTATTAGGAAAGGAAAACTTCAGAAAGGGTATGGACCTTTATTTTAAACGCTTCGATGGCATGGCGGTTACCTGTGATGATTTTATTGATGCGATGGCTGATGCTTCGAATAGCGACCTTACTCATTTTAAACTTTGGTATAGCCAAGCAGGCACACCATTATTAAAAGTAGTAGAAGACTTTGATGAGTCTACGGGTCAGTTTACTTTAGCAATTAGCCAACATAATCAAGCAACCAAAGATCAACCTGATAAATTCGCATTGCATATTCCGATTAATATTGAGTTAATTGGTGGCGAGCATGAAAATAGCGCTAAACAAAATCAATTACTTGAATTAAAACAAGAGCAACAGCAATGGATTTTTGATGGCTTTACAGAAAAACCTGTGGTAGCTTTTTTAGGTGGATTTTCGGCACCTGTAAAAGTTGACTATACACAGAATGATGAAGAGCTTGAAGTCATTATGCTTTCCGCAACGGATGAGTTCTGTCGTTGGGATGCAGGACAAAAATTGTTGACCACCTATATTAAAGCTTTGTTGGCAGAGCCCGAGTTAATTTTATCAGAAAAACTACTTTCAATATTTTCACAAGTATTAATAAGTGATATTGATAATGCTTTAAAAGCAGAGCAATTAACCTTGCCTACTTTTGATGAGATTGCTGCTGTAATTACAGAAGTTGATCCCGTAAAGCTTATTGAAGCGATAGAGCAGTTGAAATACTTTTTGGCAAAAGGTCTCAAAGACAAATTTGTTGATACTTATCAACAATGTTTAACCAGTCGCTATAGCAATGAGAAAGTAGCAATAGGGCAGCGCGCACTTAAAAATGTTTGTCTCTCTTATTTGGGTATGCTCGATGGTAGTGATGAAGCCGTTGAGCGCCATTATAATAGCTCAGATAATATGACTGATACCTTGGCCGCTTTGTCTGCGAGTGCTAAAAATAGCCTTGCTTGTTATAACCAACAAATGCAAATATTTGAACAAAAATGGCAAGATACTAGTTTAGTCATGGATAAATGGTTTTCTATTGGCGCATCATTTTCTGGTGAAGATATATATCAACATCTGGAACAACTACTTAAACACCCTTTATTCACCTTGAAAAATCCGAATCGGGCACGATCTCTTATTGGTGCTTTTGCGGCAGGTAATCCTAAATATTTTCATTGTAGTCGTGGACGTGGTTATCAATTTTTAGCAAAGCAAATTACTTTACTGAATGAGATTAACCCACAAGTGGCTTCTCGCTTAATCACGCCTTTGATTCAATTTAAAAGCTATGATAAAACTCGACAACAATTAATGAGGAACGAGCTTGAAATTTTGAGTAAACTTCCCAATTTATCAAAAGATCTGAAAGAAAAATTAGATGCAGCATTAACGTAAAGACATTGAGCAATATCAATTTGCATAAGAAAGAGATCACTTCTTATGCGTAATGGTATCAGCCGGTATACCCAACCAACATCAAGGTGCAGGATTCATCCGAAATTCGAGCCTTGAAGTGGAGCTGGTATATACGTTATCGCTCATATGTTGTGATTGATAACAGCTTTGTTGTTTAATATTTTCAATTTACTGTGAGTTTTATGAAGTACTATTTTACGATTAACATGTCCTACGAGGACTTTCTCCCTTATTACCAAGGGAAGGCTTCTACTGTCTCAGTGGAAACGACTCAAGGACAAAGAATGCAATTTCCAGCAATACATATCAAAAAGTATTTAACTCGATTAGGTATAAGGGGCTATTTTTGTATGAATACTGAAAATAACAAATTTTTATCATTGGAGAAAATATACTAATTAGAGTTTATGCTTTAAACAGTGGTCGGACCATCGGATGATTAAAACCTCTTACAGATACTATCTAAACAACTGCTATTTCATTCACTTAGTTGTTACCCCTTTGATCAAATACCTTTAGTTTTAAACAGGTGTTTTAAACGCAGCTTGCTTTTCATGGTTTTCTCTTGTGCAAGTCTATGTATTACAGCACCTTAATAAATGTTTTTTACCCTTGCCTGTAAGATAAAATGATGCAATTATTGTTTTATCCCACTATAGTCAAATAGAATAAAATGAAAAGTGGAATAGAAGAATAAAAATTAAAATACTATGTTTCGAGTCTGGGGAGAGAAATAAATGAAGCACAGCCATCGCGGTAGGTTTTATAAAAAGCCACTTGCTATCAGTATCACTGCAGCATTATTGTCATTAGCAGCTACAAATGTTCAAGCTAAAAACTTTCAATTAGGAAAGTTTGAGATCAGTTTTGACTCAACTTTTTCAGTAGGTTCTAGCTGGCGTGTAGAAGATCGAAATTGGAATAACAATGTAGGTAAATCAAATAACCTTAATAATGGTTTCAATTTTAATCAGTATCATCCGATATTAAATGCCAATCCAGATCCTGCTACTGTCTGGAATGGAGCTGGCACATATTCCACTAATGGTGATAATGGTAATTTAAATTATGATCCAGGTGAGAGTTTTTCAAAAATCATTAAAGGTTCACATGATTTAGATATTCGTTATGACAATGTTGGTCTATTTGTTCGTGGCATGTATTTTTACGACTTTGAAATGATGGATAACGACCGTGCTTGGACAAATCCAAGTTCGGGTGTGGTTAATAACCCCTGTCGTGATAGTCAAGCTGAAGAACAGCTTTGTCGTGATATTAGATTATTAGACGCTTTTGTCTATGGTGATTTTGAATTAGGAGAAATGCCTTTATCTGTTCGTATTGGTCAACAGGTGATCAGCTGGGGGGAGAGTACACTTATTTCACATGGTATTAGTGAATTAAACCCTGTAGATATAGCGCGCTTAAAAGCGCCGGGCTCTGAATTAAAAGAAGCCTTTATTCCATTTGGTGCTGTTTGGGCATCACTTGGTGTAACAGACAACTTTAACGTTGAAATGTTTTACCAATACAGCTGGGAAAAAACAATTTTACCCGCACCGGGCAGTTATTTTTCTACCAATGACTTTGCCGGAGATGGTGGGCACTTTAATAATGTTCAATTAAATTTTGCTAGTAATCCTGATATGGACTTAGACTTTCTTATCTCAGGTTTAAATGCGTTAAGAGCAAACGTTCTCAATGGTAACATTGCGATGGCTGATGCGGGTGGGGCATATGTATCTGCATTCCCAACCAAAATCACCCTTAGAAAACAAGATGCAGTAAATGAGCCTGAAGATGGAGGCCAATATGGTTTGCGTTTAACTTGGTATTTACCTGCATTAAATGATACTGAATTAAGTTTGTATTATATGAACTATCATAGCCGTCGTCCGGTTTTCTCTGGTATTACCTCAAACTTTGGTGGCGAAGCATTAGCACATGATGTTGGTTTGTTATTATCTGAAGGAATTACCTATGATAATTACTCAAGTTTACAAGCATTCTCAAGTGTTGAACTAGATTATATTGAAGATATTAAACTTTATGCGATGAGCTTTAATACCGCTATAGGTTTAACATCGGTTGCTGGTGAAGTGACTTACCGTCAAGATGAACCACTACAAATAGATGATGTTGAGTTACTTTTTGCTGCCATGCCGCAACAGTTAGCCAATGATTTGGGTCGCAGTGAACTTGATGGTGTTTCTCAAATGGCAACATTTCAAGGCGGAGAACGCGCTAACGGCTTTATTTTATCCGATACTTTACAAGCACAATTTACAATTACTAACTTGTGGGGACCTACTTTAGGTGCTGGTCAATTTACGACTTTGTTAGAAGTGGGTGGTATAAACATTCAAGATATGCCCGATAAAGATGAGCTGCGCTTGAATGGTCCAGGTACTTCTAGAAATGGCGGTATCGCGGGTAAAGAAGGTTTAGAAGCAGCATTACAAGATGGTGTTGAAACAAACCCATTCCCAGATGAATTTGCTTGGGGATATCGTTTGGTTGGAAAACTTGCTTATAACAATGTATTTGCAGGTATCAATATTTCACCTCGAGTTATTTTTTCACATGATGTGAAAGGCATTACACCGGATCCGTTGTTTCTATTTGTTGAAGACCGTAAGTCATTATCTTTTGGCACCACCTTTGATTATCAAAGTCGCTGGTCAGCTGATATAAGCTACAATAAATTTTTTGATGGTGTCGGTACAACTAATCAAATGGCAGACCGTGATTATGTGTCTTTCAGTATCAAATACTCAATATAGGAACTGCTGCAATGAAAATAACAATTAAAAAATCGGCCCTAGTGTCAATAGCTGTTTCTTTAGCACTAGTAGGAACAAGTGCTTTTGCTAAGATAAGCTCTGAACAAGCTGCGCGATTAAGTAACGATTTAACGCCTATGGGCGCTGAACG
>JABSOX010000108.1 GCA_013215655.1 Colwellia sp.
GATTTCAAAAGTCCAATAGACTTCGAAAAAAAGACAATAGTGCTAAATTAACTGTCCATTATTCTGGGGCAAGATCACTTCCGGTAATAGCAGACATTAATTTTAATGCTCCTAATGGCATCTGTGTAGTACATTCGAGACATAATGTTAAGGTCAACTGATCGCCTAAAAGTTGACATTCCTGGCTGTTTTGGAAACACAGCTAATACTATGATTTACGTCTATCTTAAATATAACTTTATTAGCAAGGTGGATTAGTTGAAAAATGTTTAACCATAAAATCAATAAATAAACGGACTTTGGGAGATAAATGACGGCGATGGCTATAAACGGCATAAAGCCCTAATTCAGCTGTTTCGTAAGATTCTAGCACTCTAGTGAGACTACCATTTTTTATGTCATCGGCAACGGCAAATAATGGGCAAAGACCAACGCCTGCACCATTGAGCAGCAATTTTCTAACAGCACGTACACTATTCACTTTAATAGCAGCCTTAACTTCGATCTTAACTTCTTGATTGTTTTTTTGAAACAACCAGTAGCCTCCAGACTTGTAATTGGAATCAATAATACAGCGGTGATTGCCTAAATCCTTCGGCTCTCTAAGTAGTGGGGCTTGATTAAGATAATTCTCTGTAGCACAAGTGATTATGGAAATAGGTAAAATTTTTCTGGCAATCAAACTTGAATCAGGCAAGTTGCCAATGCGTAGCGCAATGTCCATTCCTTCCTCAACAATATCGACAAATCGATCCGTTAGCTGTAAATCCAAATTAACTTCGGGGTATTGTTCAATGAAATCAGATAGAACCGACATCAAGTGGATCTCTGTAAAAGACGTTGGCGCACTTAAGCGTAATTTTCCGCTAGGTTTAACTTGCGTTAACTTTACCATGCCCTCCAATTCATCGATTCCCTCCAACAAGGGCAAGCATCGCAGATAATACGCATAGCCAATTTGGCTAGTAGTCACCCGTCGAGTGGTTCTTTGCAATAATAAAACACCTAAATTATCTTCTAATTTGGCTACATAGCGACTGATAAGTGTTGTTGATATGCCCAGTTTCCTGCCTGCTGAAGAAAACCCGCCCGTTTCCACCACATTTACAAAAGCTGTCATGCATAAAAGTTTATCCATTTCTAAATTACCATTATCAACGATTCGTACATAGTGTTAATCATTTTTAGAGGATTATCAAATATATGGTTCTAATACATACTTTATTCAGTCCTTATAGGGATGCAATTAACTTTTAATCAAAGGTAGCAGCACAATGAAATCAACTATTAAAACAGTCGGCTTGTTAGTTTTAGGCAGTATTCTTCAAATGAGCACGGTACAAGCAGAAAACTTAAAGTCGAGTGAGCTAATGACTTTAAGCAAACTTCTCAAAGATAAAGCGGTAGTCGCTAAACAAATTGAAAAATTTGACGAATTAGACTTTGAAATATTTTCAGGTCAACAGTGGCATAGAGTTAAAGAAAGTCATTCAAAAAACATCATTGTACATTGGCCTGATGGACGCATAACCAAAGGTATAGATGTACATATAGAAGATATGAAAGGAATGTTTGTTTTTAGCCCTGATCTAAAAATAACCAAGCATCCTATTAAGTTTGGTGCAGATAACTGGACGGCCGTGGTGGGCGAAATGACCGGAACATTTTCTAAACCTATGCCCATTGGTGGCGGTAAAACGATCCCTGCTACCGGTAAACCTTACAAAATTTCGATGGTAACACTGGGTTATTGGCAAGATGGGGTTATGACTGAAGAATATCTCTTTTGGGATAACAAGGAATTTATGAAGCAAATTGGTATAGGTCAGTAATGTTTATCTTTTTATATCACGCTGGTTTAAGTGATTTAGATAACAGGAGCTTAATTTAAAAATTACGCTCCCCAATTATTTTATTAGAGGCAATAACATGTTAATTAATGGTCAATGGCAATCGAAATGGGATCCATATCAAAAAAGTAATGACCAAGGAGAGTTTATTCGTCAAACATCCAGCTTCCGACATTGGGTCACTTCAGATGGTAGCGCCGGAATAACAGGAGATGCAGGCTTTAAAGCTGAGCCTGGTAGATATCACTTATATGTAGCATTAATTTGTCCTTGGGCTTCACGAACACTTATGGTGCGCAAACTTAAAGGTTTGGAAAAAGTAATAAGTATCAGTGTTGTTGACCCTAGATTGAGTGAGCAAGGCTGGCAGTTTGCACAACAAGAAAATGGTATTGCTGGTGCTGATCAAGACTTGCTCAATGGCACTACCTATATCCACCAACTTTATTCTAAGGCTGACCAAAGTTTTACTGGTAAAGCAACAGTACCGATATTATGGGACAAACAGACGAATACCATCGTTAATAATGAGTCTGCTGATATCATTGAAATGCTTAATAGCGCCTTTGATGAGTGGGGCAATAAAGCATTAAATTTGCGTCCATCAGCATTAATCCCAGAAATTGATAAATATAATCATTGGCTGTACGAAGATTTTAACAACGGTGTATATCAAGCTGGATTTGCCAAAAGCCAATCAGCTTTCGAAATTGCGAACCAAAAAGTATTCGATACCCTTAATAAATTAGAAAAAACACTTCAAGATGGTCGCCAATTTATTTTTAAAGAGCAATTAACTGAAACAGATATACGTGCTTTTGTTACTTTGATCCGCTTTGATGTCGCCTATCATGGTTTATTTAAATGTAACATTAAACGCATCGCTGATTTCCCTCATATACAGTCATATATAGAGCGTATTTATGCGCTATCAGGTATTAACGAAACCGTTAACATAGCTCACATTAAGCAAGGATATTATTCAATTGAAGCGCTTAATCCTATGGGTATAGTCCCTGTTGGGCCCCATTTAGATTTTATAGAAGAAAATTAATATGAAAAATTCATCAGCAATCATCGCCCCTATTATTTATCTTCCTCATGGAGCAGGACCTTTGCCACTTTTGGGAAGCGCGGGGTATGGCAATGAACGTTTAGTTCCTTTTCTAGAAAATCTTTCGACGACAATTCATCAACCAGCAGCGATATTGATTATCAGTGCCCATTGGGAAGCAACACAAGCAAGCTTAACAAGCGCTAATCAACCCAAGATGATTCATGATTACTCTGGATTTCCGCAAGAAGCCTATGATTTACAATACCCAGTATCAGGTCACCCAACGCTTGCCCAAGAAATACACACACTGATTAAGAAAACAGGGATTGCCGTAGAGCTCGAACAAAATCGTGGACTTGATCATGGTGTATATGTGCCACTAAAGTTAATTTATCCAAAAGCACATATACCTTGCATACAGTTATCTTTAATTAATGGCCTTGACCCTGCTGAGCATATAGCGCTAGGAAAGGCATTGGCTGATTTACGCAAGAAAAATGTGCTTATCATCGGATCTGGGATGTCTTTTCATAATCTAAGTGTATTTTTTCGACCAGAGAAAGACAGTTACCAAAAAAGTAGCACATTTGACCAGTGGTTAACCGACACTTGTACTAATGACTCAATATCTGCACTAGAAAAAGAACAGCGCTTGATTTCATGGAGTAAAGCCCCTTGTGCACAATATTGCCATCCTCGTGAAGAACACTTATTACCGCTACATGTTTGTTTTGGAGCGGCAAGCAAAGATACACCTAATGCAAAAGTCATTTTTAATGACGAATTTATGGGCGTAAAGATCACAGGGTTAATTTGGACTTAGTAACGATAAGCAACAGTAAATTGAATAATTAATGGAGAGAATAAAATGTACCATCGAGGAATATCATTAAGTGATGCACAAGATATAGTTGGTAAGGCGATATCAATTGCGTTTAATAAAAAATCTTCGCCATTATCAATTGCCTTATTAGATTCAGGGGGACATTTAAAAGTATTTGTAAGCGAAGATGGTACTGGAATTCACCGAGGGAAAATTGCCGAAGGAAAAGCCAATGCAGCTTTAGGAATGGGATTTGGCACCGGTCAATTTAATTCACTCATACAAAACAATGTATTGCCTGAGATGTTTGCTGTTTGTATCAATGGTGCAACGCAAGGACAATTCATTCCATTGCCCGGAGGCGTACTTATAGTCAAAGATGAGCAAATAATTGGGGCCTTAGGAATTTCCGGAGCATCATCAACACTGGATGAAAGTATTGCAGTAGCGGCAATTCAATCGTGTGGTTTCACAGCGGATCCGTAAATAACATGAATGCTGATTCATTAATCGTGGAAAGTTCACTGTTTTGTTATATACATAGGTTAGTTAAGTAGACTAAATAAGGTATTAAATACACTCTGAATAGTCGTTATTCTGTAATTTAATAATATTCGTATCTTTGTTAACATAGAGCCAGTAAGTATTAGAGCCTTCTTCAGTTAGCCAAAAGCGGAAGCTTCTGGAAACATTAAAAATGCTAACTACCACCACAAAAGAGACATTTTATAGTTATTAAAAAGCCACCTAAAAAGGGCGGCTTGAGTACCGGAAGCAGACATTTAAAATGAATCTATATATGCTTCATAATAAATTTATCAATAGCTTCTAATACTTTCATGCGATTACTACCATTACTTAAATAATGGTCTCCATCTTCCAATTCTAAAAATTTGACTTGTTTGTCCGAAGCATTCAATTTTTCATACATATTTTCAGACTGGCTAACTGGGACAACTTCATCATTCTCCCCATGAATTAGCAAGATAGGAACTTCCACATTATTGACATGATGAATCGGCGATATTTTTTCAAAGTAGTCTTCAGCAAGTATTCCCTTTCCAATGCTTTCTTGCCAATAAGAGACTACCCAATGATCTGAACCGTAGTTTCTTACTTCATCTTTTAGCATACGACCTATATCAGCAACTCCATTGATTGAAACTGCACATTTATACTGTTTAGGTGTAAAAGTTGCTCCTGCTAATGCCGCATATCCGCCATAGCTGGCACCCACAATACATACTCGTTTAGGATCTACATAACCCGATTTTACTAAAATTTTAACTGCATCAGTTAAGTCGTGCTGCATCTTACGGCCCCATTCCCCTCGGCCTTTTAGAATAAAATCTGAACCAAATCCATCTGAACCACGAAACTGTGGCTGAATTACTATAAACCCTCGACTGGCAAAATATTGCGCCATCCAATCAAATCCAATTTTATCGTAAGATTCTGGACCACCATGAGGCATTAAAATAGCAGGTAGCGAACTTAATTCAGCGTGGGGTAAAGTCAACAATAGTGGGATTTTCAGACCATCTCTGGCTTTATATTCTGTTTCATGTATTTGGTGAACTTGTTCTGCTGAAATCTTCGGTCTCTGGCTAGCTAAAGCCGTAAACTTGTTGTCAGCATAAATCAAATAATCACCTTCTGTACTGTCTCCCTCTTTTAGAAAAATAATTTTATTCCAATCCGGGGTATGGTCCACCAACGTTAAACTGTTATTAGGCATCGATTGAATTAGGGTGTTAACTTTTTCGTTAACTTTTTTATTAAAGAGTTCATAACTGGGTTTAAAGCCAGAGTATCTTACACCATAGACGACTCGGTTAATGTCGGTCAAAACAGCTTCAACACTTTTATTCTGTTTACTAAATATAGGGTTGCTTATTTTCCCATCTTTTAGTCTCATAGTGTAATAGCTAGAATGGCCCGTATCAGAATTTTTGTCGAGCATAACTAGGTAATTAGAGTCAGCAGTTACTCCTACAAATGCTTTAGTACGATAGCTGGTTTTTTCACTAAATATTTCACGCCATTTTCCATTTATTTGTGCTTCCACTCTATGTAAATCTTTTTTGTTGTCATACGCTTCTCTTGCTAGAACTTGATCATTCGCGTCCACAAAATAATCGATAGTATCTCGACTGCCTCTTTTAAACTGTCTAGCCTTTTTTTTATGCCCCAGTCTTGCTTTCATTAGGCTGAAAGAATTTTCGTTTGCCCATGCTTGCATATAGGCATATTTGCCATCCGATGAAAGACCTACAATATTGCCTAATTGTGTCTGTCCACTATATATACCATTTCCTAACGTTAGCAATTGAACCAATTTCTTTTTTTTGATGTTATAAGAATAAGCAGAACTGATATCGTGTCGTCCACGATAACCCACCAACCTATGATGCCTCCTAATGACTAAAATTAATCTTTGTTCATCAATGAAGTATATTTGGCTAGGTTGTATATTTGACATGTCTACAGCACTAATTAGTTTATTCTCAACTAAGCTGTGAACCATCATAAAATCTTTGCCGTTTCCTGTACGTCGATATGCTACTTTGTCCCCACTAGGAGAAATCACCATCATACTTACTTCTGGTAAAGCACCATAAACTTCAAGAGGCAAGACCTTATCTGCCAAAACCAATCCGGAAGTGGACAATAGAATAAATAACAAAATAATACGGTGGATATACATAACCTTCCCTGTAGTAAATACGAATGAGTATTAATTTTTCTGATAAAACGAGGCTTAACTATTAGCATTAATGTTAATCGAACGAAGTTGATATAAAAAGTATTAAATTAATGTTCCGCTGTTTTGCTCAAAGCAGACCTTAATAGATCATGTTCGCTAATGACTTCTTTGCGCACCAAGAAGTCATTAGCAGTGACCTATTTTTGATTGCTCATTGATTACGAGCTAAGGCTAACTTTCACCACACTGCAGACATTAGCATAGGGCGACTAAAGGTTAATTTGGATTAGATTTTGTATTGCAAATGCCGTAGTCACTTGTTAAGTGATTTATCGCAAGTTTTTTTCGAAACACTTGTAATAATCGTCACTGATTTGATAGTAAGGTGGGCTCATATCCTTTATAGGATTACGAATATGATTAAAAACCTTGTGAATTTCATTACCAAAATTTTTCAGTTCAATAGATTTAACTTTATACATAGTAGCCTTCTCACAGTTTCGGAAAGCAATATCTCTTTTAGGGTTTCCTATATTTGGAAGGTTTAGCTGATGCATCCATTTAACTTTATATTCTTGATTCCTTTCATCGCATTCTATATACCTAGATAACCCACAACGTTCCTTAGCAACCTCAAGCTCAAAATACCTAATTGCAATACACGTATTTGGGATTGAAGTTACTGACGGCGAACACTCTTTTTTGTATTTATCACAAAGTTCACCAAGTTTTGAGCATGCTAATCTAGCATGTTCCTCATTTTGAGTGTCGGCAGGATCCAGAAAAGAATTCCCAAAACTGGATATAGAATAGAACAGTAATATTAGAAGTATGACGAATCTCATATGCTCACTTAACGCCACGTTAACCGGCAAATAATAGCTGGCTAAAATGTGTGAGGTACGAACAACAGCCAGCTGTTATTTGTCCGTTTAAACGCCTTGTTATAAGGCCCTACAACCAATTTGTTTACGAACATTTTGTAAGTTTTCAGGTTTTATATTCTTCATAGCATCGTTAGGTATGTTGCCAGCCTCTTCTCTAATAACTTTATATTCTTTAGAGTTTGGATTCGATACAAACCACATTACATAACCGCAGTGTATTGGATGATTATCATAGCTGCTCTCATAATCTGCTGCGATGTAAACACCTGGATGTGGTGAATTATCAGGATTGTTATACATTGTTAAACGCCAAACATCCCTATTAATAAGATTACCACTTTCAGTAAAATAATCTGATTCTTTCTTTTTCCACGAATTGAAATCACTGATTTTTTTCATCGAGGGAGCCATCATATCGTAAGCTACTTTAAAGCTTCCCTCTTCTTTACTTTGAATAAATTTATTCGTCATTTCATTAACAAGTTTTTTTATATCAATTTCTTGATTTTTAGATATTTCAAATTTACTTCTTGAAGGTGTACTCTGCACTTCATCAGAACAAGTAATGTTTTGTACAAAAGTAAATGATGATGTTTCTCCATCTCCTGAAATTGGCTTCTGACTCTCAAATTTATATTTACCGTATATAGGATTCATGCCTTTACAGATTTTTATAGCACTATCGTAAATAGCCTGTTGAGCTTGCGCTATTTCAAGAGGAGTTTCATTCTTCAGGATAAGTTCGTATTCATTTTTTGACACTTCTTTAAATGTTAGTGTTCCTCCAAAACATTGAGCACTCAGTAGGAATATAAACAATTTGAATAAATGCGACATACTTTCCTTGGCCTTATAACGCCCGTTTAATAGGCTAAAAATAGTTGACTAAAATTAGCGACGAAGGAGCAAAAGCCAACAGTTTTTTGTCCTGATTAAAACGCTTGTTAGGCATTTGAACCAATAGCTGAGAATAAATAAACTAAAAATGCAACTCCACTTATGATTGTGCGTAACCAATGTTTTGTTCCCCAACGTGATAGCAAGTCTTGAGTGATTTCAGATTCAGGATCATTTTCAGGTGCCAATAGTAAATCGTTGATAGGTTTGATAAGAATCAGTGTTATTGGCACAACTGAAATAAGTAGGAGGCTACCGACAAGCCATAACAAACCCATATCGTTGAACCAAGCTAAAACGCCAGCAATAAATCCTGTCAATGCAAGTACAATCTGCAAGGGAGCCGCACGCTTATACATAGGTGGGAAAAAGCGCCCACCAACAGAAACTCCTGCCGCTAAGGTGGCAGGATGTTGAGCTAAGGAAATAAAAAGCGCTGCTCCATAAAAAGTACCACAGCAAAATAAAGCAACAATTTGAATTATCATTATGAACTCCCTAAATGCCTAACGCCCGCATAAGCGGCTAAATAATAGTTTGCTAAAATGGTTGAGCGGAGCGAAACACAGCAAACTGTTATGTGTCCGTTCTTAATGCGCTTGTTATAAATACTAGCCACGTAATTGCGAGGTTATAGAGTCTTGAATTGATTTTTCATACTCATTATCACTAACCAAATCGAGACACAGCTCCTTTGTACAATAAGAAACAAACTTTATTGGCTTGTTATCTGAGTTTTTAGCAGTTAATTCGTAGAGCGTATAAGACTTAAACTGACTTTTATTTACTACAACATCAGTTGAACTCTTCTTAAAGTCGGCTACTAAATCTATATCATTTAAACGAAAGTTATAAAAATACATACGTTGAAAAGAATCATTACAGGCATATAAAATTGAAAAATCTTTCGCTACTAAGTCCGCCATAGCTTTGCAGCTTGAATTTAAAACTAACGTATCAGGAAGAATTTTTACAACAACTCCATGTGTCTCTTTTGCAGAGACATTAAAAGTAATGAGCAGTAATATTATGCTGAAATATTTCATTGGACCATCCTTGTGTTTATAACGCCCAAATAACAGGCTAAGTAATTGTTGGCTAAAATGTGAAACGAAGTGGAACGCAGCCAACGGTTACGTGTCCTTGTTTATTTTCTTGTTATATTTTGACTACACAACATCTATCTTTTTAAAGTAATATTTCATTAGATAAATGAACGAAATCACGGGGATTACAGCCAACAATGGAAGCCAAGGCATAGGCTTTGTTACGGCTTCAATCGCAATTGCCATTCCGATACCTATACCTCCAAGCAGTGCAACTAATGGCACAAGAACAAAAGCGATTTTCAAATCCTGTTTGGCACTATTTTTTTCTCTAACTTCTACAACTTCACTCATTATTAAACTCCATGTAAGAATAAAAATATAACGCCCGTTTAATGGGCAAATAATAGTTGGTTAAAATAAGCGACGCAGGAGCAAAACCAACTGTTATTTGTCCTGTTAAAACGCTTGTTATATGCCGACAACTTCTAAAATATAATATCTAATGTACTAGTAAAAATGACAAATATACAAAGATAAACCATAACTTTTGGTGACTTAGGGTATTTATTTCTAGCCCAGACTAAAGCTGGTGATTTTTTGGAATGTTCAAAATAACCACCAAAAAAAGCAATTCCATATAACCCACCAATAATAGGTATTAATTGATCAATAATAGCGTAATCCATACAGCTTTATCCTAGGCATATAACGCCTCATTAAGCGGCGAATAACAGTTGGTTAAAATGTGTAACGAAGTGGAACCCAACCAACTGTTATGAGTCCGACTTTAATGACTTGTTAGTGAGATATTTTACATTGCTCGTTTAGTACTTGCCAGATAGCCGAGTCGTAATGAAGCTTCCCTATTTTATTAATTGTAGCCATGGCTTGTTTCAGGTTAGCTAGCAAACTTTTAGCGTTATTTGGTAACAGGCAATCACTCTTATTTTTACCAAGAGATAACTTTGTCGAATCTAAAAAACCAAATAAATAACTCTCACAGTAAGTTGTATCAACACCTTTCGCATAATTCTCTTTATCGCAATCATCAACAAATGTTTCTAGACTTACTGGTTCAGTTCCATAACTCAAAGGTGTTAAAAGTAATAGAAATACTAAAGCCTTCATCGACACTCCCTTATCTCACTAACGCCACGTTAAGCGGCAAATAATAGCTGGCTAAAATGTGTGAGGCACGAACAACAGCCAGCTGTTATTTGTCCGTTTGAACGCCTTGTTAGTTGCTGATTATCGGCAAACCTTTTGATATATGCAATACGTCAGCTTCCCAAGAACCTCTTTCTTGGCTTGATAAATAAACAGATGACGATTGACCTTTTAATTCTAAAATTTGATGTGACTCATCAGTAAACACAAAACATATTTCTTGCCCGATAAGCTCACACCAAACTTTCCAGTTAGTCGCATCGATAACATGATCAGGTTCGTTTTCATTGAACCTTTCAGGTTTGAACCCAATGCAACATTGAACTGGTTCATTACACCAAGAGAAGTAAAGTTTTTCACCCGTTTCAAATTCCAAGTAAATTTCACGATCTATTTCGTGAGACTCAGAACCTGATTGTCCCTTCAGCGAACCAAAATCAATTTCAAACAATTCGTAAATTACACGATTAAGTTTCATAGGCAACTAACGCCCTGTTAAGGGGCAAATTGTAGTTGGCTAAAATGTGAAGCGGAGCGGAACCAGCCAACTGTAATTTGTCCCACTTGAACAGCTTGTTATATTTACATCTCTAAGGTGCTAATTCCAATCGATTTTTGGTGTGTCGCCGCTTAGTACTTGGATACAACCATTATTAGTGGAAACTAAGTACTCCGAGTAAACACCAGCTGACGCATCCAGAATACCTTGCTGTCGAACTTCACCGTTCGACCAACCACCAGATAGAATTTTGTAAACATGAAAAGCTGAAGTGATAAGAGGTAAGTTAGCGTAATACGACATATTAGCCTCATCCATAAAACGAAAGGCAGCAATCCATTCAAAAGATATCTTTAGGACAGCGTCCTCTCCGGCTTCGTTTCTTGTATTCACTAAAATGATCAGTCGATCTTGTTCAAGAAATACAGATTCTATATCATTCTCAAATATACCTGACCAATACTTAGGACCTAAAACCTCAGATTCCACTCAACTCTCCATGTAAATATAACGCCTTGCTAAGCGGCGCAGAATAGTTGGCTAAAATGTGCGAGGAACGAAGCGCAGCCAACTGTTATGCGTCCGTTTGAGCAACTTGTTATATTACGCTTTACACTGAAGCTTCAGCGTGTTTAACACGCTATCTATTTCTGAAGTATCTTCTTTATTTACAAGAGTATAGATAACAGCTATTGCATAATCGCCTGACAAACAAGCCATATACTTTTGTTTGACTATATTACCAGCGGCTTCCATTTTACTATTAAAGTAAGACATCTCTACTCCGTTAATTATTTGAATATGACAATCGTCTTCATAATCTATTTTAATTTGGCTTTTAGCCAAAAATTGTTTTGCATGATAAAGGTAGTCGCACCCTTTTTTAATACCTGGCAATGCCGAAATATTTTCAGCTACTCCCATGAGAGATGAATTGGTATTTGTTGGTGTACCAGGAGTGAACTCATGAAACCCAAATAACGGTAGTGATGTTTTCAAAGCAGCTTCGGCTATAGCTTTAAAATTTTCGTCATCACCTGACATTAGGTCCTTTCCTTTTTGTTGCAAGGCAACTAGCTCTTTTACATTTTGAGCGTACCAACTTTCAGGCTTAGTGATACTTAAATTAAATTTTTCATTAGTATAATGGATGTTGTCTGTAGAGGTTGTCCACGCTATTTCTTTTTGATCTGAATCACTGCATGAGAGAAGGCTTAAAGATACCAATAATATTGTAAAAATTTTCAAGGATAACACTCCGTGTTTGGAAGTAATATAACGCCCATTTAAAGGGCAAAATATTGTTGGCTAAAATAGGTGAACGGAGTGAACAAAACAGCCAACTTTATTTTGTCCCTCTTTAAATTCTTGTTAGGTACTATTACGCCGATATTCAAAAACAAAAGCAAGTGAAGCCGCGACACCTACGTATACAGCAAATAGTGTATGTGCAATTAAATTTGAATAATAAGCTCCTAGATAACTATCAATTGGAATAACTAACGCTGGTATTGCGCCAATTAAAACGTACCACTTAACACTTATTTTGTTGTATCGCTTTAACAGGAAATGCATAGGTAAACCCCAAACAATAACAAAGCCCAAAACTACTGTTCCACCGACCAAACATAAGACAACTAACGAGCCTATTTCAGGTAATGAATTCGCAATCCAAAATAAATAAACAATAGAGTTTAATGCTCCGGTAATAAAAGAAGCCAGAACAGCAAACAACACAGATCTATTCATATGTACCTAACAGCTTATTAGTGCGCATCTCGGGTTAATACAAAATCAACCTTGGATTTTAACAACCACTAGCACACATTTTTATTAATAATTTTAATACGTTATCAGCAATTATTAGCCTAATCAAACTTTACCGTGACTGGAGAAAGTGAGCATTGAGATATGTGTGCCGTAACATGGCACACTATGCACATATAAAAAAACATTATTATAACAAAAACAAAGGAGTAAAATTATAGCACTAGATATTCGTGCCATTTAAAAAATTACATATCGTGCCATATCCTTAGTTTTTCTAAAAAACCAATTATACCTGTATAAAAGAACAGTTTTTTATTCTGGTTATTAAAATATAAAAACAATCTTTTTAAAAATTAATTCACATTG
>JABSOX010000109.1 GCA_013215655.1 Colwellia sp.
CCTGCTATCGCTCCTTACTTACATCCAGTAAGCATCCATGTATTCACTGCATTAGTACATCCTTGTACGTCGATGTGAATGAGTGGCGATGTTCAGGACGAACGCTCTATATTTTATAAACTGACTTCGACAAAATCGTTTTTATCAAACCGCTATTGGACTTCACTTCGTTTGTATCAACCTATAAGAAAATTATGCCCTTAATAAATTTAGTCACTTAAAATGTTGATTTTACTTTATTTGAACTTGTACAAATGATCAATAAAGTGTGGTGGTTAGCTATTTTTCTTATAAAAGCTATAGTTGAATTGATAACTATATTAATAAATACAAGCAGTTGTAAAAAAATTAAAATAAGTTATTTATTGGCGTGATACATTGCTAAAATGTATACAAATCTCTAGTGGCATTAAAGTTTTATAATGAGGATTTTGAGAAATTTCGTTTACACATAATTAGTGGTGTGCAAATATAAATTATTAACTCATATTGATTATTATAAAGTTTTTTATCACTTTTAGTGCTTTCTATGAAATTTTGGACTAAATTTAATTTATTACTAGCTTATAAATATTTAGTGGATCCCGTGTTCAAACATAAAGGAAATTAGGATGTTAATATTAACGCGTCGAGTAGGCGAAACTTTAATGATTGGTGATGAAGTTACCGTAACCGTGTTAGGTGTTAAGGGTAATCAAGTACGTATAGGTGTGAATGCGCCTAAAGAAATCTCAGTACATAGAGAAGAAATCTATATGAGAATACAAGCCGAAAAAGGTGATGTGGAGTCAACAGGGAATAAGTTTTAATAAATAGCGAATCCCAGGAAGTCGGCAATAGCCGACTTTTTAATACTTCAAATACAATAAACTCACGAATAAACCCGCTATTTTCATGTGTTGATGTCTGAAAAGTAAGCGTCCTGCATGAATTCTCAGCAAACAGTAATAAAACCATAAAAATCGTTTGACTTATTTTTTATATCCATTACTATTCGCACCCATTGGAGAGGTGGCCGATTGGCTGAAGACACTCACCTGCTAAGGGATATCTGGTTTATTTCAGATAGAGGGTTTTATTTAATATTAATTTTTAATGAATATTAGAACTTGACAGTAAAAGGTAAAATATTGGTGAGGTGGCCGAGTGGCCGAAGGCGCTCCCCTGCTAAGGGAGTAACGGCTTTAAATCCGTTCGAGAGTTCGAATCTCTCCCTCACCGCCATTATTTTACTAATGATTATCGGTAAGTAACGATATAAAATATACTTAAATTGTGGATGTATGTTCTGGTTGGATAGTTTGTATAACTATGTTGGCTACGAACTAAGTTCGCTATCGGCAAGTAACGATATAAAAAACAACTTGATTGCGAATGTATACTCTAGCTGGATAGTTTATTTAACTGTGCTGGCTACGAACTAAGTTCGCTATCGGCAAGTAACGATATAAAAAACAACTTGATTGCGGACGCGTAGCTCAGCTGGATAGAGTACCTGGCTACGAACCAGGCGGTCGCAGGTTCGACTCCTGCCGCGTCCGCCACTTTCTCTTTAGCAAGTGAACAGTGGTTAAATATGCAAGAACAGCTAGTATTAAAACTGTAAATATAAATACTATCCAGAACTCGGATATAAAAGAAATGTTACCGCGGACGCGTAGCTCAGCTGGATAGAGTACCTGGCTACGAACCAGGCGGTCGCAGGTTCGACTCCTGCCGCGTCCGCCACATTAGCTTCGGCTGAAAATAACCAATCTTCGGATTGGTTTTTTTTCGTCAAAAATTTAGATAAGTTACTTGGTTTCACTCGAACTAAGCTGGCTAAGATGATGTGTGGTTAGTCAAATTGTTTACTTAAATGCTGTATTCGTTTAGCTAAAAACTAAATTCAGTATGATATTTTATTAATTACTTATAGAAGTTACAATGCTGACTTATATTGATATTCATACATTTAAGTTAAGAAGTATGCCGCTTTATTAAAAAGTATATAAAAATAGCCAAGAGGAAGTTCATACAATGACCAATAAACACGTAGAAGCCATTATAAATACTTGGAAAAAAGATGGGAATAAAATCCATCCGAGCGATCCTAAACTTCCACTACATCCAGAGCTCATTTATAGAATTAAAGGCTCTTGGACAACCTGGAATAGTTTTTTAAAAACAGAGAAAAATTCACCTTATTTCGACCTTCAAAATGAGCAAGATGCTCTAGAAAATCTAGCATGGTTGCAATATAGAGAGGTATTTAAACCACAAGGGAAATAAATAAGAACAAATTAATGAAATATTTAATTCATAGAGATAGGTCTTTAATAAATATCAATCATAGGTAGAACTTAAGGAGATATGACTATGCCAATAAGAAACTGAAAACATCCCTAAATCAATTTATGATTGGATTTGAAGACATTTTAAAGCAAGCTGCTACATAAATTTGTTAAGGGTTCAAATCATCCAATGTAATAGATTAAATTGGCAGAGTTTTTCCGTTCAATTATGAGCTAACTACCATATATTTCGTTCATTTGACGCTATTGATATACAAGCTGGCGTAATCAACATTTAATGCTCTTTCCTGTGGTGACTCTTAATCTTAAAGCCAATTTAATTTGTATTGTCTGTGCTGAAATATTCGTATTGGTCAATTCATAATGGAGACTTTATCCTCCTAAACAATTCAAAACAGCTACTCATAAAATATTCTTTTTCATTTCAAAATAGGCGACTAGCCTTAATTATCCACAACGAAACCTGACTGTTATTCATTTGTTAAATAAATTTGCTTGTAGTAATGTTTTGGATAAAAATATTCTAAAGATAATTTATTTTAAACGTCCGAATTCTACGTTGGACATTTAAATTGTCTGTGGATGCATCAGAAACTAAGAAATACAGATGAAAGTCTAAAATTCAAATGGTACCCGTAATTCAGATGTGGTGTGTTACCTGATAGCTATTTTTTTATGTAAAAAATTATTTGCGTTAGAAACGATGCATAAAGTTAGATACGAGGAACGCAATGAATAAACTGAGTTTATTACTAATAATATCTTTTGTGATGTCCTGTGGTAGTAGCGGTGTAAATTCAAGTGTAACTGCTACGCAAGTTGAGATAACACCTACTCAAATAGAATATGACAATGAATTTATTTTTCAAACTGGAAATGAGAACGCTACGTTTGTTTTTCAAGAAGCGTTTAATAATATTCCCATTTACTTCGAACAAGGTAATGATCTTCTAAATAATAATAAAGACGAATTTATAACATTAATTAAACATGCTATTGAACAAAACAGTTCATATTTATATTTAGATGATTTTCGTGTGATTATAGACTCCAGTGAGTTTTGGTTAAGTACTGATTGGGTTGCTGGTGGCAACGTATTTAGTGATAGAACTTTGCATATCGCTATTGGTACTGACCTAACTGTTGATAAGGACCAAGAGCAGTTTTTTTATATATTCGCTCATGAACTCCACCATATGATGAGAATGAATTCTCAAGGAAACATACATGAAACCTTACTCAGTACCATGGTAGCGGAAGGATTGGCTGATCATTATGCTCGTCAAATAACATCGGCTGATAAAGCGCCTTGGTCTGTTGCATTAGATAATCACGATAAAGCCTTATTAATTTCCCAAGCGTTAGTAACAATAAAATCAGGTTCCTATAACAGCGACGTTTGGATGCATGGAGCCGGAGAACATCCTGTCTGGACAGGTTATACCTTAGGTTATGATATCATCGATCGTTATCTGCGTGATTATATTGGTAGTACAGCCGCTAATTTGGTATCCATGCCTTACTTAAATTTTTCTTCATACATAGAAGAGACTTCGCCTTCAGATAAAAAACTTTCAGTGTCAGTACGAACGCCTGACTTGGTTCCTGATATTTGGGACCAAGTACCTGTTGCTGAATTTAACCGACAGGCATTACTATTTCCAAAGCATTACTTTTTAGAGGGCTTTAACCATACTAAAAAAATAGCGCTCACCTTTGATGACGGGCCGTCATTTTATACGCAAGGTGCATTGGATGTTTTAGCTAACCGACACGTAAAAGCTACATTTTTTATGATGGGTCAACGTATAGAGGAAATGCCAGAACAAGCTAAAGCTGTTTTTAACGCTGGTCACGAAATTGCCAACCACTCATGGGACCACACTGATTCAAGCCTATATCAAGACAACATACAATTATGGCAGGATCAGGTTGAGAGAACCAACCAGTTATTTCTTGATGTTTTTGGTTATAAATCCAGATTTTTTCGTCCACCATATGGTCGAATAACGGATAAACAGGTTAGTTATTTAGCTAATAGAGGAACAAAAACGATATTGTGGTCAATAGATTCAAGAGATTGGAATCCGGAGATCAATACCGTTAACTTCATTTCACAAGCGGTCATTAATAATGCCCATCATGAAGCAATCGTTTTGATGCATGACGCTGGTGGCGATCGCAGTAATACTATCTTGGCGCTCGATGAAATTATTTCCCATTATCTAGAGTTAGGTTATCAGTTTGTAACTATTAGTGAATTATTAGGTATTGGTAATAAATACTAATAATTTTTTGATTCATAGACATCTGATCCAATATCCCTTATCTTTTTAAGTGCCATCAGGTACGACCAGATGGTAAACATATTTACTATGAAAAGTGGAAACATAATTTGTCATCCAATATCAATAGAAGAGAATTCTTAAAAATAGGAGCTATTGGCTCATTAACGTTAGCGCTTGGAAGTTCTTTTCATGCGTTAAGTATAGGTTACTCTAAGCCTTCTCCTGTTAAAGGTTTGCAGTTTTTGCGAGAACAAGATGCTGAATTTTTATTGGCAATTGCACCAGCAATTTTAAAAGTAAATTATCCCGGTTTTTTAGGAGAACAGGCTGCAGAACGTTTGTTGAAAACATTAGATAAAATGATGATAACTTTTAATGAATTTTCTCAACAACAACTTTTGCAATTATTTGATCTAATGTCTGTAGCGCCATTACGTTTTATTGCTGGTGGGCCTTTTACCGCGTGGTCAAAAGCGACACCGCAGCAAGTTGATGATTTTTTAACTGGTTGGCAAAAGAGCTCATTATCATTAAAAAGAATGGGTTACAGCTCTTTGTGTAAATTAATTACGATGACTTGGTACTCTCAACCTGAAAATTATATTCAATCTGGCTATCCAGGTCCTCCTAAAGTCATTATTACTGAGCAATTATTACCGAGCAACTATAGATGAAAATCGTTCCCGAAATTCGTGGTATTAAAGACCCCTATATTCAAAACAAACAATGGCATACCCTTGATGCCAATAGCTCACCTGTTACAACGATGGAAGCAGATGTTGTTATTATTGGCACAGGTGCTGGTGGGGGCACAAGTGCTGAGATTTTTGCGCAAGCGGGTTTAAAAGTATTGATGATTGAAGAAGGACCGTTAAAATCAAGCAATAGCTTTTTAATGGATGAGAATAAAGCTTATGCTGACTTGTACCAAGAGAGTGCAGGACGAGTCACTAAAGATGGCAGCATTAGCATCCTACAAGGTCGTTGTGTGGGGGGGACCACTGTTGTTAATTGGACCTCTAGTTTTCGTACTCCGCCGCAAACATTAGCGCATTGGTCAAAAGAGTATCAGGTCAAAGGTTGCAGTGAACAAGAAATGGTCCCATGGTTCGAAAAAATGGAGAAACGCCTAAATATCTCTCCTTGGCAAGCGACACCAAATGATAATAACGAGGTATTGCGAACCGGATGTGAAAACTTAGACATTGATTGGAAAGTTATCCCAAGAAATGTAAAAGGCTGTTGGAATCTAGGATATTGTGGCATGGGGTGTCCAACTAATGCTAAACAATCAATGCTGGTGACAACAATTCCTAGTGCACTTAACCATGGCGCGACATTACTCTATTCTGCGCGTGCAGAACGTTTAATTATCGAAAGTAAAAAAGTAACAGGTATTGTCTGTAACGTACTTGATAAACAACAAAAACTTACAACAAAACAAATTATCGTTAAGGCGCCATATGTTATTTTGGCCTGTGGTGGTATTAATAGCCCCGCTTTATTACTGCGCTCTAATGCACCAGATCCTGAAAATCGAATAGGAAAAAGAACCTTCTTACATCCTACTACATTTTCATTCGCTCAATTTGATAAAGATATCAGTCCATTTTATGGCGCTCCTCAGTCTGTTTATTCTGATCATTTTCAATGGGTAAACGGTGTACAAGGTGCATTAGGTTACAAACTTGAAGTGCCGCCATTACATCCAGGCATGGCTTCAGCATCATTAATCGGACATGGTAAACAACAGGTTGATGATCTTGCCAAGCTAGCAAATACTAACGCGATGATCGCATTAATGCGTGATGGTTTTCATGATGAAAGTGAAGGGGCAAATATCGAATTATCGGATGATGGCAGTCCAGTTGTTGATTATCCGATAAACGACTACCTCTGGACGGGTATCAAACATTCACATCTAACCATGGCAAAAATTCAGTTTTCAGCAGGAGCAAAACGAGTACGTCCTGCTCATAGTGATGCTAAGTGGTTTGATAGTTATGCTGAGTTTGAGCAAGGACTTGAACATACCTTATATCAATCAAGTAGCGTCTTAATTGGTAGTGCTCACGTAATGGGCGGCTTAGCAATGGGAGAAAACAAAGATCTTTGTTTAGTTGATAGTGAATGTAAATATCATTATTTAGATAATTTATGGGTATTTGATGGTTCTGTGTTCCCGACATCAATTGGTGCTAATCCTCAACTTTCTATTTATGGGCTAATATGTAAACAAGCAACTGCACTTCTAACAAAAATCAAAGCAAAATAGAATAATCGTGATTGCATAAAATAGCTTTTATATACATAAATATGAATGATAGCTTTGATCTGTATATTGTATATCTTTGCATTATTTACTGGTCTGATTGCCATTATTCATAGAATCAATATTGTATACAATATTATAAGTATGCAATTTAGGTGGTTATTGTGCAAAATATATTGAATATTTACTCTAAACCCTGTTGACTTCAAAATATTTTTATGAAATTGCCAAAATAAATTTGCTTTTTGGTTATTGGAGTGATTATTCTAATTCCTCTTTGTTAAAGCGAGATGTAAAAATGGCTCATTTAAATCACTTATTTTTAGAAGCGGGCACTTTAATGCTGACCGGAATGATCTTTGTATTTGTTTTTTTGGGGCTGCTAGTTATTTTTATTAACGTGGTATTAACTAAATTAGCGATTAAATATCCTGATACCGTTATACAAACCAAACGTGCTCGTGTTAACCAGAAAAAAGGAAAAAACATTGAGGGTATTTCACCCAATGTTGTTGCGGCAATAACTTCTGCTGTGACGCAATATCGCAAAAAACATAATAATTCGAAATAGGAACAAACTCATGACTAAGTCACTAGGTATTACTGAAGTTGTCTTAAGAGATGGCCATCAATCATTATTAGCCACTCGTTTACGTCTTGAGGATATGTTGCCCATAGCACCTAAACTTGACGAAATTGGTTTTTGGTCAATTGAATCATGGGGTGGCGCTACGTTTGATTCTTGCATTCGTTACTTAGGTGAAGATCCATGGGAGCGTTTACGAGCGCTTAAAAAAGCCATGCCAAATACTAAACAGCAAATGCTATTTCGCGGCCAAAATATTTTAGGTTACCGCCATTATGCTGATGATGTTGTAGAAAAATTTGTTGAACGTGCGCATGTTAACGGTATTGATGTTTTCCGTATTTTTGATGCGATGAATGATGTCCGTAATTTACAAACCTCGATCAAAGCAGCAGTAAAAGTAGGCGCGCATGCACAAGGTACTTTAAGTTATACGGAAAGTCCCGTGCATACGTTAGAAGGTTGGCTAACGATGGCCAAGAAAATCGAAGATATGGGGGCACATTCACTCTGTATTAAAGACATGTCAGGTTTGTTAAAACCTTATGATGCTGCTGAATTGATTGGTCGATTAAAAGAGACCGTGTCATTACCCATAGCTTTACATTGTCATGCAACAACGGGGCTCAGTATTGCTACACATATGAAAGCTATTGATGCTGATATTGATGTTATAGATACGGCTATTTCGTCAATGAGTATGACTTACGGTCATTCACCGACAGAAACAGTTGTTGCTATGGTGGAAGGTACGCAGCGTGATACTGGTTTAGACATGGTCAAACTAGCCGAAGTAGCCGCCTATTTTCGCGATGTTAGAAAAAAATATGCTAAATTTGAAGGTAGTTTAAAAGGCATTGATGCCCGTATTTTATTAGCGCAAGTTCCTGGTGGTATGTTAACTAATATGGAAATGCAGTTAAAAGAGCAAGGCGCGTCAGATAAATTTGATGAAGTCTTAACTGAAATACCAAAGGTTAGAAAAGACTTAGGTTATATACCGCTAGTGACACCTACTTCACAAATTGTTGGTACGCAAGCCGTTCTAAATATTTTAACGGGTGAGCGTTATAAATCCATTACTAAAGAAACCGCTGGCATATTAAAAGGTGAGTACGGAGCAACAGCTGACAAAGTAAATGCTGAATTACAGGCCCGTGTTCTTGACGGCGCAGAAGCTATTACTTGTCGTCCTGCTGATCTTATTGATCCAGAAGTTGATAGATTAACCGTTGAATTAAAAAATATTGCCAATGAAAAAAATATCTCACTTGCTGACGATATGATCGATGATGTATTAACGTATGCATTGTTTCCACAAGTTGGTTTGAAGTTTTTGGAAAACAGAAATAATCCCGATGCTTTTGAGCCGGTCCCAAGTGCAGACGACGTTATCGAAACAAAGGGAAGTGTAAAAGCAGCAACAGCACCAGAAAGTTACGCGGTAAGTGTTGATGGTAAAGTTTATGACGTAGTGGTAGCTCCAGGTGGCGACATTAGCCAAATGAGTCAGGCTGTAGGTGACGAAGCATTAAAACAATCTGCATCAGTTTCTGCGTCTGAAGCACTTAATGCACCATTAGCCGGTAATATTTTTAAAGTACTTGTTGATGAAGGTGACGTTGTTGAAGCGGGTGAAGTGGTGATCATTATGGAAGCGATGAAAATGGAAACTGAAATTCGTGCGGTTAATGCTGGTGAAATTACTGCTCTTCATATCAAAGAAGGTGACTCTGTCACCGTTGGTCAAGCATTATTAAGTTTAGGATAGGCCATCATGGAATCTTTAAATAAATTATGGTTATCGACAGGCCTAGCTAATTTTGAGTCTGGTCAAGTGATCATGATGATTGTTGGCTGTGTACTACTGTATTTAGCCATTGCCCGAAATTTTGAACCTTTGTTATTGTTACCTATGGGTTTTGGTGCCATTTTAACCAATATACCCGGAGCTGGTTTTTCAGAGGCTGGTGGCTTTCTTTATTATATTTATCATGGTGGCATTGAAACTGGCATATTCCCATTGATTATCTTTATGGGCGTGGGGGCGATGACAGACTTTGGTGCATTGATTGCCAATCCTAAAACGTTGTTTTTAGGGGCTGCCGCCCAAGCGGGTATTTTTGCAACTTTGTTTGGCGCTATTGCCTTAAATGCGGTGCCGGGTATTGAGTTTACCTTAAAAGATGCCTCTGCTATTGCCATTATCGGTGGTGCTGATGGACCTACCGCTATCTTTTTAGCAACTAAACTTGCTCCTGAGCTACTTGGCGCTATTGCTGTTGCTGCCTATTCTTATATGGCATTAGTACCTATTATTCAGCCACCCATTATGCGTGCATTAACTACGGAAGATGAGCGTAAAATTGAAATGGCGCAATTGCGTCATGTCACTAAAGTTGAAAAAGTTGTTTTCCCACTCGCTGTATTACTAATGACAATTTTCTTTTTACCTGCAGCGACACCTCTTGTTGGCATGTTTTGTTTAGGTAATTTAATGCGAGAGTGTGGTGTAGTTGACCGTTTAAGCTCAACGGCACAAAATGAATTGATCAATATTACAACGATATTTTTAGGTTTAGGTGTTGGTTCTAAATTAAGTGCAGAGGCTTTTCTTAATGTTGAAACCTTAGGTATTTTAGGGTTAGGGGCAATCGCTTTTTCAATTGGTACTGCCTCTGGTGTACTCATGGCAAAGCTGATGAATAAATTCTCGAAAGTACCGGTTAATCCATTAATTGGTGCGGCTGGAGTTTCAGCTGTACCTATGGCAGCACGAGTTGCTAATAAAGTAGGTTTAGAAGCAAATCCTCATAACTTCCTGCTAATGCATGCTATGGGACCTAACGTAGCGGGTGTGCTTGGCTCAGCAGTCGCTGCAGGTATATTGTTGGCGTTGGTTGGTTAATATCAATTAGGCAAGTATCAAAGAACAAAATTATCATTAAAAACGGGAAGCATTGCTTCCCGTTTTATGTACAGGAGGTACTCTCACTTTTTAGATTTTTGCTACAGGCTAATTTCATCGAGATCTATTTGTTAATTCGCAAAGTCAAAAATAATCATACATAATAATTATAATCCTTTCATTACACGGTTAATTACTTTTTGTGTTAAAAACGATTATCTTGTTATTATTGTTTTCCTTTCCTGCTGCTGCAAATGAAACTTGCACGTTAGTTTTAGGTTATTCAGGTGATTGGCCGCCCTATATTTTAAAGAACAGCAATGACGAAGTGACTGGTGCTGATTTTGATATTCTTAAAAATATTATTAATCAAATGGAATGTAAACTTACCACGGTTAAAGTACCCATTAATCGTTTATTAATGGAATTAGAAAAAGGAACGATTGATGTTGCCACTGGGGCGAGTAAAACGAGGAAAAGAGAAAAATCATTTCATTACTCACAGCCTTATCGCATCGAAGTTATCAGGCTTATGTACGATAAAGAGCATGTGAATTTGGATCGCTTTAGTAATCTTCAACAAGTTTTAGATGATGGTAACCTCGTAGTGCTTAATAAAAGTGCTTGGTACGGAAGAGAAATTGCTAAATTAAAAGAAAATAAACAAAAATATAATCTAGTTCATGTAGATAAATTATCAACACGACTAAAATTATTTTCTAACCAAAGAGCTGATGGCTTTATTGCTGATGAAGTAGTGAGCTGTTCTTCGTTTCCTGCAGACTATCGCTCTAAAATTGCTTTTCATCCTTATGTTATTAATCGAAATGATGTTTATTTTATCTTTAGTAAAAAAACAACAATAAGCGTTTTTGTTGAGCGTTTTAATTTTTATTTACAGCAATTACAGAATTCGAATGTTATCACTGATATTTATCGTAAACATATTCCGCATGATTGTTTTGAGATGTTGTCCTTAAGTCAAAATAAGCACTAAAAAGAACCGTTAAAAGTAATTGTTTATCAAGTATAATGGTCGCAATATTAATGAATTTTGAGAGTTTAATGAGCGATACTAATTCAACATTATCGGCTTTTATGGCTGAAACCAAAACAGAGCAAAGTTTTTGGGCGCTACAAGATAAAACGAGTGAAGACTGGGTTGTTCTTGACTCTGTTAATTTTGAACAAACTGAAGTAATGCCTATATGGTCGACTGAAAGTCTTGCTGTAAAGCACTGTTGTGATGAATGGCAAGATTATGTACCTGCAATAATAACATTGGCTGAATGGCTTGAGTTTTGGATTGAAGACTTAAAAGAAGATAATATTGTTATCGGTATTAATTGGCCAGTAGAAGGGGATTGTGTGGAAGTTGAACTCAGTGAGTTCTCACAAGCTTTAGCTGAAATTGAAACGTTATAGCTCTCTGTTTTAGCTAAATAAGCTCTTAATAAAGTGCAGTTTTTACTGCACTTATTTTAACTTATGGGTGTAATTTAAATTTCTGCCATTGCCCATCTTCTTTTTCAAAACAAATCCTATCGTGTAATCGACTTGCTCGACCTTGCCAAAATTCAATGTAATGAGGTTTTATCTGCCAACCACCCCAAAATTTGGGTAGTGGAATTTCGCTTGAGTCAGCAAATTTATTTTTGAAATGAACGTCACGTTCTTTTAATTCATTGTCATGTGTTAATTTTTGGCTCTGTTTAGATGCCCAAGCGCCAATTTGACTGCCTCTATCTCTGCTATGAAAGTAGTTTGCCGATTGTTCACTGCTTACCTTACTTACTGTGCCTTCAATACGTATTTGGAGTTGCAGAACATTCCAATGAAATAATAGTGCTACTTTGCTATTTTCTTCTAATTCGTGACTTTTCCTACTGGCATAGTTGGTGTAGAAGACAAAACCTTCTTCATCAAACTCTTTCAATAACACCATACGTGAGCTAGGTTGACCCTCTTTAGAGCAACTACTAACCGACATTGATTCTGGTAATAGTATCCCTGATTTTTTAGCATCATTAAGCCATTGTTCAAATAAGGGTAAAGGTTTGGCATCAGCGGATAGCTCAGAAATAGGCAGAGCAATACCTTGACCAAAGGTTAATAAACAGCGGAGTTTTTCAAATAAAGTCATACGATTAAAGTGAGGAGAGTATTATGAGCGCTATCTTATCAGCTTTTGTAAGAAAACAAATGAGAGTAGCAATATTTTTAAATTGACTTGGCTTGTATTAAATTATATTGAACTGTTTATAATTGATAAAACCATTAAATATCCCAATCATCACTTT
>JABSOX010000110.1 GCA_013215655.1 Colwellia sp.
TTATCAATGTTTTGCAAAGCACGTTCTAGGTTTTCAACAGAGACTAACATTTCGCCTGCAAATTTTTCCAAAGCAAATTTACGTGCTTTTTCAACATCTTGTGCGCTACGACGGCGTATATTATCAACTTCTGCTTTCGCTCTGATCACCGAGTCTTTTTGATCAGCAACGGTTGTCTTTGCCGCAGCTAAACTTAATTCCAGTTCATTAATTTTTTCTTGCTCTGCACTGATGTTATCAGCGGCAGCATCAAGCTGAACTTCAACTTGTTCTTCAGCTTGATTAATAATTTCTTCGGCAGCTAACTCTTCCGCTGTTTTTTTTTCTGTTGACTCATTAGTCATGAAATAACTCCAAGATAAAACTTATATTATGTCGTAGACACAAATTCAATGATGCTAATTATGGGGACTTGTTTTCACGATTCAAGCAGAAAATTAAATCAATTTATAAAAAGCTGGCTTTACAAGTGCGTTAATACCAGCGAAAATCGCTGTAACAGTAAGAGTTAACAGTAAATATCAATTATGGAACAATTATATAAAACCGTCGGATTAATCGGCAAACCACATCATGAAGGTGCAAAGGCGACGATAGAATTATTGCATTCGTATCTAACAAAGAATAACTACCAAGTAGTTATTGAGTCTTCCGTGGCACAATCCATTGATATTAAAAATATCACTGTTAGCACCTTAACTGAAATTGGTGAGCAAGCAGACCTTGCAATAGTGGTAGGTGGTGATGGTTATATGCTCGGCGCAGCTCGTGTACTTGCTTGTTATGAAATTGGCGTTATCGGTGTAAACCGCGGCAACTTAGGTTTTTTAACTGACCTCTCCCCAAATGATATTATTCCGCCGTTAGAAGCTATTTTACGTGGCGAGTCACGTTCAGAGCAGCGCTTTCTTATAGAAGCTGAAGTTTATCGCCATGGTAAACTCAAAAGCTCAAACAGTGCAGTAAATGAAGCGGTATTACATGCGGGCAAAGTTGCTAACATGATTGAATTTGAAGTATATATCGATAATACATTCATGTTTAGTCAACGCTCTGATGGCTTGATTGTGTCTACTCCAACGGGCTCTACTGCTTATTCTATGTCTGCGGGTGGACCAATATTAACACCCAACCTTAATGCCCTTTCATTAGTCCCTATGTTTCCACATACACTAACAAGCCGCCCAATTGTTGTAGATGGTAACAGTGAGATAAAATTAATACTGGCAAATGAAAACTGTGAAAATTTACAAGTGGGCTGTGATGGCCACGTTATTTTAGCAGTAATGCCCGGTGATGAAGTGATCATTAAAAAGAGTGAAAATACTTTAAGGCTCATTCACCCACTAGACCATGATTATTTTAATGTCTTAAGAAGTAAATTAAGCTGGGGTAACAAGCTCTATTAAAATCTCTTTGAAATTCATATTGTTGAATTTTCATCCTAAATAGTTATTGCATAAAACCTAATTACTGTATAAATTAACACCTAAGTATTTATACAGTACATTTATTTAGGTATCTAACTATGCTTTTAAACCTTAACATTCAAAACTTTGCCATTGTGCGTAGCCTCGATATTGATTGGCAGCAAGGAATGACCACCATTACCGGAGAAACCGGTGCGGGTAAATCAATTGCCATCGATGCTTTAGGTTTATGTTTAGGAGAAAGAGCAACAACGAATGTGGTGAGGCCAAACTGCAAAAAAGCAGAACTTGCTGCTACCTTTGATGTACAAAAAAACAACTCTGCACAGCAATGGCTAAATAAACATGACTTAGCTATTGATCATGAATGTATTTTGCGCCGTGTTATCTCAGCAGAAGGAAGATCAAAAGCTTATATCAACGGCAGTCAGGTGCCCTTGGTACAACTAAAAGAAGTTGGACAGCTGCTCATTAACATTCACGGCCAACATGACCATCAACTTATTGTTAAAGCACCTCAGCAGCGAAAAATATTAGATGCCTATGCTGAGCATCAACATTTACTTGACGATGTCAAATATTACCATAACCAATTTAAGCAACTCAGCAGCGAACTGACACAATTGCAGAGTAATAAACTGCAAAGAGAAGCACAGCAACAACTACTTCAATATCAAGTTACTGAGTTAGATGAATATTCGTTACAACAAGGAGAGTTTGAAACACTTGAAGTTGACTATAAGCGCTACAGCAACGCACAAGATTTATTAAATGAAACCCTTCATACCATTCAAGTATTAAAAGAAGATGAGAGCTTTAACGTCATCGATTCGTTAAAACGATGTTGCGACAATTTATCAAGTTTAAAAAACATTGATAAAAATCTAGTTAACATTTCAACTACTTTGAGTGAATCATTAGTTCAGATAGAAGATGCTAGTGATGAATTACGCCATTATTACGACCTTTTGGATTTAGACCCACAAAGTTATGCCGCCATTGAAAATCGTTATTCTCAAGCAATACTGCTGGCAAAAAAGCATCAAATACAACCTGAAAATCTTGCTGAATTTCATCTTCAACTTGCTCAAGAGCTAAATAATATCAGCTCTGATGAAAGCCGGCTGCTGTGTGTTATCGATGAAATTGAACTGGCTAAACAAGCGTATTTAGAAGCAGCACAAGTGCTTTCAAAATCGAGAAATAAAGCAGCCAAAACATTAAGTAAATTTATAAGCCTCAGCATGCAAGAGCTTAATATGCCCAATGGAAAATTTGCAGCGCAGCTGTTACAAGATACGAGTAATGCTATTTCAATACATGGTATCGACGATGTTAGCTTTAAAGTTAGCATCAACCCAGGACAACCTTTAGAAGCAATGAATAAAGTGGCTTCAGGCGGAGAGCTTTCACGTATTAGTTTAGCGATGCAAGTAATTCTTGCCGATAAAGTAGTAACCCCTACCCTTATTTTTGATGAAGTTGATGTCGGCATCAGCGGTCCAACAGCAGCGATGGTAGGCACTAAACTGCAAGCACTCGCGACAAATACACAAGTTATTTGTGTAACTCATCTCCCCCAAGTTGCCAGTAAAGGACATCAACAGCTCATTGTCGCTAAATTAACAGATGGGAAATGCACAGAAACAACAGTAACGGAACTTTCTAGCCAAGGACGCATCCAAGAGATTGCACGTTTATTAGCAGGTGACAAAATAACAAGTAATAGCTTGGCAAATGCTGAAGAATTATTAGCGAGTTAAATTTACGTCAGTAAATTAATTGCCATTATTTATATTGATAAAAATAATTTTGTATATAAAGCTTAGCTTGGGTATCATCTGTGCTCACATTTTATAGGAAGAATTTTTTACATGTTGTTTCGCGTATTAACGGTTGTTCTCGCACTTTCAGTTTCTGCATGCTCAAGTTGGGTTTTTCGTTTAGATATTCCACAAGGAAACTATCTAGAACAGAAAGATGTCGACAAATTACAAATAGCCATGACTAAAGAACAAGTGAAGTTTATCTTGGGTAGTCCTGTAGTTCTTGATGCTTTTGATGACGATACTTGGAATTATGTTTATCGCTTTAAGTCTGGTCGTAGCTCAAGTTTAGATGCACAAAAACATTTTGACGTGAAATTTGAAAATAATCTGGTTATTTCAGCATCAGGTGATTTTGAATTACCAGAGTCTTTTTATACACCTATGGTTAATTAGACGTAATTTATAGCCATTGAATTATTCACAATAAGTAATGTTAAAAAATAAAAAAGCGACTTAATAGTCGCTTTTTTAATATGTAAAACTTAATGTTAGCTAAGCGATAAAATTATATCTACAACGGTTTTACACGCCCGCCAGTAATTTTATTAGCACGGCCTTCTTCTTTCGCTTTCTCCGCGCGACGCTTACGTACTTCTTTAGGGTCGGCAATAAGTGGGCGATAAATTTCAATACGATCTAAATCGTTAACAATATCTGTTAATTTAGCCGATCTATTCCACACTCCTACTTTATTAACAGACAAGTCAATTTCATTATAAAGCGCTTTAATACCTGATTCATTGATTGCGTCTTCAATTGTTGAATTATTATCTACCGACAAAGCCAATATTTTTTGGCTTGTGGGTATACCATAAACAACTTCTATTTGAATTTTTTCAGCATTAGTCTGATTATTTTCCATTATTTATATAGATCTCTTTTGCTCTATTGGTAAAAGCTTGTACCATATTATTTGCTAAATGATTAAATACTCGACCAAAGGCTAAGTCAAACATTTTACTTGAAAATTCATAGTCTAAATGAAGCTCTATTTTACAAGCCTCTTCTGATAAAGGTGTTAACAACCAGCCACCTGATAACTTCTTAAAAGGGCCATCAACTAGCGTCATAATAATTTCTTTGTTCTCTATTAAGGTGTTTTCGGTAGTAAACCACTTTTTCAAGCCACCTTTTGACACCAGTAAAGCCGCGGTCATTGAAGACTCATCTTGCTCGATTATTTTACTATCACTGCAATCCGGCAAAAACTTGGCATAATTGTTAACATCATTAATTAAACAATACATTTCTTCAACACTGTGCATAACTAACGCACTACGACTTATAACTGGCATTTATTCTCCTTCATACTCGTGCGCGTATCATAGCAAAGCTAAATAAAAAGCGCATTATCATGCAAACATAATCAGTTAATTCAATAAAAGTACAAAATAGCCATTTAAAAGGCTTCAATTCTACGTATAATGACCGCCGTTAACGATGGAAAAGTAATGTCTAAGAAAAAATCTAAAAAATCAAATAGTAATACTATTGCGCGCAATAAAAAAGCACGTCATAACTACTCTCTTACTGATAAGTTTGAAGGTGGCATGAGCTTGCAGGGTTGGGAAATTAAGAGCATAAGAAGTGGTAAAGTTAACATTTCTGATTGTTACGTACATATAAAAGACCGAGAAGCTTATTTATTGGGTGCTGAAATAATGCCCCTTAGTGCCGCCTCTAGTCATGTGGTATGTGATCCGAACCGCGATAGAAAATTATTACTCAACCGTAGAGAACTAGATAAACTTATCGGTGCTGTTGAACGTGACGGTTTTTCACTCATTGCAACCGCCATGTATTGGAAGCAATGCTGGGTAAAACTAGAGTTCTATTTAGGTAAAGGTAAAAAAGATCACGATAAACGTTCCGATATTAAAGACAGAGAATGGGCTGTTGATAAAGGCCGTTTAATGAAAAATAAAAATTTAGATCGTTAATTTGCCAGAAAGTGGTTAAAAAATACCACGTTGTCAATTTAAGTTAAGCGTTGTACAATGCGCTTTATAGGCTTATTTAGTCTATAATAAAATTGTAGAAAAAAGTAATACTTGGGGCGGATCTAGGATTCGACGAGATTCACGAAACCCAAGGTGCATGCCCAGGGGCGGTTGGCCTGGTAAAAAGCCGCAAAACTATAATTGCAAACGACGAAACGTTCGCACTAGCCGCTTAGGCTAGCCATCACCTCAAAAATTGTCCTGTTGTTTAGAGGATTGATGGTCACCCCAAATAGGATAGCGAGGGAAGCACGCTTAAGGCTGAACCGCGAAATAGTATTGAGCTCACCATGACGAAGCCTGTCGATTGGCGTCCAATTGGTTAAATAAAAAATCGACTAAGCATGTAGTACCGAGGATGTAGGTTTTTCGGACGCGGGTTCGATTCCCGCCCGCTCCACCACATAAGTATATCAGAGGCTTTCACCAGCTCTGACAAAACCATTAAAGCCCCGTAAAACGGGCTTTTTTGCTATCTGCCGCTCTCACCCACTATCGACTTATCTCACTGTTATGGCTACACTCCTAACTACATCACCCATAGTGTAGTTAAAAAAGTGTAGTTAAAATGCCAAAACTAGTTACCCCTTTAACAGACAAATCTATCAAGGCATATAAGCCTAAAGACAAAGAATATTCTAATGCTGACGGCAACGGTCTATACCTTAGAGTAAAACCGAACGGCTCAAAACTGTGGATATATCTATACAAACACCCTACTTCTAAAAAAAACCAAAGTATAAGTTTTGGCAAATATCCAGATTTGTCATTAGCTAACGCCCGATTAAAAAGAACTCAAGTAAGAGAGCTGCTAGCAAATGATATAGATCCTAAAAAAGATAGAGAAGAAAAAGCAGAAGCTATTTCAATAAAAACAAATAACACACTAGAAAAAATATCAGCTAAATGGTTCGAAATTAAAAAACCACAAATTACAGAGAATTATGCTGTGAACATTTGGAACAGTTTAACTACCTACGTTTTTAGTAATTTAGGTGACTTGGCAATATCAGAAATAACTGCACCTATCGTTATTGAGCAATTAGAACCATTAGCAGCAAAAGGTAGTCTTGAAACGGTAAAGCGTATATGCCAAAGAATGAATGAAATAATGGTGTATGCTGTTAATACCGGAGTTATTCACCACAACACTTTGTCAGGTATCAAATCTGCGTTTCTAAAGCCTACTAAAAACCATCTTCCTACTATTCACCCTTCACAATTACCTGAGTTTCTACAAGCGTTAAACGTAGCCAGTATTAAGCGTGTAACTAGATGCTTGATTGAGTACCAATTACATACGATGGTTCGACCTAGTGAAGCAGCGGGAGCCAAATGGTCAGAGATTGATGAAGAAAGTCGTATATGGACAATTCCAGCAGAACGTATGAAAAAGAAAAAAGAACATTTAGTACCGTTATCTAATCAAGCAATAGCCCTACTTCAAGTGGTTAAAGTTATTAGTAGGAATCGTCAGCATGTTTTCCCAGCAGATAGAGATCCAAAAAATCATACAAATTCGCAAACGGCAAACATGGCAATTAAAAGAATGGGCTATAAAGATGTAATGGTAGCACATGGTATGAGATCACTTGCTTCAACCATTTTGAACGAAAATAGATTTGATCATGATGTAATTGAAGCAGCACTAGCACATTCAGATAAAAATGAAGTAAGAGCAGCTTACAACAGAGCCAATTACTTAGATTCACGTAGAGAGTTAATGCAATGGTGGAGTAACCATATTGATAACGCGAGTAAAGGCGTTACAAGCATTGCAACGGCAACAAATAATGGAACAGCATTATGATAAGTATTATTAAAAATGGGGAGATTCAGCCGATACCGAAGAAAAGAATTGTTGATCTTGGAATCTCGAATGAACTTAAAGAAATGCACTCAAAACTAATTGATTTATGCATCGATTTTAAGACGAGAGATAAATCAGATATTCCTTCTGATATTTACGAATTGCTCAAAACTTTTGATAGGGCTCTTATTCTAACTAATGCGAGACTAAAACAAGTTAATCAAGACCTATTAGTTGAATCATTAACATCAGGGTCTAGAAGCTCATACTTCAACCAAGAAGAAAGAAAAAAGAATATGATAAATGGTAGTCGTGGTGGTGGAAAATCAGCAACAGTAAAAAAAGGAGACGATGAATTTTTACCTATTTGCAATATATTAATGGAGTGCATTAAAAACGAAGACTACATAAATACATATGCAATTGAATCTATTAATTTGCTGTTAGCTATCCCCTCGATTTTAAATTATATACAGTTAGAGAAAGATAAAGATTGTAGTTTTTGTGCATTAGTAGAAAAGTCATACCAGAATAACTTACCTGATGTAAACCTTCATAAAATTCTAGCAGACATGACTAAGTATAAATCGAAGAACTTCGCTCGTTATGATGAGATAACAGATATAATAAACTCAAACTCTAAAAGTCCTAGTACAATAGAAAAATGGAAATCTTTTTACAAAAAAGAAAATTATAAAGGATTTTTAGCCTCCCATTTAATATAAATTACTTATTGACCGTAATCACCCCCTGATTACGATTAGCCTTTATAGTCATTATTCCCTCAACCACATAAAGTAAGACAATCAAGTGTGTCTGGGACTACTTATTGCCCGTAAACGCCCTTGATACTAACTAATATTATTGAGGATAAACCTATGTCTATAAATTTAATAACTCGTACCGAAGCTCAATTTACTGCAGGTATACGAGCGGAATCTACTTGGTTCCGTTTTGTAAAAGAGAAACTCCAATGTGGCGGTATAAGGCTTGCCAAAAATACTGTTCGTTATGTCGAATCGGAAGTTGAAGCGATCAAAGCTGCCCGCGTTGCAGGTTATTCAGATGAACAAGTCAAATCATTAGTTTTAAGTCTTGAAACTCAACGTTCTGAATCTGCTAATGAATTGTTAGCTAATTTGAATATCACACATTAAGGTAAATATTATGACAACTACAAACTTATTATCAAAACAAGATTTCGACCTTTATGCTCAAACAGCTACTTATAAATCACTTACCAGAATTGAAGGTAAAGCTGAGCAATTGCAGTTGGACTATGTGTTTAACGGTGTAAATAAAGAACGAGCTGACTTAGCCATGGCGGCAATCAAAAAGCCTAATGAGATTTTATATATAAAGTATGCGGTTGATTATGACACGGTAAATTTTGCGATCTCGGCCGCGAATGGCGGGCTGCCATTCTTGATTGCATCTAGGACAGGAGAAAACCAATATAAGTTGGCTGAAGCTCAAGAGCAAGAGAGAATAAAGGAAAGTAAGAAAATTGCTGAGTACATGTTATCAGACGAGTATTTGATATCTGAGATGTTAAGCAAGATGGAATCAAAGAGGCGACAAGAGCTTCAAGTACTTGCCTTTTTAATCGATCGGGCATCTAAAGGCCAATCAATACTAAAGGTTGCACAAGAAATCTAACTCATCAGAAAGGCTACGTATGTAGCCTAATTCTTCCTATGGACACAAATCATGAAAGATAAATACTTAAAAATAAAAGATAGTATTGCCTTACCCGTATGGGGATCTGGTGATACACAAACGATAACTAACGTAAGTCATGGCGTAGTTCCGTCAAAAGATCAGTGTGAAAGACTCTCTTATATGTTGGAGGAGTTAACAAACAAAATTAGCTTTAAGGGAACTCCAAGCAGAGTGGTTAATAATCATTATAAGTTTATGAATGATATCCATTCAATTATTAAAGAAGGTGTTTAATATGCTAGTAAACAATAAAAAAGCCTCTGATAGTGAGGCTTTTATAAAATTGAATTCCTTGGAGAATCCGACCGCTAAATGCAGTCTTAAGGTTATATTACATGGATAATTTGCAATTACAAAAATTAAATTCACATATGAATGACGCACCTAATTTGATCGAATCTTTTACAGGTGGCATCAATACTTTTTGTGAATTTCGCGCTATAAACTTATCAAATAATCTAGTTGAAAACCTTAAAGGTTCCATCACAGATTTAGATGTTGAGTTAAGGCGTTTAAATGATGCAGGTTACGACATATTTATTACTGTCAATCAAACCGATGGAATCGGTATAAAAGCAAAGAATATAACAGCTATACGTGCTTTTACTATGGATTTTGATGATGCGGATGCAGACAATTTACGGATAATTAAATCGCTACCAGTTAAGCCAAGTATGGTGATTGAAACTAGTCCAAATAAATTTCATGTTTGGTTTATGTTAAATGAAAATGACTCTCGTCTACATTTATTTAAATTAATACAATTAGCATTAGCGAATAAATATAATACTGATAAAAGTATCATTGATTTACCCAGAGTGATGAGATTACCAAGCTTTTATCATCGTAAATCAACTCCTTTTTTGTCAAGAATAATTGAAGATAATGGAACATATTTCAGCATTGAACAATTAACTGAATCTTTTGATATAGACCTAACTGCAATTGATAAACCAGTCATTAATCATTCGAACAAAACAGGAATAAATGATTACCTTGATACCGAGATAAATCGTAATCAATTTATTAAACACTTAAACCAAATTGTTAAAAATGGTGAGCATATTCCTACTTCAGGAATTAACGGTAATAACGTTATTGTGAAGCATATTGCACCTTGGGGGCATGACTATGGCCTACCCGTTGAAGTCGCAGAAGAATTGATTTGGGAGTATCTAAACCCACACTGTTTACCACCTTGGGAAGAAAAGGAGCGAGAGCAGTTATTCGGCTTTATCAAGCAAGGCTATAAGGCTGCAAAAAATGAAATAGGTTTCTTGGCTCGCAAGCCTTTTCCTCCTGTTCCAGTACCAATAGGTGGCTGGGATGAACAAAATAAAAGACGTATTGAACACCTCAAGCTAACTAATCGTAATATTGCACCTTCGTATAGTGAAGCTACCAATAAGCTTGCAACATCTATAGAACTGTTAATTAAAAAAAAAGCTAATGTTGTCGTTTCTATTGATAAAGATGTAGTAGAAAAGATGATTAGTAGTTCATTTTATTCACCTCAAAAAAGTGCCATTTACTTGTTGAATGATAAAGACAATTTAATTGAAGCAAAAGGTAATGATAGGTGGGTGTTTCTAACTAAAACGTTTGGTCAGGTAGTAAATATTGATGAATATATAAAGTCCCTAGAGTCGGAAGCATTAAAAGATAATTTAAACAAAACTGAATCTCAAAAATTCCTGAATGAAATGAGTAAGGTTCCAAGTAAAGCTATAACTGAACATATACGTTATGAAAATCAACGTACAAGTTTAGCTTTCAGCGTAGATATGTTTTCAGAACATGGCCGTATTGAAATTCAAGATGAATTAGCCAAAGTAATATTTACACATCAACCATTACCCCATAAAGAATATAACAATGAAATTATTGATGATTACAAAGAACATTATCCTGAGTTTGATTCATTTATAGAATGGATTGTTAATTGTCGATTTGCAGGGGATCGCAAATTAGCTTATATGTGGATACATGCCGATAGCGATTGGGGAAAAGGTTTTTTATTGTCTGTCATGGGTGAACATTCTTTGTCTGTTGAACTATCAATAAAAGAAATTGAGAAGATGTTTGAAGGAGCACCTGTTGGTCGCTCTATGGTTGATTTTAAAAGAGCTGTTGTTTTAGTTATTGATGAATTTAAGTCTGTTAAGTCAGAGCTAAAGCAGTTACAAAACCAACTAACGATAAGCCCAAAGAATCAGTTATCTGCAAAAGTTGATATATTTGCCAAGCTATTCACTTCGGCTGAACATGTTCATTCTTTAGTTGGTGAATCAGGTATCGAGAATCAGTTTGCCAATAGATTTAGCTATTTTCGCTACACTGGAAGTTTGAATAAACGCAACTTATTTAATGAAGTTGGGAAGTATAAATATTTGCAGAGCGTTAAGTATTACTTTGCTGAAAAGTTTAATACTTTAGTCAATCAATTAACCCTACTAGGTAAGGACGCCGCGTCAAAACAGGCTGATAGATACTTGAAAGAGTTTCATGAAAAAAATGGTATTGGGAATGAATTTGATTTGTTATCAGAATCTTTAAAGGATATTGCAAAGGATGTTGTAAAGCACACATATAAGCATAATTTTTTAGAGGTAATTAGCCATGAAGATAAAGCCTTTTTAAAAACGCCTTCTAAAATCATATCTAACTATATAAAAACTAAGTTTGACGATAGCGAATCATTTACTTTAATGAAAAAAAGAGCGGAGATTAGAAGTTTAATGTGTGTTCAAGGTACAGTTTATGGCACTCAAAGAGCTGGTCAAGAATCGTTCAAAGGAATTCGTATCAGATAACCTGTAACCTAGTGTAACTTTCTCGAAACTAAGAAAGGTTACACTACACCCCTCTATTTATCTACCCTGTAGCTAATTGTAACTTTGTAACCTTTCTTTTGGCCAATATATAGCAGTAGTATTATTACCATTATTATTTATATATTATTTTAATTTCATAATAATAGAAAATAGAGGTCACAAAGTTACAATCACCTGTATCCCTTATATGGCAAGGCTTTATGTGTGACTTCTTCTCGATAAAATAAAGTTACATGAGGTCACAAAGTTACACTCTACAACTAAATAGATAAAACTATATTTTAAGTATTAACTTCGGAGGATTTTATTTTTCAAAAATAGCAGTTCCTCGCGCAGCGCCACCCCCTTAAAACAACGATTAGCTAGGAAGTACCTTTTAAATTTGGTAGGTGTTAGTTAAACAAAGAAGATTAAAACTGAAAATTTATTTTTTAGAACTAAATACTAGTTGCAGTAATATTAAATATAACTATGCCAAATAGAAAAGTAATTATCTGATCTATTTTATCCAATGACTGGTTACTTGTTGTTTGATCTGAGATTGGAGTGATTTCAAGTTATCTATACAATAATGAACTAATGCGCAGTCCTTACAAAGCCGATGTCACTCTTCCACATCACCTATACCACAGTGAACTGAACCTGACGAGACGGTCAAGTCTCGGCGTTCTTCCACATCACCTATACGACAGTGAACGTGGGTCTGTGAGAGCGCAAGGGTTGACTGATCTTCCACATCACCTATACGACAGTGAACTCATGGCTGAGCAAATGAGGGACTT
>JABSOX010000111.1 GCA_013215655.1 Colwellia sp.
GGTTACTTTAAATGGTCGTCAAATGCCAACGACCAGTGGCGACCCAGTAAATGAGAGTTCACGCTCATTTGATTTTTCAAATATCGCCCCAGAAGGAATTAGTGGTGTTGAAGTATATAAAACTTCAAATGCTATGGTACCAACGGGTGGTATCGGCGCAACAATAAATGTGCTTACACATAAGCCACTTTCTAATCCTGGTATGCATTCAACAATAAGTATTCAAGCATCAGATGATACTTCAACAGAGAGTGGCAGTGTTACTCCTGAGTTATCTGGTTTGTACTCGAATACTTTTAATGATAATAAGTTTGGTATTTCAATTTCTGGCAGTTATTCAGAACGTGAAAATGGTAATCAACAATCTAACATTGGTACCGGTTTCAGAACTTTTTCTGGTCTCCAAGATAACGATTGGAGTGGTGCTAATGCGGCTTGGGGTGGTGTTTCTAAAAATTCTGAGACCCAAATTAATCGTCCAAGTGATGATCGGTTTTACTCTGTACCGCAAACAACTCAATATAAATTTGAAGAAGTGCAACGTACCAGAACCAATGCTCAATTAGTACTGCAATATATTCCAAGAGAAGATGTTACCTTATCTTTAGACTATACCTATATCAATAAAGAAACCGATACTCAATTTAACGATGTTTCTGCTTGGTACAATTTTGGTGAGTCTCAAAACGTATGGTCTGATGAAGAAATATCTACACCATTACTTTACTCTGAAGCTTTTGCAGATCCTACTGATTTAGCCATGGGTGGTGGTGATTATGGTGTTAAAGATGAAACTAAATCATTAGGTTTGAATGTTGAATGGCAAGTAAATAGTAGCCTAAATTTAGAACTTGATTACCATAACTCCTCTGCTGAAAACACACCAAATAATGCCTTGGGTTCAAAGAACAATTTAGCGATGGCCGCTTTTATCCGTACTTCTTCAGCAAGTGATTTTACGGGTGATTTCCCGGTACTTGCTGTGGGTGGTGGTAATGCTGTTCAAGCTTCAGATATGATAGTTACCGGTAGTGTTTTCACCAATAACTTAAACTTTTCTGATGTAGAGCAAACACAAATACGTGGTAATTACGTTTTTGAAGAAGCGGGAAGCATAGATTTTGGTGTGTCATTAACAACCACTGAGAATCACACCCAAAGAACTGATGTACAACGTAATAACTGGGGTGGAGAAGGTATTGCCGGATCTTTTGATGAATCCTTATTCCCTCGTGAAAGCATCCTTAGTAAATTTGACGATGCAAGTGGTGGTGACTTTTCAGATTTTGAAGGCACTTTTGGTGAAAGTTATGAAATCTTAGATACTTATTTTGCCTTTGATTTCGACGGTGTTAGAGACCGAGCTGTAGAAACCTTAAGTGTGCAAGCAAGTGCTCTAGGTGATTGTGGCAACTCATTCTGCCCTTCTTCTGATTATGCCTCACAAACCGACAGATATGTGAAAGAAGAAATGACCTCGGTTTATTTTCAGTATAACTACGAGGGTGAAATAGGCGACATGCCATTTGACGTACATGTAGGTGTTCGTTATGAAGAGACTGACGTAACATCAACTTCAGCAGTTGCTGGCAGAGAAAACGCTGCTCGTTGGGAAGGTACATCAGAAGTATTTCTAGTTTCGTCTGGTCAAACTGAATTCGGCGCCCAAAAAGCAACGTATGATCATACGCTACCTAGCTTTAATTTTAACTTAGAGCTTACCGATGACATTATTGTACGTGCCGCTTATAGCAAAACAATTGGTCGTCCTAATTACAACTCGATGATTGGTGGTACCTCTCTTAATTTAGGTGGCCGTGTTAGTGGTGGTACCGGTAGTACCGGTAGTGCCGCCTTATTACCATTAGAGTCTGATAATATCGATTTATCTGTTGAGTGGTATTATGGTGAAGGTAGTTATGTATCATTAGGTTACTTCGAAAAAGATGTAAGTAATGACATTGATGCTCAACAAATAATTTCTAATTTTGGCATCGCTAACCCTGCAGATGGTCCATATGCAGCAGCAGCTCTTGCAGCTGTTGGTCCTGATGGTGAAGCACAACGTCAATATATTTTCGATACTTACGCAGCAGCAGATCCTGAACATGTATTTATGGAAAATGGCAACATTGTCATTGTTGGTAACCCCGCAACAGACAATGACTTAGCGATGAATATTACAACGCCGACCAACTCGTTAGAAGAAACTGGTTTTGATGGTTTAGAGTTTGCTGTTCAACATATATTTGGTGACACAGGCTTTGGCGGCATTATTAACTATACTAAAGTTGATACTGACCATGAATTTGATAATACTAATTTAGAAGTTCAAGTTGTTGAGTTAGGCATTAGTGATACCGCTAACGTGATTGGTTTCTATGAGAAATATGGTTGGTCTGTACGTATTGCTTATAACTGGCGCGATAGTTTCCTTAATAACCAATTCCAAGGCGATGTAGGTCCATCTCCTACTTATACTGATGCCTATAGCCAAGTTGATTTATCAATTAGTTATGACGTACCACAAGTAGAAGGTTTAAACATTTTCTTCAACGGTCTTAATATTACTAATGAATACGCTCTTAAGTATGGTCGCTCTGAAGGACAAGTACTAAATCTTACACAAACAGGTGCTCGGTACTCTTTAGGTGCACGTTACACATTCTAATAACTGCTTAGGCCATAAATAGAATTTAAGGCCACTAAATTATTTAAATTTATGTGGTCTTTTTAACTTTATAAACCCAAAAGTATTTCCAAAAGAATCTAAATATCGATGTTATCTTTGGCTTTTACCATAGTTCAATCCTATCTCTCCCGACAGTGAATGAAGTATAGAAAAAGCATTAAAATACGTTATAGTTTAAAGGTAATAAGTCACTAGCTTCTTTTTTAAATGCTTTTTATCCAGTAAGTATTCGGTAAATAAATGAATAAACCGTTAAAAAAAATTATTATCGTTGGTGGTGGCTCAGCGGGTTGGCTAACTGCTGGCATAATAGCCGCGGAACATACAACAACTGATAATTCTGGTATAGAAATTACGCTTGTTGAGTCAGCCGATATAGCACCCATTGGCGTTGGTGAAGGTACATGGCCATCAATGCGTAGTACCTTAAAAAAAATGGGTATTTCTGAAACTGAGTTTTTAACAGAATGTGATGCTAGCTTTAAACAGGGTACAAAATTTGTTAATTGGACAACCAATACTAACGAACATTATTATCACCCTTTTACGCTTCCTCACAGCTTTAATAACTTTAATCTAGCACCTTTTTGGCAACCTTTTCGCGATAAAATAAGTTTTGCCGATGCTGTTTGTGAACAAAGTCACATCGGTTCTCATGGTTTAGCACCAAAACAAATAACTACTGCAGAATACGCCTTTAATGCAAATTATGGTTATCATTTAGACGCGGGTAAATTTGCTTTGTTTTTACAAAAGCACTGTACTAAAAACCTAAATGTTAAACATATCATTGATCACGTTACTCAAGTTAACTCATCTCCAACGGATGATATTGCATCAATAACCACAAAACAGCACGGCGATATTGTTGGCGATCTTTTTATCGACTGTACTGGCAGTGCTTCTATTTTATTAGCACGACATTATAAAATTCCATTTATCAGTAAAAAGCATGTTTTATTTAATGACTCCGCTTTAGCGGTTCATGTCCCCTACGAAAATGAAAATAGCCCTATCGCCTCATTTACTCACTCAACAGCACAAACGGCTGGTTGGATTTGGGATATAGGTTTACCATCGCGCCGCGGCGTAGGACATACTTATTCAAGTGCTCATATTACCGATAACAAAGCCGAAGAAACGCTCAGAAGTTACATTGCTCCAACAATGGGGAAACAAGCGGCTGAGTCTGCGATGATACGTAAACTTTCAATAAATCCTGGCCATAGAGAAAAATTTTGGCATAAAAACTGTGTTGCGATCGGCATGGCTGCAGGTTTTATAGAGCCTTTAGAAGCTTCTGCATTAGTACTGATTGAGCTTTCTGCAAAAATGATCAGCGAACAATTACCTGCTAATCGTCAAACCATGGATATTGTCGCGAAACGCTTTAATGTCAAATTTTTACACCGCTGGCAAAATATTATAGATTTTCTCAAGTTACACTATGCTTTGAGCAAAAGAACAGACTCTACGTACTGGCATGATAATAGAGTAGAAAATCAACTACCTCAAAGTTTGCGGGAACAGCTAGCATTATGGAAATATCAATTTCCTTATAATTACGATGCGGTCCATACTGAAGAAATGTTTCCATCAGCAAGTTTTCAATACATTTTATACGGCATGGATTTTGTAACTGAACCCGTTCGTCAAAACAAACATTCGCAAGCATTAGCAGCAGATAAGCTATTTAACGAAAATGCACTTAAATCTAAACAGCTTTTATCGGTATTACCGACAAATCGTGATTTAATAAACAAAATAAAAAAATATGGCTTACCAAAAATATAGACAAAAAAACATGCTTAAACTGAAGCTTTCACGCAGCACCAACAACTAATTTGGAATAACAATGGCAAATAACGTATTACTCAATAGCATCGACCATCAAGATCTAAAAGTTTTAACTGAACGTTCAAAAGCCTATGGTGATAATGTTTGGTATACACAGACTTTTCCTCAGGAATTTAGAAGTGTACAAGCCTACTACCCTATCTTTTTTAATAAAGATCCAAATACAGGTAAATTTTTTGCTGCAGCTTTATTTGGCTTCCAAGATAAAGAAAATCTATTTTTACAAGAGGGTAAATGGGATGCTGGTTATATTCCTTTATCACTAACTAGGCAACCCTTTTTAATTGGCATACAAAATTCCGTAGACGAAGGCGTTGAACATCAACAAAGAGTTTTACATATAGACTTAGACAACCCAAGAGTAAATACAGAGCAAGGTGAAAGTCTCTTTCTAGAGCATGGTGGCAATAGCCCTTATTTAGATCGAGCGGCTGAAATGCTAGAAGCGCTTCATCATGGGGTTCAGGATAGTAACTTATTTGTTGATTGTTTAGTGCAAAATGACTTATTGGAATCAGTTACGGTTGATGTAACTTTAAATGATAAATCCAAAAACCAAATGGTCGGCTTTTATACGATCAATGAAGATAAACTTAATGAACTTGAAGATGAGGTGATAGCTAGGCTACATAAAGCAGGTTATCTGCAAGCTATTTATATGGCCATTGCATCTCAAGGAAATATTAGAACGTTAATGAATAAAAAAAATGAGTTATTAGGCCTTTAAAATTTATTGATGTTAATTGAAATGCAAAAAATAGAAAATAAAGTAAAAGAGATAACAAATTGTAACTCAGGGGAAATCCCTGATTTTGTTTTTTCTTCTAACCAACCCATTATTCTAAAAGGTTTAGTGGACAGTTGGCCGATGGTTATAGCAGGAAAAAAATCGCCAAGTGATGCGGCTGATTACTTACGTAAATTATATAACGGTAGACCGGTAATAAGTGCTTATGGTGAGCCAAAGATCAAAGGGCGTGTTTTCTATAATGAAGATATGACAGGGTTAAACTGTCAAGGCATAAAGGCGGATCTTAATATCGTCTTAGATAAATTATTGTCACACATGGAAGATCCCCAACCACCCACTATATATATAGCTTCTACCTCTGTAGATAGTTTGTTACCAAATTTCAAACAAGAAAACAAAGGGCTTTTAGAACATTTAAAGCCCGCGACGAATATTTGGATTGGTAATCAAAGTAAAATTGCTGCTCATTACGACTTCCCTAATAATCTCGCATGTTGCGCTGTAGGAAAAAGGCGATTTACTTTATTTCCACCTGAACAAATTTCAAACTTATATGTTGGCCCGATGGAATTATCTCCCGGAGGACAAGATATTAGTTTAGTAGATTTCGATAATCCAGATTTTACAAAGTTTCCAAAATTTAAACAGGCAATTGAAAATGCCCAAATAGCAGAATTAGAGCCGGGCGACGCCCTATTCATTCCTGGTATGTGGTGGCATCATGTAAAAGCCTTAAATACCTTTAATGTCCTAGTTTCTCATTGGTGGCGAGATGGCCAAGCTTTCATGGGCAAGCCTGAAAACGCATTAAAATTAGCTATTTTGAGTTTACGTAATCTCCCTTTATCTCAAAGAAAAGCTTGGCAAGCCATCTTTAATTATTACATTTTTGATCATGACGAGGGTGATTTAGACCATATACCCGATGAGGTTAAAGGCATGTTATCTCAGACTCTTGATATAAATACCGCTAAAAGAATTCGAGCAGAGTTACTCAACAAATTAAAAATATAACATTGGCCAAAGTTGTTATTAGCCTATTGTTGTTAAATAGAAAAGGTAAATATAGATGAAAAATAAAACAATAAAAAGAGTTGTTATTGCAGGAGGAGGTACTGCAGGTTGGATGACCGCTGCAGCTTTATCAAAATTACTGGGTAAAAACCTTGACGTTGTTTTATTAGAATCAGATGAAATCCCAACGGTTGGTGTTGGTGAAGCAACCATCCCTACCCTGCATATTTTTCATAGATTATTAGGTATTAGCGAACAAGAGTTTATGGCAGCAACGAATGCTACCTTTAAACTCGGTATTTCATTCGAGAACTGGCGAGATGTCGATAAAGACTATATTCATTCTTTTGGTTTTTTAGGTAAAGGCTGCTGGGCTGCCGGTTTCCAACATTTTTGGCTAAAAGGAAAACAAAGAGGCATAGTTTCTGATATTGGTGATTATGTGGCTGAGCACTTAGGTGCTCGAGAAGGCAAGTTTGCTGTATTGGCCAATCAAGATCTAAACCATGCCTACCACCTTGATGCAGGCCTCTATGCTAAGTTTTTAAGAAAAATAGCAGAAAAACATGGTGCTAAACGTATTGAAGGGAAAATAACTCAGGTTAACCTCAATGATGAGTCAGGTTATATCGATTCACTTACTTTAGCCTCAGGTAAAGTAATTGACGGCGATTTATTTATAGATTGTACAGGGTTTAAAGGACTATTAATTGAAGAAGCCTTACATACAGGTTTTGAAGATTGGAGTCATTTATTACCTTGTGATAGTGCTATTGCGGTACAAACAAAAACAGTTAATAAACCTGTACCTTATACACGATCTATCGCTAGAGAGTCTGGCTGGCAATGGCAAATTCCCTTACAAAATCGTACCGGTAATGGCTTTGTCTTTTGTAGTAAATATTTAAGTGATGAAGAAGCTAAAAAAATATTATTAGAAAACATTCAAGGTGAGTTATTAAATGAACCTCGTGTGATCAAATATAAAACAGGAACACGTCGTAAACATTGGAATAAAAACTGTATTGCCATTGGATTATCTTCAGGTTTTATCGAACCTTTAGAGTCAACAGGCATTCATTTGTTTCAAAAGGCAATTGTTCGTTTAATGTTAATGTTTCCTTCACAAGGTATAAAGCAGTCAGTTGTTAATGAATTTAATAAACAATCCAGAGAAGAAATTGATAACATTAAAGATTTTATTATTCTTCATTATCATTTAACCGATCGTAAAGACACGCCCTTTTGGCGCTACTGTCGTAATATGGATATTCCTGACACACTACAACACCGCATGACATTATTTAGAGAAAGTGGTCAAGTCTTTAAAAAAGCCGAAGAATTATTTGGTGAAACCTCTTGGATACAAGTCATGATGGGACAAGGTCTTATGCCCGAGCAATATCACCCTATTGTTGATTTAATGCCTGACGATGAACTCGCTAATTTTTTAAATCAAATAAAATCGAGCGTACGACGTAAAGTAGATAATTGGCCTGATCATCTGGACTTTATAAAGCACTATTGCCAGACAAATGCGATGTAAATAATAATCATGAGCTTAAGAATAAAGTAATGTCAGAGCGCAACATTCAAGTTAACCCAGCAATAAAGCCACAGATAATCACTGTTGGTATTGAGCAAACACCTATTATTATTATTGATGACTTTGCTTTAGACACCAGTGACATCATCAATGATGCTTGTCACTATGCTCATTTTAAAGCGGATAAAGCCTCATATTATCCAGGGATCAGAGCGCTATTACCAAGGCAATATAGCATTATTGTTCTACAGGCGATTTATCAATTAATTTGTAAAGTATACCGTATTCCCCTAACACGAAATTTAGTACCCCAAGACACGTTTTATTCTTTAATAACTAAACAAGAAGCAGAGCTTGATTTTTTACAGTGTTTACCCCATTTTGATACCAGTAAACATTATCACTTTGCTATTTTGCATTACCTTAATGATAATGAGCACGGTAATACTGGACTATTTCGCCATCAGCAAACAGAATTTGAACGAATTGAAGATCATCGTGTTGAAGAATATTTAACATCAGCAAATGATTATCTACAAGGCATTGAATGTCCTCCAAAAAAATACGTGACTGAATCAACGGAACAATATCAGCTTTATCATTCAATAACCTATAAACCTAACCGCTTAGTTATTTATCCTGGGAATTTACTGCATTCTATTCTTATTAATAAAAAGAAAGATATAGACGCTAATCCAGCAACAGGTCGATTAACCGCCAATATTTTTATTGAGTTTAAATAATATGAAAATAACATTACCTATTTTTTTTCTTCTTTCATTTCAAGTTACTGCAAACAACAACTTTAACTGGCCAAACGAAACAAAAGCGGCAGTAAGTTTATCTTATGATGATGCCCTGAATAGCCAATTAGATAATGCGATTCCGACACTAGATAAATATGATTTTAAAGGATCATTCTATTTAATATTAAGCTCTCCTGTAGTTAAACACAGACTAAGTGAATGGCGAGAAATTGCAACTAATGGTCATGAGTTAGGAAATCACACCATTAACCATGCTTGTAGCGGTTCATTACCGGGGCGCGAATGGGTGCCTGAACACAATGATTTAGATACTAAAAAGTTTGAAGAAATCATCAACGAAGTCGAAACGGCAAATAGCTTTTTAAAAGCAATGGATGGCGAAAACATCCGTACTTTTACCGTGCCTTGCACAGATCAATTTGTAGAAAACAAAAATTATGTACTCGCCTTGCACAATAAATTTGTTGGCATTAAATCTCATGTCGGTGATATTCCAAATAGCATCAATAAACTAGACATAAAAAACACACCGGTTTGGGCTCCAAGTAATCAAACAGGACAAGAGCTTATTTCTTTTGTAAAGAAAGCTGCGGAAAAAGGTACTATGGCAAACTTTACCTTTCACGGTATTGGTGGTGATCACCTTTCAGTATCTAAAACTGCGCATCAAGAATTACTAGCGTATTTAGCGAAGAATAGAGATATTTATTGGGTCGATACGTTTAGAAACATTAGCTTATACCTTGATAAGCAAAAGCCTCATAAGTAACTAAAAAGCCCAGGGATTTTTTTTTGCTCTATACCCGCTCCACTTGAAAGTGCAGATTTCAGCAAGTAGAACGGGTATATCTCTTGAGCTGAATTATAGAGAATCAAAGCTCAGGTGCTTGATGACCTTCTATTAAGGTTGCTTCTTCACCTATTGTTTCACATCCTGCACCTGTTATAGGCGATACTGAACATTCATATACTCTGACATAATCAACTTCCATAGTTTGAGGAAATACGCTCTCATCAATGCCTTTTTCATTAACATTACCTGCCCAAGCACCACCAACAGCAAAATTAAGGATAAGGTGGAAAGCCTGATCGAACGGGGCACTCCCTGCTCCATTCATCAGAACACCATCATCATTTAGGTATTGCGTATACCAACCACTATCTCGCTGTGTAGCATAGTGAATATCATCAACATACCAACGAATCTCACCTTCTTGCCACTCAATGGCATACTCATGAAAACCATCAGCAGGACTCGTACCATCAGGTAAATGAAAACTATTATTCGAATAAATATTTTCTGGCCAATTGCGACCATAGTGAAGAGAACCAATAATACGAGACTCTTCTTGCCCTTCTGTGGCGCCATCTTCATCAGATTGCGTTTTAAGATTAACAACTTCCATAATATCTAACTCACCAGAGCCTGCCCAACCACCATAAACCCAATCAGTTGGTAACATCCAAATGGCGGGCCATGTACCTTGTCCGTAAGGCAGTTTTGCACTTATTTCAAAACGTCCGTATGTCCAATCACCTTCATGTTTAGTACGCAAACGTGCTGAAGTATATGGCTGAGTACGAGTATTAGCTGGATTGTATGACGGGTCATCATCTTGCACAGCAGGGCCAGTAAAATCTTCACGTTGAGCAACAATCTTTAAGGTTCCCTGCTCAACATAAGCATTATCCACACGATCGGTATAACATTGTTGTTCATTATTCCCACCGCCAAAACAGTTCACCTCAAAGTTCCATTTACTGGAGTCAATTTCATCACCAGAAAATTCATCTTGCCAAATTAATTGCCATTGATCATTAACCACTGAAATTTCTGTTGGGTCTTGTGTCGTTTCAACAGACGTTTCGGTGGCAGTAACATTAGCCGTGTTATCTGTTGGTGTATTCACCTCTTTATTAGTGCCATCAGTACCACAACTTGATGTGGATAAAGCCAATAAAATAAAAAGTGTTTTTAACGCATTATCTTGATACATGAAATAGCCTTATTTAGTTGAACAAGTTATTGATGCTTGCTCGGCACTATGTGGTTTTAATGAAATATCAGCAAAACTCAGAGATAACTCACCCAGTGTGGAAAGTTTAAAAGGGGTGATTAACTTAGCGGTGTTCAAACCTTTATGAGTGAAACAAGCCAAATCAATACTCACACTTTGCCATTGATTAAGTGTTAAAGAAGAAAACAACTGAGTAACATCTAGCTCTACTCCACATTTATTTTCACCTTCACATAACATAGCTAACGACACACTTTTAGTTGGATATTGATTAATCAATAGGTTAAATGTTAAAGCTGAACTCACTTCATTATAAGCGCGTAAATCTTCTGAAAAACTACTCGTTAAATGAATACTGGCAAGTTCTTTACCATCAAAAGTTATTGCTCTAGCATCTTCCTGTACAACTTTATCTAGCGTTTTAAAAGTTATCGCTCCTAATGATTGCACATTTGAAGTAACTAAAGAGGACTTATCTGCTGATTGCAAATACATATTCCATGGTTTTTGAGCTGCTCGATCAAATATCTTATAATCACCCGTCAGCAACTGTTGTTCCGCTACAACTTCATTTAAATTACCGGCTAAATTATCGATTTCACCATAAGTAAGGCCATAACCATAAGGAAATAATGGTTGATAGTTTTTGTCATGACGATTGACCATAGTTTGTGTTGCTGATGCAGGCCATGAAAATGATAACTTCCCTTTAAAATCGTAATCTATTTTGCCATTATCTTTGCTAATGATTACATCTGCAATACCTACGCCTTCAGAGCCTGGTAACCAAGCAACAATAAATGCATCCGATGCATTCAACTCAGCATTAACCCACATCGGTCGACCAGTAAGAAATATCGATACTGTTGAAATACCTTGAGCTTTAAGGACGCGAAGTAATTCAAGATCTTTTTTATGTCCACGTTGATATTCAAGGTTATCGAGATCACCATTTCCTTCTGCATAAGGCTCTTCACCAAAAACAACAATAGCAACATCTGGTTTTTGTTGATAAGAACCATCAACACTATATTCTAATGAACCATCGGCATTTTCCAGTTTATTTCGAAGTCCATCATAAATAGAACTACCGCCAGGAAAATCATTATTATTATTGCCTGTTCCTTGCCAAGTGATCGTCCAACCACCTGATTGTTTACCAATATTATCAGCACCATCACCGGTAATAAGAATTTTTTGATGTGGCGACAAAGGTAAAATATTATTGTTATTCTTTAATAAAACAAGTGACTCTCGTACCGCTTGTCTTGCAATATCTCGATGTTCATTTGCACCAATAATATCAGTTTTTCCAGATAATTTTCGTTTAGCAGGGCTTGGCTTATCAAAAATTCCTGCTCTAATTTTTACACGAAGGATACGACTCACTGCATCATCAATACGAGATAAAGCAATTTCTCCGTTGTTAACTTGCGTAATGGTATTCTCATATAAAGGTTTCCAAGCATTTGTTGGTACCATAAAAATGTCTAAACCGGCATT
>JABSOX010000112.1 GCA_013215655.1 Colwellia sp.
TCTTTTAATTGCACATATTAAAAAGTACATAGAAGTTAATAAATTAACGGCAAGTAGTATCGAGTTCGAAATAACTGAAACCGCATTGTTAGATGATTCAGTACAAACCGAGCAAACAATAAATAAAATTAGTCAACTAGGTTGTACCATTGCACTTGATGATTTTGGTACTGGCTTTTCTTCGTTATCGCACTTACATCATTTCCCTATAGATACCGTCAAAATTGATAAATCGTTAATGCCGGGTTTAGATGAAGGGAAAATGAATAACGCCATAAATAATGAAAAAATTATTCATGGTTTGGTCGCTATGTTGAAATATTTAGATTTAAATATTGTGGCTGAAGGTCTTGAGTCGCTATCACATTTGAAGTTATGCCAGTCACTACATATTCAAAAACTGCAAGGCTACTTCTTATCTAAACCAATGCCTGCTGACAAAATTGACAGTATTGCTAACTTTATTACCAGGCAAAGTACCAAGCTAATGTCTGCACAAAATACACAATCCGAAATATCAACATCTAAGATTGCATCTATGACCGTGGAAAAACTTTATAAATATGAATGATACTTTCCAGAGGAAACTTTTTTTATTAACGCTTGTTATCACAGTCTTTCCTTTTCTGTTAAATTTTTTTGGTTTCGATTTTGGTTCTCAATCGGTACCTTTAATCACTCAATATGATTCGAATAAACTAATTAGCAATGACGATCAATTTTATGCATTGTCTGGTGCTCTTCATCATGCGCTAATGGAATGGAGTGCTGTTACATTGGCATTAATTGCCGGTATTGCTTCATTTTTTCATTATTACCGCTTTCGAGATATTTCAGTACCGATCATTGGCTTGGCATTATTATGTGCAGGCTTTACCGATGCTTTTCATACACTAGCGGCTACTCGTATCATTTCTGCAAGTGTACCAAATAGTGATTTCATTCCTTTTACTTGGGCATTTTCTCGCATATTTAATGCATGTATGGTGATTGCTGGAGTTTTATTAAGTTTATGGTTGACGCGAAGTTCAGGTGCATTCAATGCTAATGAAAAAAAGAACAGCGCTAGTAATAAGAGTGTTGTGGTTTATCAAGACAAAGTGCTAATTATTATTTCTTGTTCATTTATTAGTTTTGCTATTTTTGCTGTTTTACTTGCCGCAACTAGCATCGCTTTACCACAAACTACTTTTCCTAATGCATTTATTACGCGACCATACGATGTAATCCCATTAGCATTGTTTATATTTTCTGGTTCACTTATTTGGGGTTGGTATCAGAAAAAAAATACCTACTTAAGGTTAGCGCTGCTATTGAGTATTATTCCTGAGATAGCTACGCAACTACATATGACCTTTGGTTCCACAGCTCTTTTTGATAATCATTTTAATATTGCTCATTTCTTAAAAATAGCAGCTTATTCCATATTAACATTTGGTCTGCTAGCTAGTTTGTTTAAAGCTGCCAATCAAGTCGGAAAAGTACCTAGCGCGGAACAGCAAACTGACAACTTTGTAATACCTAAATTAGCTTCGCAGAGAGATGGAATTACGGCTAACCAAGCAGAATTACTTGATATTGGCATGGCAAAATATCCGCAGACTTTATTGGTGTCTGTTTTTACTTTTGCGTTATCGATAGTGATAACTGTTCTGGTAAGTAGTATTTATAATGTTGATACTGAAAAATTAGCAAAAGAGCAACGACTCAATGAATTGGCAAGCCATGGTGATTTTATTGAGTTGCTGGTTAAAGATACTTACCAAGACTCAATAGAAGAAAGCTCGTATTTTCAAGTAAACCTTGCTCATATGATGGAAAAAATAAGCGCGTCCAAGTTTATTGATAGACATATATATATAGCAGCTGAAGATGGCACTATTTTTTATTCAAATGCGCCTGATTTTAAACAAGGGGCTTTGGTCAGTCAAAAGGTAAAATTACAGCAATTATTTCCAAGCTTAGAAAAATCATTAAGCAGTAAGTTTTTACAACTAGATTCAAAAGACTTCACCAAAGAGCAACAAATAACAACAGGCATTGTTCAAGGTCATTATCGAACCATTGTTTTAAAGTCATTTGAACGTGAGAGTATTATGCGTTTGTTTATTCAAATGGATGAAAAAATATTAATGGCAAAAATTGCAACGTTTAGAAATCGTAGCTTATTAATCGGTTTTGGTCTTGCTCTGGTTGCTTTAGCTATCGCTGCTTTGATAAGTCGCAGGCTGTCTAATTCACTACAAATTATCACCAAAGAACTTGTTTGTTATAACTATACGGGCAAAGTAAGTAATTTGCCTATTCATGCACAAGATGAGAGTGGTGTATTGGCAAGAAGCTTTCATAATTTATTAGTGATCAAAGCAGCTCAAGATAAAGCACTAAAACAGCAAAAAGATGCACTAGATGAGCATGCCATTGTTTCTATCACTGATGTAAGGGGAAACATTAAATATACCAATGACAAATTTAGCAAAATAAGTGGCTATAGTGAAAAGGAGCTGTTAGGTAAAAATCACCGTATGTTAAATTCTGGTCACCATAATAAAGCTTTCTTTAAAAAATTATATCAAACGATTGTTCGTGGTGGTACTTGGCAAGGAGAGATATGTAATCGCTCAAAAGACGGACATTTATATTGGGTTAATACCACGATAGTGCCTTTTTTATCCAAAAATGGACAACCTGAAAGTTATGTTTCAATAAGAACCGATATTACCAGTAGTAAATTAAACAGCCAAAAATTGCAGAAAGCTAAAGAAGAATTGTCACAACAGATCAGCAAACTTAAACAAGCTAATGTAGAACTGGATCAGTTTGCCTATGTGGCATCTCATGATCTTAAATCTCCTTTAAATGGTATTACGCAATTAGTGACTTGGTTAGAAGAAGATTGTCACGAAATATTACCAGAAGAATCCAAAGAGCATTTAGTTTTACTGAAAAGTCGCAGTAAACGTATGATCGCGCTATTGAATGATTTACTGGATTATTCTCGTGCTGGTCGAAAAGAGTACCCTGATGAGTGTTTTAATTTAGCTCACTTAGTTGCTGATATTTTTGACTTACAAGGTAATACAGAGAGATTTACATGTCAGGCAGATAATATTGAAATTGCTTTGCAAAAGGTGCCTTTTGAATTAGTTATGAGGAATTTAATTTCTAATGCATTGAAGCATCATCATAAATTGACAGGAAAAATATCTATATCATTAACTAAATCAGATAAGTTCTATCGAATTCGTGTTCAAGATGATGGGCCAGGTATTCCTCCTAAGCTACATAATAAAGCAATGGAAATGTTTCAAACACTGCAATCAAGGGATAAAACAGAAGGCAGCGGTATGGGCTTAGCGTTAGTGAAAAAAACAGTTCAACATCAAGGTGGGACGTTAGCTATTGATTCAAATGGAGAGCAAGGAACAGGCATTATTATTATTTGGCCTATAACTGTAGAGCCAATAAATGAAGACATGGATAAATTAACGGCGGATGTTGAATTAAGTTAAGTAAATTTAAATCAGAATATTTATATAATAACAAAAAGGAATATTTATCATGGGTCATGAATTACAACTAACCATATTAATGATTGAAGACGATGATGTTGATGCAAAAGGCATGGAAAGAAGTTTTAAAAAAAGACGAATTGCTAACCCTATTATTAGAGCTAATGATGGTCAAGATGCGTTGGAATTACTCGAAGCAGGTAAGGTACCATCTCCTTTTATTATTCTGCTTGATCTACAAATGCCACGAATGAACGGCCTAGAGTTTTTAGAAATACTGAGAAATCATGAAAAATTAAGGTCAAGTGTTGTTTTTGTATTAACGACCTCACAAGCAGAAGAAGATATTACTGCAGCATTTGAGAAACAAATTGCAGGTTACTTTGTTAAAGATGAAGTAGGGGCTAATTTCTGCGAAATGCTTGATATGCTTGAAGGTTATTGGCGAATAGCCTATTTACCACAGTAAAATAAAAGCTACTATTATTACTTTACACTTGAAGTATGCATACCCAAGCTACTTAAAGTGATTTGGGTATGTTTTATCCAGATTTTTATATTTCAGCGACTGCTATGACCTCCTTTTCAGACTCAGCAGCTTTTTTCCATTGTTGGTAAGCGGGCAACGACAACATTTTGTTTATATATTGATTCACTTGTTGAGGCACTTCAATGGCATAACTGTTAAAGCGTGAAACTACAGGCATAAAATAGGCATCGGCAATGCTGAATTCACCAAATAAAAACTGATTATTATCTTCTCCTAACGATTCGTTATGTAAAGATAGGCAATTTAACCAAATTTGAATAACTCTTGAAATATCTTGTTGAACTGCTTCAGTGAGTTTTATCGAGGAGGGTTTTCTTCGACAATTCATTGGTAATTCGTTACGCAATGCAAAAAATCCTGCATGCATTTCACTGCAAATACTTCTAGCTAATACTCGTTCGTTTATGTTTTTAGGCCAAGCTCTACCATCAAGATATTGTTCATTAATAGTTTCACAAATGGCAAGTGAGTCCCAAACTTTAAAGTTACTAGAAATTTTATTATCAATTAACACTGGGACTTTTTTATTAGGGCAATACTTTTCCATTTTGTCATGCATATCATCTGAAAATAACTTTATATGTATCTCTGAAAATTTCACTTCAAAATATGTTAATAATAGCCAAGGTCGTAATGACCATGATGAATAATTTTTATTGCCGATGACAAGTTCCATTTATAATTCCTCTTTGAACTAAGTTGATATTTTTAATTGAATTTATCTTATTGGCAGATATTATCTAGAACAATCAAATAATATTGATATATGCTATCAATATTATTGATAAATCACTTTCATTGGTATTCTTGTGGCGAAAAAAACAAATTTAGATTTTGAGTTATTACGAACATTTATTGCTGTTGTTGATAATGGCAGTTTAACTCGAGCCGCTAATCAAATTCATCGCTCACAATCAGCTGTAAGCATGCAAATAAAACGATTAGAGTCACAACTAGAGCAAAGTTTATTTGAACGCAGTGGACGAGGCTTGTTACTAACTCATCAAGGTAAGTCTTTAGTTGCTTATGCACGGCGCTTGTTGAATTTACATGACCAAGCATTAACTGAGTTAACAGCAAAGGATAATACTCAGCATTTACGCATTGGTTGCCCTGATGATTATAGCGTGAAATTACTTCCTGCCTTATTAATACTTTTACGTCAAAAAAATCCAACAATACGTTTAAGTATATTTACTGAAAATTCAGGGCGACTGCGTCAAGCAATGGACAATAACGAGATTGATCTCGCTATTATGACGCGATTGCCTGACAGCAATGAAGGGGCGTTAATTTATGTTGATCAAGGTATTTGGGTTGCTAAAAATGCAAGTATCTTTGATTTACAACCTTTGCCTTTGGTGTTATTTGAGCCAAGTTGTAAATTTCACAGTAGTGTTATTGATGGCTTAGATAAAAATGAAATAAGCTACGACCTTGTTTGTGAAGCAAGTCATATATCGCTATTGGCAGAATTAGTCGATCGTGGTATCGGTGTATCTGTTATGCCTAAAAAATCAGTTCCAAAACATCTGGTGACGGTTGAAAAAATTAACTTACCTGAATTACCGGTAGTTGAAGTCTGTATATGTTTAAGTGGGGGGAACCAAAATATAGTTGGCTGGTCTTTAAACGAACTCGCTAAACAATTAGTACCCAAATAGTGTTATACCATTTCCATTAAGTTTTTTCCCACTCAGAGCTTGTCAGCGGTTTGAGAATAAATAGAATTTTTTTGTGTATAGTCATTCTATATTAAAGAAATTCTGTGTGGTTATCGAATCGCTGACAAACTCCCAAAGGGCGAGTTTAAAAGGCTTACAGCCTGCGTTATTGATATCGATAAGGGAGTAACCATTCTCTTCAATCAATGCCTTGCCTCTAAGCCTTTTAAATCTCGCTGAATGGGAAGAAACTTAATGGTATTGGTATTAAACATGATGTTCTAAGTGGTTACTTCTTTATGTGCAGCGGTATTACACTCGGCTTGCTAGGCATTTTGTTCAAAAACAAAGAATTTAAATTAAAAATCCCACCCCATACGAAGGTAATAATAGCCACCATTAAAACCCGATGGGGAGTTTAAGGGATATATTGCACCCAAAAATCCAGGAGTACGGCCTTCACTGTATTCATCAGGAAAAACATCGAAGACATTATTGGCACCTAAAGCAACAACTAAGCTATTTGTAATATCATAGGAAATCTCTAGATCCGTAATAATGATGGGATCAACTTTTTCAATGAGAGATACATCGTTAAATTGCGCATTATAAAAGCTCCCGTAATAATTAATACGAAGCATCGCACTTATATCACCTTGTAAGTGAGATAATGTTAATACAGCTCGAGTTTTTGGAATTCCTTCCTCACGTTCTTTACGCACATTAACATTTGATATTGGACTTTTAGCTTTAGTAACATCTAGCTCAGTGTCCGTATAGTTAAATGCTAACGATAAAGTGTCATTTCCTCCCAAAAACTTAAATGAAAAACTTGCAACCAAATCAACACCTTGAGTTATTGAGTTAAAGTCGTTGGCATAATACTGAATATTTGTTACATTCGAATTTACCCCTGAAGCGATTAATAATGGAGCATCATTTGCCGTTATTTCACTATCGAATAGTGATAACCGATTTTCAACATTAATATGAAAATAATCTAAAGTAACGTTAACTGATCCTATATCCGATAATAAACCGAAACTAAAAGTAGTTGCTGTTTCTGGTTCAAGTCCTCCACCAGAGCGAGCCGTTGCAATGGGGCTCAAAGCACTTACCAATTGTGATATTTGTTGAACTACTACATCATTTACAATTGAGTTTGAGTTAGATATACGTTGAAGTGTTGATTGCCCAACAGTAGGAGCACGGAATCCAGAGCTTAGTGTTGAACGTAATGCAATATCATCGGTTAGTTGTAAACGTGCCGAAAGTTTACTATCAAAGGTATTACCTATTTCACCTATATCTTCATATCTTATCGCAAATGACATGGCAAGAGATTCAGTGATGTCACTTTCTATATCCAAATATATGGCATTTGATGTACGATCGTTTATACCTGCAGTATCAGGTGAGAAGCCAGGAAAACCATTTGCACCTATGGCTTCACCGTTATCCGAAAAAGAACCCACTTCGTAAGAGGCTTTGTCTCCAATGACAATTTCATATTGTTCAAAATGATTCTGGAAACCAAAGGCAACATTTAACTCTGACTCAAAACCAACATCTACAGGATAAGTGAAATCAATATTGAATATGCGCTCAGTTTGAATTTGAGAGCCCAACTCAAAATCTATCGGCGAATATTCACCTAATGATGCATTTACACTGTTGTGCAATTCATAATCAATACGATTCCTACCGATCACCATACTAATATCAAAAGTTAATTCAGCTTCATTTCTGTCTAAAGAACCTCGTATACCCGTTGCTATGCTAGCATCAGTTACTCTACCGCCAAACCTTGGAGTAAAACCACCAGGAAATCTTTCATTAAAAGAGAAACAATTGGCGTTGGCTGCAACCGCTGCTAGGGCTTCAGTATCACCAGTACTGCCGGGCACAGTAGGCACAGGACAATTCCCTGTATTATTATTGGTCATATCAAAGAATAAACGAGTTCCGTTACTAGGATTTGTATATACACTTGCTCGTGTATTGGGATTGCGATAAAAAAAACTACCATCTACATCACGCTGTGCCCAGTTACCAAACAGATAAATTTGTTTATAATTGCCGCTATCTCCAATATCCATTTCTATATTGTTAAAAAGTTTAACATTGTTGGTAATGTTGGGAGCACCCCAAGTAACAACAGGATTTTGGATATCACTTTTACTTATACCACTATCAATCAAATACTGAACTGCAGGATCTTGAATACCACGAGAGGTTGCATCACTTTCTGAAAATTCGAATGAAAAATTGGCCGCGCCGAAGTTACTTATATTGGTACCAAAAATACCTGATAGTTCAAATGTAGTCCCATCTCCCGCATAGTATTGACCTGTGCGCATTTCAATGCGATTGATTTTTTCACTATTTTCTAATCGAAAATTAATTACTCCTGCGATAGCATCAGAACCATATTGTGCAGCAGCACCATCCCTTAAAACCTCTACACTTTTAAGAGCAATACTAGGAATGGGTTCCAGATCTACTCCGTGAGCACCTACATTTAATCCTGATACGTATTCATAAATAACACCGCTACGATGACGCCTTTTACCATTAACTAATATTAACATGCTATCAGTAGGTAACCCTCTAAGATTAGCGGGCCTTACCAAAGTGCCGGCATCACTAATAGCTTCCTGACTTGCATTATATGAGGGAATAACGTTTGATAAAGTAGCGATAATATTGTTATTACTACGTGCTCTTAAATCTCGTTTATGGATAACATCTAATGGTGCCAATGCGTCACCTGGTGATCGGTTTATACGACGTGAACCGATTATGTGAATACGTTCAGGCTCAATATCTTGATTAGTATTTTTTACTTTATTTTTAGTCTTATCGGCAATACTAGCCTCAGATAAAGTAGTTACTACAGCAAGGTCCACTGAATTATCATTGTAATTACTCAAAATGGAAGATACTGCAATCACACGTTTCTTGGTTGCAATAGCACTCAAAGGGGTATTTAGAAGAAGTTTCGCTAAGGCATCGACAAGAGAATAAGTACCAAGGAGTGGATTAGTAATGACAATAATAGAATCATCAAATGGGTATATGAGAGAGTACCCCGAGGTATCGGCCAATTTATCTAAAGCAGTAGCGGCATCCATTGCAGGTATGTCAAAGTGGTAACGTTCAGCGGCTTTACATACCAATGTATTACTTAACAATAACAAGCTAAATACCATATAAAATGGAATGTATTTTATTTTTTGATGTTTTAATCGGCGACTAAACACTTAATACATATCTCGTTGTTTGTTATTTTTTACTTAAAAGTGATCACTCTAGCAGTCATTATTTGAATATTGTTTGGCTTGAGTTTCTAGTTATCTCTCCTTGTTTTATTTTTCAATCAGTTACCATCTTACCAATTTCAATAATATGATGACAATGATGTTTTAATCTGTCAAGAAGTGCTATCTACAGCGGTATCACTAAAGGTTTCAACCATTCACTAAGGATTAAGTTTGTCGTAGTGATCGAAGTGGTTGTTTCATTGAACTAATGTAGTAAGTGGAGTGGTGAATTTTACGTCCTAAATATATGCTAATTTATAGGGCATTAGAAGCTATAAGTAGCTTTTAAATAGTAGAAACCTCCATTAAAACCAAACGGCGAAGTCTCATAGTATTTACCACCCCATTGGTTATTAACACAATTACCACAGTCAGTTGCACCTTCTGCAGTAAAATTAATTTCAGTAGCCTCTTGGTTAAGTAAGTTTTGTGCGCCAACTGACACCGTGAATGAGTCGATGATAAAGTAGCTAAATTCAGCATCTAACGTAAGTGCTGCTTCCCCCTTATTAATTGTAGCATCGTAATCAACGTGAACACCTTGGTATTCGCCATAGTAAGTTCCGCGAATAAAAAGGCTCACATCATCCCAACTTTGTGACCACGTAAACGTTGCAATGTGATTCGGTAAATCATTTTCTAAACGAGATACTTTAAAATCACCCGTTACCTCAGTGTAAGCATCAACAGTAGTTTCATTGTAGTTATAGGCTAAACTAAACGAGCTCTCACCATCAAATAAAGACGTTGTATAGTTAGCAATTAAGTCCACACCTTCAGTCGTTGTATCAAAATCGTTAGTAAAGAAACTTACGCCATTAATTGAATCTACATTTTTCACACCATCAGCTTTTAATGCATCTCTATCAGCTTGATCTAATATATAACTCTGTGACTTTGAAATACGGTCTTCAACTACAATATTGTAATAATCTAACGTAATAAACAAACCGTTAATATTCCAAACAGCACCTAATGTATAACTTTCTGATTGCTCCGGAGTTAACTCTTTGGCATTTAATTGAGCAGCAATAGGGTTAGTTGCTGGCAATAGTGCGGTATCTACTAACTTACCCGCATCGAGTTCTGTTTGTACGTTAGAATAATTAGCTTGTCCAACGGTTGGCGCACGGAAGCCGGTACTGATTGAACCACGTAATGAAAAACCATCTGTTATATTATACTGGCCGGTAATTTTGTAATTAGAATCATCACCAAAAGTACTATAATCTTCATAACGTAGCGCTGTACCGATTAAAAAATCCTCCGTTATTTTTACTTCCATATCAACATAAAACGCAAAGTTTTGACGAGAGAAAACACCTCCTGATTGAGGTTTGAAACCGGGAAAACCATTTGAACCGATACCGAAGCCTTGCTCGGTATATGGACCTGCAATAAACGAAGCTACTTCTCCCGCAATCACCTCAAAAGACTCTTCATGCCATTCATAACCAGCTGCAATCATTAATGCATCAATTGAATCAAGGTGAAATTCTTGACTGAAATCCATGTTAAACATTTTTTCTAACTGGCGGTGTTTACCTGGGTTAAAGTCACGTGGCGTTTCAGGGCCTAATGAAGAATTTAAGGTGCCATAAATCACATAAGAAGACTCGTTAAAACCAACAGAGCCGCTAACGTCATACATAACACCGTTATGAAGCTCTCCACGAGTACCCATAGTAATAGATGTATCAACGATGTTACCGCCAAAGTTAGGGGTAAAACCGCCTGGCAACAGTTCATTGAAACTGAAACAGTTATCATTATTGGCAACATTATCAATATAGTTTTGCTGAGTTAATACATTATCACTGGTGATAGTTACCGGCTGACAAGTTCTTTTGGCTCCCTCAGCTTGTGCAATATCTGCAATTAGAATTGAGGCACCGCCATCATTTGAATACACACCACCACGGATGTGTGGATTACGATAGTAGAAACTATCTCTAACATCGCGTTCAGAGAAGTTACCAAACATATAAGCTTCGTTATCTTTACCTAAGTCTAAACCTAAGTTAGCAAACACAGTTAAATCATCATTTATTTCTGGTGAACCCCAAATTTGAGCTGGATCACCTACATTAGGAACACCGGCCGCAATAAACCCAGCTGCATCTGGACGCTGTATACTACGGCTGGTCGCGTCAGAGTTTTTATACTTAAAACTTAAATTGGCAAAACCATCTTTAGTCAGCTCCATACCGATATTACCGGATATTTCAACTGTATCGCCGTCACCTTTATAGTAAGAGCCATAACGCGCTGTTAAAGAGCCGCCGTCAGCATCATCTTTTAAAACAAAGTTGATTACACCTGCAATGGCATCAGAGCCGTATTGTGCGGCAGCACCATCACGAAGTACTTCAACCTGCTTTAAAGCCAAACTTGGAATTACTGATATATCAGGGCCTTGAGCACCGTCATTAATACCACCACCTAATAATGCAATAACCGATGCACGATGACGGCGTTTACCATTAAGTAAAATCAGCGTACTGTCTGATGATAAACCACGTAAACTAGCGGGTTTAACTAAACTTGCGGCATCTTGAATTGGATTAGAATGTACGTTAAATGAGGGAACACTGCTTTTTAACAATTCAAGCATATCGGTTTTACCGCTACGCGCTAGTTCTTCGCCTCGAATCAAATCAATAGGTACGGGAGAGTCATTCACTGAGCGTGGTGCACCTCGTGAGCCAACAACAACAAATCTCTCGATTTCTTTATTAGTGTGTTTATCTTTGTTTTTAGTAATACTAGCTTCAGGTAAATCTGCTTCTGCAGCAAGGTCCTCAAATTTATTATTACCGTTAGTTAATATGGACGATATCGCAATTACACGTTTCTTTGTTGCAATAGCATTCAAAGGAGTATTTAGAAGAAGTTTTGCTAAGGCATCGGTAAGTGAATAAGTACCAAAAAGTGGGTTAGTAATGACAATAATAGAATCATCAAATGGATATATAAGAGAGTATTCC
>JABSOX010000113.1 GCA_013215655.1 Colwellia sp.
GACCGCTTTGTAGTGAAAGGGAGCCTTAGCTCGTAATCAATGATCAATGAAAAACAGGTCACCGCCAATGACTTTTTGGTGCTGTATTAGAGACATTAGCCAATAACTTTTGCCCTATATATTCTAATGAACTATTCGTATTATATTGCTGATAAGGAAAGTAATATAACGAAATGAATGATTGCATTTCACATTTTGACCTATGAATAGTTTTAAAATTTCCCTAGAAAAGGCGTATCGATTCAAGCCCGGCTGCCGCTACCATCTTTATTACTGTTACTTATAGCTAGTACTGGCAAAACCTTATCTTATTATAATCCTAACCTATTGAACTTATGGGAAATAGTGTCGAGTGCAAATGTTTTTCAATTTTATCATTAAAAATAACACTTAATGTCATGACGAAATAACTCAACTATAAAATGTTCTCTTGAATAATCTACTAATTCATTGATAATGAATATCTCTCAATGATCAAGATAATTTCGTTGGCAGGCTCTAAACAAAGAGGAGGTTACAGTTTTGGACACAAGTAAACACGGTTTAAGTAAAAGCTTGAAACAAGTCGATATTTTAGTTCTTTCATTTGGCGCAATGATTGGTTGGTCTTGGGTAGTATTGATATCTCAGCTAATGCAAAGAGCGGGTAGCGTTGGTGCAATTGTTGCGACGTTAATTGCTGGTGCAGTCATTATCGTTATTGGAATGATATATGCTGAACTTACCGCAGCCATGCCTGAAGTTGGAGGCGAGCATGCTTATAGTTTACGGGCCATGGGCAAAACATCCTCCTTTTATTGCACTTGGGCAATTGTTTTTGCTTACATATCTGTAGTTGCGTTTGAGGCAGTAGCATTACCAAGTGTATTAACAAATATATTTCCAACGTTAGGTAATGGTGAGTTGTGGCAGATTAATGGCGCGAGTGTTTATCTAGATCAAGCGCTTATTGGTGCTGTAGCTTCAATACTCATTACTTGGGTCAATATTCGTGGAGTAAGGATTGCTGCAATAATTCAAGGCGTTGTTGTCGCTGTGATTGTGCTGTCAGGGTTAGCGTTATTTATCGGTTTAGGAGCACATGGTGAGGCTATTAATATGACCCCACTGATTATCGGTGGAGGCACTGGAATACTTGCTGCCATGGCATTAGTGCCATTTATGATGGTTGGTTTTGACATTATTCCACAAGCTGCCGAAGAAATTGACTTACCGGCGAAAAAAATAGGCCAATTACTGGTTTTGTCAATAGTAATGGCTATTGTCTGGTATTTGTTGATTGAGCTGTCTGTTGGCATGTTACTCAACGCTGATGCCCGTAGCACTTCCGAATTAGCTACTGTTGATGCTACGCAAGCTGCTTGGGGGCGCACTGGCGCTTTGATCCTTTTATTTGGTGGTGTAGCAGGTATTTTGACCAGCTGGAATGGTTTTTTATTGGGAGGGAGCCGCGCCTTATTTGCCATGGCATCTAGTGGTATGGTACCGAGTTTCTTAGCCAAAGTGCACCCAAAGTATAAAACGCCAGTCAATGCGATTTTATTCATCGGTGTTCTTGGCACGTTATCGCCATTTTTAGGGCGCCAGGCGCTGATTTGGTTTGTAGACGCTGGCAGTCTGGGGTTAATGGTGTCTTATATATTTGTTTGTGGTTCGTTTTTACTGCTCAGATACAATGAGCCTGATATGGAGCGTCCTTATCGAGCGCCGGGTGGTAAAATATTGGGTTGGTTTGGTTTATTGTCCAGTTTGATGATGTCTTCGTTATATTTCCCGGGTATGCCAGCCGCATTGGTTTGGCCACAGGAATGGATGATGGTCATTTTCTGGTTTTCCGCCGGTAGTGTACTTTATTTTTACCCTAAAAAAGTTGCCTGTAGTCAAACATATAGTACTTCCGGTAATTCGGCCGGAGAAGATTAGTTTCTAGTGACATTGGGATAGAAGTTTCATGTTACAAATAGAAGCCCAAGTGCTCGGGAATTGCGCCCAACCAGCACGTATACTTGACGTTAAACTTGCTTTGCCTACCCTAAGCAAGTTTAACGCAAATGACATAAACGTTATCGATACAAAATCTTATCCGAAGCCTTACCACCTTTAGTCTCCTTTGTGGTGTTTAGCGACATTTTAGTGATATTATTTAAGCAATAAATTTACAAACTAAAACGCCACATATGTGCTACAAATAAAGCGACGCACTCACTAGTTGTGCATATAAAACATTGTATTTACTGGGTTAACTTGTTTTTATGTAAAGCATTAACAGCGCGTTTTGTTTTTTGTACCTATAATTATCTGTTTATTAAGGCATATCATGGATAAGTTTTTAAAAGCTGCAATTGAAGAAGCAAAAATAGGAATGGACACTGGCGGCATTCCTATTGGCTCTGTTCTAGTTATTGATGGGCATATAGTTGGACGTGGGCATAACCAGCGAATACAAAAAGGTAGCTCGGTGTTACATGCTGAAATGGATTGTTTCGAAAACTCGGGAAGGCTCAGGGCATCTGATTATCGTCGAGCAACTTTATACTCGACATTGTCCCCCTGTGATATGTGCAGTGGCGCAATACTTCTTTATAGAATTCCAAAGGTGGTTATTGGAGAAAATCAAACTTTTCGTGGACCTGAAGAATATCTCCAGTCACGAGGTGTTGAATTAATAATTGCGAATGATCGAGAATGTCGTCAGATTATGAAATCGTTTATCCGCAAAAGTCCTGAGCTATGGAATGAAGATATTGGTGAATAAACCATACAAGTTGCTTAAACGGACGTCTAACAGTTGGCTGTCGTTCGTTCCTCACTAATTTTAGCCAACTATTTTACGCCGCTTAGCAAGGCGTAATCGATATAAAATCTAATCCGAAGCATTGTCTGGTGCATATTACTGAATGACCGCAATGTGGTGTGAGTTCAATCGATCAATTGCTGCCGATTGTATTAACGGAGACTACTTTAATCATTTTGAGTTTAGCTAAAAAACATTACGAAGAATTAAAAGAAGAAGTAACTTAAGATGCACTAATCGACTTTCCTTCTTTTTCCACTTTCAGCTCGCATCTTGTTTTCGGTTTGAACATAAACAGTATCTGTAGTTGCCATGCTGGCATGACCTAAGTCCTCGGAAAGATCTTTTAAAGCACGGCCTCGTTCTATTTCCATACTTGCACCGGTATGGCGCAACCAATGTGAGGATGCTTCTTTTAATTTTATCGCTTTATTTTCACCTTCATGTTGTCTCATTTTTCGATAGGCATGATCAAAAATATCTTGTACTAATCGACGTAAATGTCGTGAGGTCATACCGCCTTGACCTCGTATCTTTTCAACTAAAACAGTGTTTTCACCACCATAAGGTAAACTTGAAAGGGCACGTGTTAATCGATATCTTTCTAAAAAAGGTAAAAAATCAGGAGGAACGGTGGTATCCCTTAACTTTCGACCTTTTCCAAAGATTTTCAACCACCAGTTATCGTCTTCATCTTGCCAAAAATGGCCCATAATGGGTGACCAATTTTCTCGTTCTGCAAGCTCCGATATACGTAAAAATAGCGTTTTAAGGGCAGCTATAACAAAAAGATTACGTTCATATTTTTCATCTTCATTTGCTAATTCTACTGCGGCATCAAGTACATATTGCCATTGTGATGTGGTTAACCGTTTAACTTCTTTAACTTGGGTATCAGTTATAAAGTGTCTACAATCCTTTTTAGCAATTTGTGCTGGGTTGCCATAACAATATTCTTCACCCATTAGATAGTTATAGAAGACAATAATTGCGGTAAAGGTTGATGTTAAGGTTTGTTGAGATGGTCGGTATTTCTTTTTATCGACATCTTTTATGGTTTGACTTTTAGCTGCTTGAATTTTATAAGGACGCCATAATTCATTTGCTGCCCAATAACCATTTTCTAATCTAAAGCGATCATGATTTGATGTGCTGATCCATGTTATTGGTGGCTGCCAACAAAAATCAGCATATTCTAAAATGTCGGATTTTCTTAAGGTATCAATAGCAGATTTTTTTTCGAAATATGCCCATAGCAAAAAGCGTTCAATTTCATTTCGAAATCGATCATAGGTATGTACAGATTTATTACGGCCAGTATATTCTAAAAATGATTTTCCCCAAGACCAATGTGAAGACCACCAAGTTTCATTATCTGTAGAAGTTAATAAATTGTTGATGCTTGGATAGTCGTTTAATTCAAATTCACATAGTTCAACATAGGTTGGATACAAAGGTGTTGGTTTTGATGATGACATTAAATAGGCTTAATCAATGTTAATAATTCAAGTAACGCTAGTTTAATGTATCAAATACACTATGTCCAATACTAAACAGTATCGGACATAGTGAGCTGTGTGCAATCTAGAGTGTTGCTACCTGTAATCATGCTCAGAATTTAAAAGTTAATTTAAGTACCCGATCATCTTTTTTATAAGACTTGTTTAACGAATCAACCTTTGGCATCATTTACTTAAAAATTAATTTAATAAAAATAGATTAGTAATCCTGATGTCCGGACTTAGTTCGGGTGTCACTAGTACCTGAACTACATTTTACTTAATATCAAGGATGAACAATGAACAAAAATAAAACACCAAAATCATTCTTCAGACAATTACACGTTTGGATAGTTATGATATTTACTTTAGGTTTAGCATTATATGTCTCAAACCAAATTATTGATGCTGATAACTTAAAAATTGCTGAAAACTTTGGAGCAACAAATGCTCAGCTATTTATGGATAGTTTTAAATTACCAATCGGCATTATAGCTGCTGGTTTATCCATATTATTACTGCTTGCAACACAACATCGTTCAGAACAAACAGCCGAGCAAATTAGGCTTACTAACGAAGCAAATGCAAACTCATTAACACAAAATACATTAAAGAATTACTACGAATCTATTTCTGATTTCGAGAAGTACATTGATACAAATTTTCATTCAGATCTCATTAAAATAAAAAACAAACGCCAACTATATAAACTATTTTTTCCTGATAACTCTCATGAACATGTAATTCCTTATACAACAGTCGACATATTTAAAAGTAATGTTTCAAGTTTTATAAAACTTAGTGAAGAAAATATAAAAATAAATACAGTACTTGAGGAGAGGAAAAATAAACAAGAACAGCTTCAATTAATTATTAATACTTTCATAAGTAATGTTGCAACAAGATATGGCGTATACACTACAGCAGATGCATTCCCAGACAATAAAAATGCAATAGAACAATTTAAAAAAGTAACCGATGAAGTTAGAGAGTTATTGTATTTCTGCACACATTACACTCCTTCAAATGGCATTGTTGTAATATCAAATTCATATTTGTTTTCACTTCCAATATGGAAAAGTTTTTTTGATATACAACCTTCTTTATTATCGAGTCTTGTAATCCTTAACGATATAAACAACCGAACCATTAAACTTCTAAACCCTGAAGAAATAAAAGCTCAAGATAGAATGAATATCGTTAAGAAAGTGGTTAAAGATTCAACCCAAGCATTAGCAGGTTTAAGTCTAGGTTTATAACCTTTATCCTTTTACTACTCACATAAATTGAGATTCATATATCAATAAAGTTTATTTGAAAGCATAATCCAGAAATGCTTATCAAAATAGCCTCTGAAAATCCTCAGTTTGAACAAGATATTGCTTTGCTTAAACTAAAATATCGCACTGGTGCTGCATCAAAAGCAGCGCGACTAGCTATACAAGATTTTTCAACAATGGAAATAGAAAGAGAAGTTTTGAAAGGTCAAAATTTATCGATGGCTGATGAAATAGATCGTTTAAGAGATTTGTTATCTGTTGTTTCCGATTACCGTTACAAGTGCCCTCGCTGCAAAATTCGTTAATAAAGCTTAGGTTTTGGTACACATGCCCAATGCTAAACAGTATCGGACATACTGAGCTGTGTGGAATTGGTTAATAATAAGTATCTATCACATTCCACCAAAATGGTTTCAGCAAAGCACGTAATTATCTTCTTGCTGCATAGCGTTCTAAGTGCCATTGCAGCAAACTAGCATATGACTTTTAAGCAGAGCTATCCTCTAAATGTGCTTGCAGCCTTTAAAAATGCACTGGGCACAAGTTCCTTTATTTTCTGTTCATAGTGCTTAGACAATTTTTTAAAACCTTTGGTTGTTGGGTGAATTTCGTTAGCCCAATCACTTTTAGATAATTTTTCTTTTCTAAGATCTATATAATGAAACGTTGCATACTTCTTATCTAATTCAAGCAGCACGACATTAAAGAGATCCATAATATAGTTAATGATCTCGCCTTGTTGCTGATCAGGAACACCTTTTTTGTCCATCGTTGGTTTGACCCAAGGGCCAGTGATTTTAAAGCCCAATATTTTAAACCCTTCGTCGCTGGGAATAATATTGCTGTAACCATGGACCACAATAGGACAATGGGTTTGATGGTGTTCAACAAGATTAATGAGTTCAATGTATGCATCTTTAAGCTGTTTGATTCGAGCATTAACCGATGCCTTGTTGACTCTGCCATAAGGGCCGATACCCGATCCATTTGGCAAAATATAATGGGTTAGATTATCCGCTGCGATATCATTGCCGCCACCGGAATATAGCATCAACTCAAACTGATCTTCTTTTAGCGCTTTAGTGATTAATTTTCTTTGACGGCCATCCATCATATCATCAACTAATTCATCTCCAGCTTTCTCGAAATGGCGAATGTTAAATGAGCCTAACTCCGCAATATGATCATTAAGATCTTTACCAAATGGATAACCAAACCAAGAATCGCCCTCACTTAATATAGAGGGGGCCTCGGGAAAATCTCTTAAGTCCTCCAGAAATCTAATCGAATATAAACGTGAACGATAACGTTTATCGAAACCTCTTCTTCTTGTGCGTGTATTTCTCATTAAAACTCCTTTTTAATTATGCTGGGTAAAGTAATGTCAACTTGTCGTATTTGATTGGAAAACTCTAGCAGCTCTCAAATAATAAAAATACCGTTCAGTATTAAAGCTCCCTACTCCACTAATCTTTGATATCGTGTGAAGCCACTAGGATGTCAATATTCTATTTATTAACCAATAAAGATAACAATCCTAACATACAACTAGAATCCTTCCCCTTCAAGGGTCGTGGTGATTTTGTCAAAAATAGTAGAAATATCTTCAGTTTGCGAGTTATCGAGTATCACCATGACAGCACCGGTGGTTAAATTTCTACGAATATAGGTACGAGCTGAAAGCCAGCCTCCACTATGTGAAACGTATTGATTATTGCCAGTCGTTCTCATAAACCAGGCATAGCCATAATCGGTATTACTGCCATCATTTAAAACGGCAGCAGTAAAAGCCTGTGACTTTGTTTCGGCAGTAATTAAGGCATTATTGGTTAGTGCCTGATCCCATTTTAAGAAATCGGCAATACTTGAAAATATAGCACCATCACCGGCAATACCATCAAGAAAGCTCATGCTCACATATAGATTGTCTTTGGTACCCACCGTACGATTGAGTAATCGACCATCGTTGCGATCAGATAACAGGTTAAATACATCGGTATCATACATTTCTAGTGGCAAAGATATTTCTAGATGAATAAAATCTGCAAAGCTCAGCCCTGATGCACGAGCAACTATTTCGGCTAGTAAAATATACCCTGTGTTGCTGTATTTCCATTGACTACCCGGTTCAAATTCTCGGTTTAGTGGATGGTCTTTAATGATCTCAAAGAAGACCGGCATGGTCATAAATTCTGCACCTTGCTCAGTGATATAGGTTTTAGGAAAATAAGTGTAATCTTGAATACCCGAGGTATGATGCATTAAGTGTTCGATAGTAATATTAGTGTCATTTAGCTCTGGCAGGTGTTGACTAATACTGTCTGAAAAATTCAATAGCCCACGTTCCTTTAAGATCATAATGGCCATTGTTGTAAACTGTTTTGAAACAGACGCTAGGCGGAAAGAAGAGTCAATTGTTAGTAAGTTATTTTTGGATGTATCGGCGTAACCATAAGTTTTCATCAAGGCCGGTTCACCTGCTTTTGCCAGCAAAACGGCTCCGTTAAAACGTTCTTGTGCATTTAGATCTTGCAGGTAACTATCAATCACTTCAATTTTTTCAGCTAACGTTAGTACTGTAATGTCGACTGAATCATCGGAGTCGTTAGCGCTATTGGAGCTACCGGAACCGCAGCCATAAAATTGTACTAGGCATAAGACAATAACACTGTTGGCTATTAATTTTTTGAAAGTGGCCATTATTGAGTTCTCTCACTTATAGTAAAACTATCATTGACGAAGTTTAGTGTTTTAATTGAGTCTTTAGTTAAAAGTTAAAAGTTAAAAGTTAAAAGTCACAGCTAACTTTTTAGCTGTGACTTTTACAATAACTATCGAGTATTTAACTCAACTTACATTAATTCTTAGTAGATAAAATATATCCTTTACTGCTCGTAATTAACATGATTATCAACAGATAAATGCCGAATGGTCCACCGCTTGATGATGGCGATGAATCTTCTTGTTTAACGACCGGTGGTGTTACAACTACAACGACTGCTGTGGCTTCTACAGTGATAGTGACATTAGTCTCATTTGAAATATCGCCATTAAGGTTGTTAACTGTATAGACAAAAGAGTCTTCACCAATATATCCAGCGGTAGGTGTATAAGTAACAACACCAGTTGAAGTATTAATCGTGGTACTGCCATTTTGTACCGAAGTAACAATACTAACAGTCGTTGGATCAAGTGTTCCTCCTGAATGAATATCGTTCGACAATAAGGGGATCAATACCACCGAATCTTGAGTAACAGAGATATTATCACTTTGTGTTTGTGGCTGAATAGGGTTTGTATTATCAAAATTTTCAATTAATACTATCTTGTTATTTTGGTAGTTTGAAACATAAATCTTGCTACCATTGTCATTAACAATAATGCCATTGGGTGAATTAAGTCCAACTACACTTGAGCCTTCTAACTCTTCTGCTTGTCCACCTTCTGCTGGTATCTGATAAATTTTATCTTGGGCAATCCCCGTGGCATAAATCGTTCCATTGTGATAAGCAATATAACCAATACCTCCAGGTACTGTACCCAAGTAGATCATGTTATTGTTAGCATCTACTTTATAAAGCTTACCAAATTCATAGTTGCCCACGTAAAGGTTGCCTGCTTCATCAATAGCCATACCCGTTGGTCCATCTAGCCCACTATCTTGTACTAACACTTCGCTTTCGCCGTCCATCGTTAATTTGTGGAGTACATTGCCAGTATAACTAGAGACAAACATTTCATCTTGTGAGTTTATAATAATGCCACTAGGTGCACTTAAACCAAAACTGGCAAAGGTAGAAACGATACCTGAAGGTGTTACTTTAGTAATTACGCCGTTATTATAATTAGCAATGTACATATTTCCATCGGAATCAAAAGCACTGCCTAAGGGACCTGCTAGATCAGTTACCGCAACCGATATTGTGCCACTAGGAGTGATTTTTCGAACGGTATCCCCCAATAAAGCAGTACCTTGGAGGTTAAACTTACCTGAATTTGTAACATACAGGTTGCCGCTTGCGTCGATACTTAAACCATCATTATTACTGGTGCCAAGTACAGCAAATTGACTATAGTCAACCGCCATGATCGCTGATGAAAAACAAACGCTCAAAGCAAGTGAACATCCCATAATGAGTTTATTGTTGAATTGCATAGTAATATTAATTCCTCTTTTATTCGTTAAATAAGTGTTGTGCACGATAGGTGATCTCAATTAGCTCAAAGTCGCCATTTATATTTTTTATGATCAGGCAATGACTTTTTCTATATCGCTACCTAAATCTATTGCGACTAATTTAATCATTTAGCGATAAAGAGTCTTGAAAGTGACTTTGTTTTTAGTTGATAATTTAGTTGAAAGAGTTGCAATAGTTGAAATTGCTTTGTTAACAGCTACTTATACGGGGTATTGTTCAGTATAATAAGTTAAGGGTGTTCTTGAATTTGTCAGAGGATAGCTTTATTAAACTGTTTTCATTAATATCCAACAGCTTTTATTAAATTACCGCAATTATAAATATCATTAACGTTATGCAAATTATAATCTTGATAACCGAATGTGGTAAATCTGAACGATAAACAATGGCTAATCATTAAATAGAGACCTCATGAATAATAAAACAACATCCGATCAAGATAGCTTTTCGGTAGGCGAATTTACCATTTCTACTTCGCGTAATTCGATTGCTAAAGCTGATGATGAAGTCTCTATAACACCAAAAATGTTAGCTGTTTTAACTGAACTGGCAAAACATCAAGGCGAAACGTTGTCAAAAGAGCATCTTATACTTGCTGTGTGGGGAACTATTCATACTTCAGATATGGTGTTAAGTCGTGCAATATCTGATTTGCGTAAAGTTTTTGGAGACTCGGCAAAAAAACAAATTTATATCAAAACAATGATAAAACAAGGTTATCGCTTGATACAACCGGTTAGTTGGCAACAGGAGTTTGATGGCTCTCAACTTGTTTCTCAGCCCGAAGAAACGGCTAAGCCTGACATATCTGCCACGCGGAACAACAAAGGTATATTCAATATATTGGCATTCACTGCGGTTGCACTAATGGTGTTAGTGTTTGGTTACTGGTTTTTGGCGGGTAATGCCACCCATTTAGTCAATGAAAATGATCTTGAACCAAATTTGACCTATATTACAGCTAATAATGATAATGAATACTATCTTCGATTTAGCAGAGATGGAACCTATCTGGCTTATACCTTTAGTTCAGACGAGCAGCCTGGTAGCAAAATAAGACTACGTTCGCTTATTGATAATACGTTAACCACTTTGGATACATTGCCTAATAACTTAACAAAAAGTAAATACCCTACCTTTGATGTTGCTCCCACATTTTCGCCTGATGGCAATGAAGTCGCCTACAAACATTTAACGAAAGAAGGCTGTTATATACACATTTTTAATTTAAGCAATGCTCAAACACGTGAATTATCAGAATGCCCCTTTTCAAAAACGGACTCTTTGGATTGGTCACCCGATGGTGAGAATTTGATAATTACGGTATTCAATTATATAGAAAAAATTGAAGGGTTGGCTCTGATAAATTTAAAAAGCGGCAAAATAAAGGCTTTATCGGCACCAGAACATAGTGCTTCAGGTTATCTTTGGTCTCGTTTTTCTCCAAACGCTAGTACAATCGCACTGGTTTATGTTCAGCCCAATAGTAATTTATGGACCATTAGCTTATTGGATATTAAATCAGGGAAATTAACTCCGCTACTTGAGCTAGGCAATGAAGTTAGTCAAGTTGTTTGGAATGAAAGCGGCGATTCACTTTATTATCTGCTAACTAACAGCAACGATGCTGGAATTTGGAAAATTAATCTATCGACAAAATTTAATCAATTGATTGCAAAAAACAATGCCATCAGTTTAGATTTTGATCATGTAACAAAACAATTTGCTTACGTTGAAAGTGAAGAAAGTTTTAGTATTTGGCAGTCAACTCTGAATAAAGATGGTGACGTGATTTCACAGCCCATGCTCAAGGAACTACCACAAACCAACTATCCAAGTTTATCAAAAAATAATAAGCAGCTGGCTTTTATTTCAACAACATCCGGTATTGACTCACTATGGCTGAGAGACCTCATTGAAAAAAATAGTGCACTAATATTTCAGGGCAACAATAAGGAAAAACTGTCAGAACCAAGATGGTCTCCCGATGGTAACAAGGTATTAGTTAGTGCCTTAAGCAAAGGTGCCAGTAGAATTATCCAGTTTGATCTGGAATTGGGCAGTTCTAGTCAAATTCAGAGTGAAAATA
>JABSOX010000114.1 GCA_013215655.1 Colwellia sp.
ATCCTTAGTGAATATTATTTGGAAGAAATTAATAATAATAACTGATATAACACATATCATAATCGCTAGTATCGTACTTTCCATGTCACTCACCTCGATCTTGTTCTAATTCAACGCGACTCTTCTCTGTGTAATGCAAAATATCACCAGGAGAGCAATTAAGTACTTCGCATAACGCATCTAATGTGGTAAACCTAATAGCCTTAGCCTTACCAGTTTTTAATACCGACAAATTCTGTATTGTGATACCTAGTTTTTCTGATAAATCCTTAAGTTTCATCTTTCGTTGAGCTAAAACAACATCAAGATTTACAATTATTGCCATTATATAACCAATCCTTGTTCTTCGCTCATTAAACAAGCTGCTTTCATAACCCAAGAAATAACTAATATAACGGATCCCCAAATTAATTGAGTAAGTTCTGTACTACCAAAAAAATAATGGACTTCAAGTGTTGGATATTCAAAAAACAAGTTAATAGTTAAAGAAACGAATGAAGGTAAAAATATCATGGATAGACCATATGAAAATAAGGTAACTCCTATAAGCTGTAAATAACGACAGTTTTGTACTTTAAATATTTCACCTTTCTCATATAAACTGAATAAACGAAACATGAAAAATAACACTAATATTTGGGCTATATAATCGACAGTACCTAATATCCAGAAACTGTTAAGCCCAGAATTTTCTAATGAACTTGCGTAACTTAACCATTTTTCACTGATAGCGGATAAGTTAATACTATTGTCGCCAAAGCTTTGTTTTACCTTTGATGAATTTACATTAAGCACTGAAAAAAATAGGAATAATCCTGTGTGTATTGCTCCTCCTAGTAGAATCATCATTTTAGTTAATTTACTAATATAAATTATTCGAGATACTGTATATGTTCGTTGTTCATGTGGTTCTAACATTCACTATCACTTTTATCTGCAATAAAACAAAGAGAGTTATTATAATGAACAAAGCTATAAATTCAATGATTTATTATCGTTTATCGATAATTAATTATCGATAATTGATTGGTAACACTTTATTATTGTTAAGTATGAAGGTTGTGTTTCTAATAATCGCGGTGTTATTGTTAGTATAAGAATAAATTAGTAGAGTCACTAAAAGTAAAAAATACTCTTTAAATTTATCAAATCAATGTCTATATTTGAGAAAATGAAGTAAAGCAAATCTCAAACTAACTACTCCCTGTACTTTTAATGAAATTTTATAAGAGAAAACGTTGATAACATGTAACTATTCAGCTGTTTTAATAATGAAAATATCAGGTAGCTGACTTTTGAATAATAAATTCAGTGCTTCACTTTCTGTAACATTTTGCTTTCTGCAACTTAATAGATAGCTGCTTATCAAACAAAACATTTCTTCTCCTTGCTCACTTCGAAAACAGCCTAATATTTTTTTTTGCACTTTCGTCATGCGAATATCATTCTCACCTTGATTGTTCGTAAAGGGGATCTAGTTCTCGAAGGTGGTTCACGTTACATGAGGCATGCTCGCAGTCGGTATATTGGTAATACGGTTTCCAGTGGTCGTGACATTATACACCTTGGAAACCCGCTAAAACATCGGTATCATCCATGGCGGCTTTTCCTCTTTGTTATGGGGTAGAAATAAATCCACACTTGGTCTGATGCTCAGTGTAACAGCCACGCTTGCCTGCAACATTTATTCCTACTTCATCAACATGTAATGTATTTTACGACGAACGTAAGGCTTTTTTATCGCTTCTTGAGCACCTGATGGAGAAACCAGGTCAAAAGCTTGTTTATTAAAATTAAATAAACAGCATGAAAGTGGTGTCTTCTTTTAGTTGAGCTTTGTCTGTACCCATAACTTGATGGGTGAAAATCAATATCGAATGTCGGTTGGAGAATGTTCAATCGTGCTTGTTGCACTATGCGGTCTCGAACTGCGGTTTTCCCCTCCACACCATTACTGGCTTTCACTGGCCTAGCCTTACTCACTACTACGGGTTCATCTGCCTCCTCACACCGACAATAAACCTTGAGTTTCCTCTTGAGTTTATGCCACTTATTTATAGATAAGTTTAGATGCTCGGCTTACCCACCAATGCCGCCGAAACAGGTACGGTTTGAGTGTACTCTACTTCTTATGGCTTCCTTCAGACCCTATCGTTAGTCAATAACGCCCTTGCCATTGATATTACCTTCCCCTTAGTCAGGGTATTCAGGCTTCTTTCAGCCTGTCGGATTTTCCAGCTTAGCTCAGCAAACAAAAAGCCAGTTGCAAACACAACTGGCTAAACATTTATTCCATCATTTAAAGTAACTAAAGTGCTTTAAAGATCTGCTCCACGCTATCTTTCGCATCACCAAACAACATTTGAGTATTATCTTTAAAAAACAAAGGGTTCTGAACACCCGCATAACCTGTATTCATTGAACGTTTAAATACTATCACATCCCTAGCGTTCCAAACTTCAAGTACTGGCATACCTGCAATTGGACTTTTTGGATCATCATTTGCAGCTGGATTAACAGTATCATTTGCGCCAATAACTAAGACCACATCTGTCTGTGGAAAGTCATCATTAATCTCATCCATACCAAACACAATATCATAAGGCACTCTTGCTTCTGCTAATAAAACATTCATATGACCCGGCAGCCTCCCTGCGACAGGATGAATAGCAAAACGCACATCAATGCCTCTATTTTTTAACGCCTGTGTCATTTCATAAACAGGGTATTGCGCTTGCGCTACTGCCATGCCATAACCCGGAGTAATTATTACTGATTTGGCACCACGTAATATATCAGCAACGGCATCAGCATTAATTTCAAGATGGTCACCATAGTCAGTATCGTTATCGATCACCACATCGGTGCCAAATCCACCAGCAATAACACTGATAAATGAACGGTTCATTGCTTTACACATTATATAAGACAATATAGCTCCTGATGAGCCTACTAATGCACCAGTAACAATTAAGAGATCATTGTTTAACATAAAACCAGCGGCGGCTGCGGCCCAGCCCGAATAAGAGTTAAGCATAGAGACAACCACGGGCATATCTGCGCCACCAATAGATGCAACCAAATGCCAACCAAAAACTAAAGCGATTAAGGTCATTAAGTATAAAGCGGTATCTGAACCACCACTTTGTACAAAATTAATCATCAATATAAACGACAAAACACCTGCGGCTAAATTAAGTTTATGACGATGGGGTAACATTAACGCCGATGAACTGATCACACCACGCAGTTTACCAAAAGCAATAATTGAACCGGTAAATGTTATCGCGCCAATAAAAACACCGAGAAATACTTCAACTAAGTGAATATTGATCGCCACCTGTTGGGTATCAGTAAAATTAAAAGCGACACCGTGATCCATTTCAAAATAACTATTAAAACCTACTAATACGGCAGCCAAACCAACAAAACTGTGCAATATAGCAACCAGTTCAGGCATCCCCGTCATTTCAACTTTTTTGGCTAAGCGTAAACCGATAACCGCGCCGATAACCATTGCTACAAAAATTACTAAAACGTTTGAAACCCGTTCATCAGCTATTGTTGCCACTAAGGCGATAACCATACCCATGATGCCATATGTATTACCCGTTTCAGCCGTTTCTTGTTTACTTAAACCCGATAAACTAAATATAAATAATAAAGCTGCAACGATATAAGCAGCACTAATTAAACCATTCGAAAATTCCATCATATGCTCCTTATCTTCTAAACATTTTTAACATGCGTTTGGTGACCATGAAACCACCTACTATGTTGATCGTCGCTATTAATACCGCAATTGCCGCCAAGATCTGAATTAAGATACTGTCATTACCTATTTGTAATATGGCGCCGACAATAATAATTCCCGAGATAGCATTAGTGACACTCATCAAAGGTGTATGTAGAGAATGGCTGACATTCCAGACCACGTTGTAGCCAATAACACAGGCTAAAACAAAAACAGTAAAATGAGATAAGAAGTCAGCAGGAGCAATACTTGCCACCCAAGCAAATAAAGCAATACCCACGCCCATAACAATATGCTTTTTAGTGTTACTGGTCGGCTCTTCAACTTTTGCAGCTATTTCAATTTTAGCAGCAGGAGGTCTTACTGGTGCTGCACTCACCTGAATAGGCGGCGGTGGAAAAGTAATTTCGTCACCTTTAACAACGGTCATGTTACGAACAACTTGGTCATCAAAATCAATCTGTATCGTGCCATCTTTTTCAGGGCAAACCAGTTTAGTTAAATTCACTAAATTATTAGCATAAAGTTGAGATGACTGATTAGGCAGACGAGAAACTAAATCGGTATAACCAATAATTTTAACGCCATTAATATTGGCAACTTTACCAGCAATAGTTAACTCACAATTACCACCACCCGCTGCCGCTAAGTCAACGATAATGGAGCCTGTTTTCATAGAATGTACCATAGCTTCGGTAATAAGCTTGGGTGCAGGTTTACCAGGGATCATCGCCGTGGTAATAATAATATCAACATCTTTGGCTTGTTCAGCAAATAACGCCATTTCAGCATCAATAAAGGCTTTACTCATTTCTTTAGCGTAACCATCACCTGAACCGGTCTCTTCTGGCTCTTCGTAATCAAGCTCTAAAAATTCAGCGCCCATGCTTTCAATTTGCTCTTTGACTTCAGGACGAGTATCAAATGCACGTACAATAGCCCCTAAACTACTGGCTGTACCAATAGCCGCAAGACCAGCAACACCAGCACCTATAATCATTACTTTTGCAGGAGGCATTTGACCTGCTGCGGTTATTTGACCGGTAAGAAATCGGCCAAAAAGGTGGGTTGCTTCAATAACTGCTCGATAGCCTGCAATATTTGCCATTGAGCTTAAGGCATCCATGGATTGTGAACGAGTCATCCGTGGTACCATTTCCATGGCAAAAGTCGAAATAGATTTTGCGCGTAACGCTTCTAATAATTCAGGACTTTGTGCCGGAGCAATAAAACTGACTAAATGAGCGGCTTCTTTTATTTGTGTAACTTCATCAAGGGTGGGAGCATTTACTTTAAAAAGAATATCTGATTGCCAACAATTTTTTTTGGTAACAATACTAGCGCCTGCAGCAACAAATTCATCATCCATAAAACTCGCTTTTGTACCAGCACCTTTTTGTACTTGTATTTCAAAACCGAGTTTAATTAATGCACTCACAGATGTCGGCGAAGCCGCAACACGATTTTCGCCTGATAAGGATTCTTTAGGTATTCCAATGATCATAAGCCACCTTTAATTGAAGGACGCTACAAGAATTTGATCATCTTAACCAAAGTTGTAACGTGTTATTTTTCTTATTAGTTTTGTTACTTTTTGTTGTTAGCTTAATGTTTTACCACTTATCGAGTGAATTTCATACATCTAAAATGCACAGATGTAATATTTTTATAATTTAGATCATTGTTATGAAGAAATGGTTAAAGAAATGATGGAATATATTTATTGACTAAGGCGTTAGCTACACTTTATTGGTTTTGAAGTGATATTTATTTAAAGGTTGTTAGGCGTTGCGCTTCTAACATCTGAGTGACTTTTTCAATATCACTATGCTTGATAAAGTTATCTAATTGTTTTTTGGCAAAACGCGCAAATTTATAGTCTGTTTCACGATCAAAAAATTGGCTTAAATGTTCCGCATTATTTAATGTATTCCTCACCACTTGGTTAACATGTTTATCATCAGACAAGCTATGTAGATGAGGAGCTATCGTATTTAATGATCTATTTAAAAATGCTTGTGATCTAGGTAAAGCAACAAATTCCAACAACTCTTGTGCTGCAGATATTTTTTTACTTGATGAAACTAAACTCAATACGGCAATAGGTGATATTTCATTTTTTTCTGCTCTGACTTTATTTTTTTCATGATTTTGTTTAACTATTTGTGGAAAAGGAAAAAAATCAATTTCTTGTTGGTACTTTTCTGAAATATTATTCAATGAATAGCTACCAATTAAGTTAACGCCAACCACTTCCCGATAGAGCAACGGCATTAACTCTTGACCATCAAAAAAACTGTGCTGAGCTAGAAAATAATCTTTATCTATTAACTCTTTCCAATGTTTAAATACATTAACCACTTCAGGAGAGGTATAAGCTAATTGCCCTGCCATCAATTGTTTATACTGATGATAACCATTAAGACGCAGCATTAAATAATCGAACCATGCGGTGGCATGTCCTGAGGATTTAGTGCCCATGGCAATAGGCGCTATTTTATGTTGTTTTAAAATGTCAAAAACACTTAGCAATTCATGCCACGTAGTGGGTGGTTTAAGGCCTAAACGCTCAAACAATGTCTTTTTATAATAAAACCCCCAAAGATAAGAAGTTAAAGGGACACCATAAATATGCCCATGGTAACGAACAGACTGCGTACTCGCTTTACTAAAAGCGTTATGTAAATTTTGCTGTTGCCAAGTATCATCAATGGGACTGATAACACCTTTATTAACAAGAAACTCTAAACGCGCTCCAGCATACCAATTGATAACGTCAAGCTCGGTATGCATCGATAACAAGTTATCTAATACGTCAATGTAAGTTGTTCCTGATATTGCACGAAAACGTATTTTAATTTTTGGATGTTGCCGCTCGAATTCAGCAAACACAGCTTGATAAGCAATATTTTGGGTATTGCCGTAAGTTAATACACCAACATCGATAATTTCTATTGCAGAAACAGCTTTGGATTGATTAGTGAAGATAATACTGCCACAAACTAAAAACCAACCAATAAGGAAGGTTATTGATTGCAACTGAAGTTTATGCTTAATCCAAGTCATTTAATGGCCAGAGAACAATGTAATCTTCAAAATCTTCTATATTGACATCGTCATCTTTAACTATTTTTCCGCGCACCGACATGCCGGCATTATGCATCGCCGTTTTTTTGCCATTATTTAACAATGGATGCCAAGAAGGCATGCCTCGACCTTCTTTCAAACGTCGGTAGGTGCAACTGGGCGGCATAAAAAACACGTCATCTAAATTATCTTGTGTTAGCCGTACACAATCTGGCACTAAGGTGGTTCGTTTATCATATTGAGAGCATTGACATGACTTTTCATTTAATAAAAAACAAGCAATGCTAGAATAACTCATATGCTCATCTTCTTTTATATGATCGGTCGGCATTAATTCGCTATTATCGTCAGTTGTTTCATCATCAATGAATTTATGTAAGCAACATTTAGCGCAACCATCACATAACGACTCCCATTCACTACGGGACATTTCCTGTAATGTTTTAGTTTGCCAAAAAGGAGCCGCTTCAGCGCTTTTACTATTGCTATATTTATTCATCACTTCAATATTCTTTTTCATTTAATTGGTGGAAACTTTATGCGATCAGAAAGGTGACCTACAGAACTTACAAAATAATAAGATAAATTCCAATGCATTAAACTCTTATAATTATCATAAGCTAAATAAGCACGACCATTATGGTCATCAGGAAAAACTAATGCTGCAGTAACATCAACATTAGGTAGGTTTGTACCATCACTACGTCTTATGCCTAATTCTTGCCACTGTAATAAACTCTTTTCTGTTTTAGCCCAAGCTTTAAGCCATTTACTGCGACTACCGGTATTTTTCGGAATAGCTAAAGAGTAGTCAAAATTTTCTGGTATTTTAACATAACGACCCCATGTCAGCTCATCATTCCAACCTTCTTGTTTTAAGTAATTAGCCATAGAAGAAAATACATCGGCTTGATTTGTCCAAATATCCTTTTTACCATCACCATCACCATCAACAGCATAGGCGACAAAAGAAGTTGGCATAAATTGATTTTGCCCCATGGCACCCGCCCAAGAGCCTTTCATATTTTCAATCTTAATATGACCTTCTTCTAAAATAGTTAATGCAGCCCAAAGTTGTTTTTTAAAAAAAGTTTCACGTCGACCTTCATAAGCTAATGTCGACAATGCAGAAATAACATTATAGTTACCCATAATTTTACCAAAATTAGTTTCAAGTCCCCAAAGTGCAACAATAAAACGTGGTTGCACGCTATATTTTTCACTGACTTGTATTAATAAGTCTTTATGCTTTTTATACATCTCACGAGCACGCTTAACCTTCCACTTAGGCACTCTTTTAGGCAAATAGGTATCAAGCGTTTCTACATTTTCGGGTTGACTGCGATCCGCTTTAACCGCCCTTTGATGAAACTTCACTTTGGCAAAACTCGTTTCCAGAAGTTCTTCTTCAAAGCCTTTAGCTATCGCTTCTTCTTTTAATTGTACAATATATTCAGAAAAACTCGGTTTAATGTCATTCTCAGTTTTCTCTGCTGCAAGCGCAGTATTTAACATCACTGAACTAGTTATAATTGAGCTAACTATCACTGACCTAACAATAAGCGATAAACATGAACTTTTAATAAATTGGGGTAATAACGTCATTAGACATCTTTCCTTAATGGCATTTACTAATATAAGTAAATATTAATCAATATTAACTGTTACTGGCACCAGTAGCGGTATTTGATGCTTGCATTTGCTCTTTATGTTGATCAAGTAAATTCTCTGGTGGTGGGGGCAATTGTAAGTAATAACCTTGAGCACTTAAATTACTTTTAACTTTATCAAGATCAGCCATTGCCAACTTTTCTTTGGTAGCAAGGTTAATTAAAGTAACAAGTTGCGGCGTACCAAAAGTTGTCATCAGTCCATCTGGTACTGAAGAAAAATCATCGCGTTTTTGTACAAAAAGGTAGGTTTGTTCTTTTTTAATACTTTTGTATATAGCACACAGCATAATGGAGACCTATGTTTTAAGAATTGTAAGAAGTGAAAATAATATACCACGAGGTTCATCAAAGCATAATAACTAATCGTTATTTTTACTTAAATGTAGGTTTAAGGCTTAAACCCCTTATTGGCAAATGCTTTTAATTGCTCACCAAACAACTCGTAGCGCCAATCAACTAAAGTATCAACACCAATAGGAGAACTTCCAGCATCATTCAATTTAAAGTGCCAACTAAGAAATTGATTAATCTGTTTTTTCGAGGCTAAATTTTCAGGTAAAAGCTTTGCTGAAGCTGCCGTATTGGCAATAAATGTTTTAACATTTTTAAAGATTTGCTTATAACCTGGATATTCATCTAAACGAATGATTTTCTCAGGATAGTCTTCTTCTATCACTTTATTTGCCTCAACTAAAACATGAAACATTGCTTTACCTTTATGCCTAATATCAAGCACATCAGCACCTTCAAGACCAATCATAGCACCAACACTCATCGGGTTATGTTGAGCAAGTGCCATAATAGTATGGTCTTTGGCAATAAAACCAATCGGCATATCTCTTTTTTTAGCTTGCTGATAACGCCATGTTGCTAAATGTTTTAGTAAATTGAGCTGTTTAGCATTAAGCTTCCAAGCCATTTTTACATTAAGATATATATTTTCTTCGTCAATAGGAGTGAATTTTCGTTCGATCATTAACTGTGTTTCTTGCTGCGCAGCTTGTAACCAACCCGCTTGTTCAACTTGCAATAAAATTTGAGGATATATTTGAAATAAATATTCAACATCAGCTTCGGCATAACGTAACTGCCGCTCAGTTAGTGGTCTTTTTATCCAATCGGTACGCGACTCAGACTTATCCAACTCGACCTCAGTAAAATGCTGTACCATCGCGGCATACCCCATCGATAAGCCATGTCCTAAAAATGACATCATTACTTGGCTATCAATCAAGTTAACTGGTTTACATTCATCACCACTTTGACGACCTGCCGTTAGAAAAACCTCGAGGTCTTCCGAACATGCATGCAAAACCTTACAAATATTGCCATCAGTTAATAAATTCCAAAAAGGAGATAAATCATCAATAGTTATCGGGTCGATCAAGGCTAGTATTTCACCATTATTAACCTGTAACAAACCTAATTTGGGGTATAAAGTACGTGTACGAACAAATTCAGTATCTATAGCTAATAATTTCGATTGGCTAAGTTGTTCACATAACGTCACTAATGATGAGTCATCTTGAATATATTGTCTTATTAACGGCTTTGACACGTAACATCCTGATTTTATAGTTTTTATACATTATATTATTGGAAGATATAATTACCCCATTACCAATCAAACTACATGCATTTCTACATACTTTGAATGGTAGTGGGTAACGTTAAGCTTTAAATTTAACGGCGACGACGGGTCGCTTGTTGGTGACGATGTTGATGTTTTTTTACTGATCGACGAATACGACGACTTTTAGCATTATCCATGACTTTTTCATCAACTTTTACCTTACTTTCTGTTTCAGGCTCAAGGTCAACTAATTTACGATAATAATTAACATCTTTTAGATTCAATTCAGTCCAACCACCAGCAGGTAATTGACGCTTCATTTCCATATCACCATAACGAACACGAATTAAGCGGCTAACTTGAACATCTTGGCTTTCCCATAAACGACGAACTTCACGGTTTCGTCCTTCAGATAACACTACATGAAACCAATGATTACGCCCTTCACCACCACGATAAGTGATTTTTTGAAACTTCGCAGGGCCATCTTCTAATTTAACACCGGCACGTAATGTTTGTAACATTGCTTCATTTACATCACCAAAAATACGTACCGCATACTCACGTTCTACTTTTTTGGAAGGGTGCATTAAGCGACTGGCTAATTCACCATCGGTGGTAAATAACAACATACCTGATGTATTTATATCTAAACGACCTACGGCGACCCAACGACTTGCTTCTAAAGTTGGTAAGCGATCAAATACTGTTGGGCGACCTTCAGGATCTTTACGAGTACACATTTCGCCTTCAGGTTTGTTGTACATCAGTATCCGACAGAGATCATCATCTTTATCTTTTAAAACGACAATATGACCATCAATACGTATTTGTTCAGTACCTTCAACACGGTCACCTAAAAAAGCCGTTTTACCATCAACACTAATACGACCTGCGCTAATATATTTTTCTAACTCACGACGTGACCCTTTACCTGCTCGGGCCAATACTTTTTGCAATTTTTCAGACATTTTTAAACTCTCGTTCGTCAGTAGCTTTATGCTTCTGGCTCTGCTGCTAATGATAACATATACCCAAGCATCTGGAAGTTACTTAGGTATAACTTCTTTTTCTATCTCTAATGGTTTTGGTAGGTCTTTTAACGATTTTAGAGAAAAATAATCGAGAAAATCATTTGTCGTAGCATATAATGCGGGTCGTCCGGGCACTTCTTTATGACCAACAACTTTGATCCAATTACGCTCTATTAGCGTTTTAATGATATGGCTACTCACCGCAACACCACGAATATCTTCAATAGCGCCGCGAGTTATAGGTTGTTTGTAGGCGACAAGCGATAAAGTTTCTAGCATCGCGCCAGAATAACGTGGCGCTTTCTCTTTAAATAAATGCGCAAGGTCTTCATTTAATAATGAAGCCGCCTGAAAACGATAACCAGAGGCAACTTTTATTAATTCAATACCACGATTTTGATAATCTTCAGTAAGCTTATTAAGCTGAGCAACAATACGTTTATTGGTCAGATGATAATGTATGAATATCGTTTGTTTCATTTCTTTTATCGACAACGGTCGATCATAAACAAAAATCGCCGCTTCAAGCAAACACTTAAGCTTTTCATCATCAATGGCTTTTTTGAAAATCTTCTGTCTATTATTTGTATCTACACTCATGACTTAAGTTTCACTTGTAATTGACCATATACTTGCGCTTGAATACATTCAATTAATGACTCTTTAAGCAATTCAAGAATCGCCAGAAATGTTACCACCACACCTTGTTTACCTTCTTCGGCA
>JABSOX010000115.1 GCA_013215655.1 Colwellia sp.
TGGGGTAAGACTAATCAGTTGACCTAAAGAATAATCAGTAGCTAACGTCAACAATGCGCACAAAGTGATCATCTCAGGAAATCTTGCTAACGACCACTTTGTGCTCATTTTTGCCTTTAGCATTTCCCTAACAAATGGCAAGTGATCCGACATTTGCGGTAGTTCAGAAAAGATCATTACTTTCTCTTGAAGCCATTGTTTGTTAATTAAAAAGGAATGTATTTCTTTTCCAATGCCAATTAGATGTATGCTACGGCTGATGATGAATTTTATGTAGGTACAGCAATGGATAAACCCAAAGCGATATACACAAGCCGAATAAATCAAGCGATTGATTATGTGATAGCTCATTTGGATGAAGCACCATCGCTAGAAGATATCTCAAATGCGGCTTGTTTTTCTTCATTTCATTTTCATCGAATATTTAGTGCGATCACGGGAGAGACAGTAAGGTTTTACACTAATCGACTTCGCTTAGAAAAATCTACACGTTTGATAAATTATTCTGCTAACTCGATAACGCACATTGCCCATGAGTGTGGATTCTCTTCCTCATCGACCTTTTCTCGCTCCTTCAAACAACACTTCGGTATTTCCCCAATTGAGTACAAGAAAGGTAACGTAATAAAAAATAGCAAGATTTGCAAAGAATTATTCCCTATAGATGACTATATTATCCCTCTGTCGGCTGAGCAATTAAGAGAAAAGTTTCCAGTTCAAGTGAAAGAATATTCTAAACGAAGAGTGGTTTTTATCAGGGTCATTGGTTCATATCAAGAAAACCGTGTACTTGAGGCATTTACCAGGATGATAAAGTGGGCTAAACAAATGAACTGATACAAAACAGAATCCATTTTTGGGATGTCATTAGATGATCCCAAGGTAACGCCTAGAGACCAAAATTCTTATGATGTATGCCTAACGATACCTGATACCTTGAAACTGACTTCAGAACAATATTTTTCTGAAAAAGTTATGGAAAAAGGCTTGTACGCTGTGTGTCGGATATCAGGAGACCTGAGAGTAGTTGCAACTGTTTGGGAGTATATGTTTAGACATTGGCTGGTAAATAGCCATTACGAACCTGAACATCAGCATGCGATAGAGATCTTTTTGGATAAAAGTAATGTGACCAATTGGGACCATTTTGACCTTGAGTTATGTCTGCCAATTAAAAAACTAAATCAGACATCGAAAAACTAAAAAACCGAAAGATTAAGTTTTTATCGACGAGAGGCCTTTAACTATTCCCCGGATTGAATTTATTTTGTATTCAGATTTTCTTAATACTGACTGGTGGACAAACAAGAAATCTTGACCGTTGCAGAGCTAGAAATTTACACCATCAGTAACAGGCGTTTGGCTTGAAAACAAGCATAACTCCTACCGATATTTTTATATTTAAAGTCAAATTAGAGGATGATATTATGGAATTAGGTGCTTTTTCAATTAGTTTAGCAGTAAAAGAACTAGAAAAATCTAGGCTGTTTTATGAGAAATTGGGATTCAAAGTCGTTGGAGGAGAGCAAGCTCAAAATTACCTTATAATGAAAAATGGAGATAATAATATAGGTTTATTTCAAGGCATGTTTGAAGGGAATATATTAACGTTTAATCCTGGTTGGAACAAAGATTGTAAAACACTTGAATCTTATAGCGACATACGAGAACTGCATAAAAAGTTTAAGTCACAAGGTATAGAACTATCAAGTGAATCAATTACAAGTGAGACTGGGCCAGCAAGTTTCTCCGTTATAGACCCAGATGGTAATTCAATATTGATTGATCAACACGTTTAAGTAACCTAACGCCGCATCGCAGTGGTTAAGCCACTGATTGCGGTTTTACCAATACAAAATCTAATCCTAATCCGTTTTATCAACCAACCAGTTAAAGCCTTCCCTGTGGCAAAGTTAATTTTGAATATAAACACCGACAATCCGCTCCTGGCACAAACGGTCTACTGATGAAGCCGTTATTGACATGTCTTAACGGCTGCTTTGTGCTTAGCGGAATAAGACCAGTCAAAATATCAAAGGTCAAGTTTCCGATCATAAAGCGGACATAAATTAAATAATTATATTGGAGCACTACCGGAGCATTCCGGCGTTTTAACGGATTTTATTGTATATTACCTTACCAAAGTACGTACTTGAGGTCAGATCTTAGGTACCTTGGATCTGACCTCAGGTATCTTTAAGTAATCCTCCCTAAAAGCTGAGGATTGCCAATCTTCCTACCTTATCAAAAGCACTGTCTACTGTGCTTTTTCACGGTAGATATCAGAAATCATCAGATAAGCATCAGCCATAATTTCAGCTACCTGTTGATCTGTAACACTAACATCTACGACACAGCTGGCATCTACCTCAGGATCGGTAAATGTGGCTCCAATCTCACTAGGCTCATACGGTTCAGTTGGCTCAGACGGTTCAGACGGTACAGTTGGATCAGTTGGATCAGTTGGATCAGTTGGTTCAGACGGTACAGGTGAACAAACTTTCAAACTCTCGATAGCGTTTAGGATCAAGTTAACTTCCTGATCAGCAGAGGCAACCTGAGTGTTGGTCATGCCACCTAAGGTTAATTCTCCACTTCCAACCGTGGGACAAATAATGTCACCTCCCTCTCCTATGATCGCTTGTGGACAATCAAGTCTGGCGATCTGAAGAGGATCCAAATCTACAATATCCCCGTTATCTCCGTAGTAAGTTACGCTTTGAGCCTCTAGCGGTCCGGACACTCCTACCATTAAAATAACAACAGCGGCCATAAGGCTTTTCAAATTTTCTTTAACTTTCATATAAGTCAAACTCCTGTATTGAGAAGAGAGAATATTTTCACTTCCTCCTCTTTATTAAGTGAGATTTTATCTTATAGTTGACAGGTAAGGAAAACTGTAATCTATTGTTACTGTTGAGATATTAATGTAATCTTTTGTTACCTTCGAGACAGTTATAGTAAAACGAATACCAAGTGGATTAATTAATTGCCCACCTAGCGAGAATTTAAAGGTTTAGAGACACAGCTTTTTAGTTCCTGAAAAAAGCTAAGTACTTGCGTCCATTCCGGCGTTTAATAAAGCAGAATTTATGCTTCGTTCAAGATTGGCGATGTTTGGTTAAACAGTTATCTGTTTAATAATTGATTAGCTATAGCAATGAGTTTTGCTTTCCGATCATACAGCGGATAAAAATTAAATAGTTCAACCTCGCTTGGGGGCGTTACCGCCATAGAGTATATAAACTAATTTTATGTGAACTAAGATAATTCTAGTGTCTGCTTTTGAGATTAGGTAAATAATTGTACGCAAAGTATAGAGTAAAACTATGGGTGTAAATAAGTAAATAATTTAAATCCGAATGACCGCTTTGTGCTGAAGCCGCCAGTGGTTTGTTGTCTCTGAACGAACACTATTACCACACATATCATTGTAGATCGTTTGAATCATAATCACTCCGCTCTACCTTAACCAACGCGCTATAACAGGTAAAAATTTGTTCACTAAAACAGTGATTAACGAACGCCGTCGTTGTCTGTTGTAGATATCTTTATAGTTTTAAAATGCTATAAGACTATACTTCAAAAAGATTCTATCAATTGAGTGGAATATGAACATTTATCGGTTACCTTGCATTATATGGATTTTAGTAATGTCTTTAGCAGTTACTTGTTACGGAAAAGAAATTGAAGTATTTACTGAGCAATCACTACCAGGGGGGTATTCTGATGAAACAGGGTATGCAACTGGACCCACTGTTGAAATGGTGCGCGAGTTAATGCGCCGTCTAAATCTTAAAGGTGATATTAGAATCCTTCCATGGAAACGTGGATACCGGTATCTTTTGGCAGGACCTAAAGTAGCACTTTTTGAGACTACACGAACTGAAGAACGAGAACAGCTTTTCAAATGGGTAGGCCCAATCAAACGAGTTCGTTGGGTTTTCTTTGCGAAAAAAAGTGCAAAGATCAAATTAAATAGCTTAGAAGATGCCATGAAATTTAATACAATCTGTATATATCTTGGCGATGCAAAAGGTGAGTACCTAAAGAGACAAGGGTTTACAAACATTTTTCAGCCAGTCAGTTCAAAACAGTGCCTTAACATGTTAAAGAGTAACCGTACAACTCTATGGGTGGCAAGTGATACAATAATAAGTTCTCTATTAAAAGAAACCGGTATGAAACCGTCCGAATTTGAGATAATTCATTTATTTGGAACAAAATATCTCTATATTGCTCTATCCATAGATGTGCCCGATGAAGTTGTAGAACTTTGGCAGAAAACACTTGATGAAATGAAATTAGATGGCACGCTAGCCTCATTCTACAAAGGAACTTATGCCGATGAAATGATACAAGCGATTAGCGTACCTGAGCAACCAAGTTTCACATGGAATACTGGAAAGGAAGATAACAATTGATGTTGTCTATTAGAAAAACAAAAACTATATTGACCTTGTCTGGAACCAAAAACGATCTATTATCATCAATTGTTTTATTCAATTTATATTATAATGAACATCCGCTTTTCGAACAAAGTGATCATTTCAGGAAATCTTGCTAACGACCGCTTTGTGCTTAAAAGCGCCCCTTGAATTCTTTTATGGCAATAGTCGTTTTATCCGACAAAGCGGTCATTAGGATAATTGGTTTTAAGGTCAGTTAGCACCACTTTGCTGACTAATTACTGTAACTAAAAACGATCTCGAAATAGACTGCTTTGCTCTATTAAGCAGACAAACGAAGTTTTATATCTTATCAATAGCAAAAGATGTTTAGACTACGAGATATTCGAACGAATAAGTTCAACTACGGGTTTAACGATTGTATCTTTTTGTTCCAAATATAAACGATAATTTTCGAATTTTTCTTCAAACAGATTTTCGTTACTCTGTATATAGCTAAACAATTGTTCAGGTGATACAGGTTTACTAAAGTAGTATCCTTGAATAATGTCGCAGTCTTCGGCTGAAAGAAATGCAAGTTGTTCGACAGTTTCAACCCCCTCAGCAACTAAATCCAAAGACATTTTTATTGCAATAGCGATAATAACTTTAGTAATATCTTCATCACATAAATCGATACCAATATCCTGAATAAAGCTACGGTCAATTTTTAGTTTATCTAAGGGTAATTTACGTAAATTATCAAGGGACGCGTGACCGGTACCAAAATCATCCATTGAGATAGCGACACCCAATTGATGAATTTTTTCCAATTCCTCAACTAATTTAGCGTAGTTTGTCGACATCGCGGTTTCAGTAACTTCGATTTCCAATTGCTTTGCAAAAATGTCATGTTTTTTCAATAACGCAGCCAATAAATTACTGAATTTGTCAGTTGTTAATTGCCGAACAGAGACATTAATTGACACTGTGATCCCTTCAAAATCAATCAGTTTATTCCATTGAGCAACTTGCTGACAAACTTCATTTAATACCCACTCCCCCAATTCTTCAATTTGCCCTGATTCTTCTGCTATCGGGATAAATTTATCTGGGCCTATTGCTGCTCCTTCTTTGGGGTGCCAGCGCAAAAGTGCTTCACAACCAACAATATTACTTTTCTTCAATGAAACTTGTGGTTGATAAACTAAGGATAGCTCTTGATTACCGATTGCTTGTTGTAACATCATTTGAATACGTTGCTTTTCCTGTACTTTTTCATGCATACTTGCTGCAAAAAATTGGTAGTTATTTCGCCCTTGCAGTTTTGCACTATACATGGCGGTATCGGCAGACTTAAGTAAGTCCTCCATCGTCATGGAGTTCCCTTCACAATGAGCAATACCCACACTGACACTGACACTTAATTTTGTTCCCTGAACGTCGATAGGTTCATCAACTTTATCTAATATTTTTTGCGCGACAGTGGCCATGCCATTAGCATCATCGATGTCGAAAAGTATAATCGCAAATTCATCGCCACCCATGCGAGCAACAAGGTCTCCTTCTCTTACACTACTGCGGAGCACGGCACTTACATATTGCAGTAAAGCATCGCCAGTATCATGACCATATTGATCGTTAACTAACTTAAAATGGTCTAAGTCGATGTATAATACAGCTAAATTACTGCTGACACGCTTGTTACGCGCGATTGCTTTGCGTAAATGATCGTAAAAATATGCCCTATTTGCCAAGTCTGTTAATGAATCAAAATTAGCTAAATGGTGAAGTTTATATTCGTTTTGTTTTCTTTCAGTGACATTTTGGAACATCACTACGCCACCTATATTTCTACCATTTTTATCAAGTGTCATCTCACTAGTATATTCAACATAAAATACAGTACCACTATGAGTTCGCCACCTTTCACCTGATGTAAGTCCATCAGCCACATGATCAGTTATATCAAATTGACTAAAACATTTATTTGTTGTTGAGTTGGCATCATTATTCACTAATAAATCGTTGTCAATTTCAGTGACTAAAAAATCTTGCAAGTTTTTCGCTATTAGTTCTTTGTTTTCAATTTCAAGGATTTGACAGGCTTTAGGGTTAGCGAAAGTAATAATCCCTGCTAAGTCCATGCCTATCACGCCTTCGCCAGCAGAATTGAGTAAAGCTTGTAAACGCGATTTGCTTTCTTCTGCTTCTAACCGTGTTCGTTTGGCTAACTGATGCAGGCGATCTAATTCGACAAATTGGCGCACTTTATTAATGATCACAACCGGTTCTATTGGTTTTATCACATAATCGACAGCCCCTGATTCATAAGCTTTATTAAGCAGTAGATTATCTCTATCACTTGCGGTGATCATCACAATAGGAATGTTCTTAAACCTTTTATTGCTATGAATTAATTGCACAGTTTGATAACCATTCAAACCTGGCATTTCCACATCCATCAGAATGACAGCAAAATCATGGTTGAGTACTTGAGATAAAGCGTTTTCACCTGAATCAGCATGAACGATAATGATATTAAGAGGGGCAAGAATCATTTCAAGCGAATATCGATTAACTTCCAAATCGTCGACAATCAATACTTTACTTTTGTTGTTTAACTCCATAGGCCTTCCTTGGAATATCTAACTCTCACAAGTATAGTCAGTAACTCTATCTTTGCGCCAAAATATCGAATTGCTCTTAGTTGATTTTAAAATCAAGATTTTTGTCTTTTCTCCAAAGAAGTCAAATAGTCCGCAATTTCTGATAAGTTTAAGATAGCTGCAGTAGGAACTTTTTTTATAGCGGCGCGGGGCATTTCACTTGCTATTGCGCTTTGAGGGTCTTGTACAATAGCTGTGCCGCCAGCGGCTACTATTTGTGCTAAACCCATTGAGCCATCCTGATTTTTCCCGGTTAAGATGATACCCAGGCAGGCTTGTCGGTATATATCCGCAGCACTTTCAAACAATACATCTATTGAAGGTCTGCTGTAATTTACTTTATCATCTTTTGATAAGCTGAAATAAAGGCCTCGTTCTATTAGCAAGTGGTAATCAGGTGGTGCTATGTAAACTATACCTGCACAGATAGGTTCCTTATCAATAACTTCCTTAACTACACTGGCAGATTTTAAATTGAGGTGTTGTGCTAAATAGCCATCATTGTCGGCAATGCGGTGTTGTACAATGACAACCGGAAAACTAAAATCCAGAGGTAATTTCGTAACTAATCTATCAAGCGCATCAAAGCCGCCAGCGGAAACACCAATGACAATACATCTAATTTCAACAGTAGATTTTTCGATAAACTTCATGTTGACTAATCTTTTTTACGATAGATGGAATTGGCCTCAGAAAGGGTATTAAATTTGTCTTTTAAAATTGAAAAGCGAAGACTCTCCTTACTACCTAAACATAAGAAACCTTTGCTAACCGTACTTTCATTAAATAACCGCAAGACATTGTTTTGTAACTCTTTATCAAAGTAAATAAAAACATTTCGACATATGATCAGATTCATTTCACCAAAGACACCGTCTTTTACTAAATTATGGTAAGCGAAGGTAATCGCATTTCGCAATTCATCATTGAATTTAATCGCATCGTAGTGCTCAGTGTAATACTTAGAGAAACTATGTTTGCCACCCGCTTTAAGGTAACATTTATTGCTTAATTCTATATTTTCTGCGCTATAAATACCCTGATTGGCAATATCTATTGATTTGTTATTGTAGTCTGTTGCATAAATTTTGGCTCTGTTAAGCAAGCCCGCCTCTTTCAGTAAGACAGCCAACGAATAGGCTTCTTCGCCTGTTGCACAACCGGCATGCCAAATTTTGAAATATGGATAGGTATCGAGCACCGGAAAAATTGACTCTATTAAATTTGAGAAAAACTCCGGATCACGGTACATTTCAGTGACGGTCACCGATAGTTCTGACAAAAACCGATTGAAAACCTCCTCATCATATAAAATTCGAGGGATGAGTTGATATGGCATATCCAACTTTTCTTTAACCAACAACCCGTTGATGCGCCGTTTTAAACTCGACCTCGCATAATGACTGAAATCATAATCATATCGACGACGAATGGCTTCAAGTAAGACATCTATTTCTATCTCGGCTATTTCACTCAATTCCATATTTGTGCCTTATGATATCGATACTTTTAATAAGGCCAATAACTCATCGGCTTTAACTGGTTTATTCATATAATCATTGGCTCCTGCTGCTAAACATTTTGCTTTATCCTCAGCCATTGCCTTTGCCGTTAGCGCGATAATAGGTAAATCGTGATATTTTTCTTGAGCGCGAATTTCTTTCATTGCTTCGTAGCCGTCCATTATCGGCATCATAATATCCATTAAGACCACTTCAATATTGTCGTGTTTTTCTAATGCTTCCAGGGCTTTAAGACCATTTTCAGCAATAATGACATTCAGCCCTTTATCTTCTAATACAGTCGATAGTGCAAAGGTATTTCGTAAATCGTCATCAACTAACAACAAGGTACGCCCCTCAAAAAAGCTCTCTTCATTATGCAACATCTGAATAGCGTTACGTTGTGGGTCTGGTAATGACAGCGGCGTCTGATGTAAAAACAACATCACTTCGTCTAATAAACGCTCGTTAGAAACCGTTCCTTTAAGGATGATTTTATCGGTATAACGACTCAGTTCTCTGTATTGATCTTCACTGAGTTCAGCTCCGGTATTGATCACCACTGGCGGTAATTTATCTACTGTGCTTTCGTGCATTTGTAGCAACAATTCTTGACCACTAATACCTGGCAAGTGTAGGTCTAAGACAATACAGTCAAATTTCATTTCCTTCATTAATTCTAATGCCTTCTCTCCACAATAAACTTCAGTAATTTCAATGCCGTCATTATCTAAAAGTTTGGCTAAACTACGACAATGATTTTCATCATCATCGATGATCATCAATTTTTTCGGCTCACCATTAAGGATTTCATTAAATAGTGTAAAAACCTTATTCAGTTCTACCGCAGACGTTGGCTTTTGCAATACGCCAATAGCACCGTGATATAAACCATTATTAATATCTTCACGTGCTGAAATAATATGCACGGGAATATGTCGAGTGGTTAAGTCAGATTTAAATAGATCGAGTACTTTACCTCCATCTAAATCAGGTAAACCTAAGTCGAGAATAATCGCACTGGGTTGGTATTTAGCCGCTAAATGCAAGGCACTTTTACCATCACCAGCGACAAGTACCTTATAACCTTTTTCCTTTGATATGCCCTTTAGCACACTAGAAAAGTCTTTGTCATCTTCAATGATTAAGACACTTTTATCACTCGGTTTTAGTACGTTCCTATCATCTTCGATGAAAAAAGGTGCAATATAACCATTGGTTTCAACGGCCGGTAAAGTTATTGGCTTTACCGTGTGTTCTTTTGCGTAATGTGTACTTGTGGAGCCTAAGTGCTCAACTTTTTTATTTCTATTACCATGTAGACCATCATTAAGTAGTGGCAGATAGACGGTAAAGGTACTGCCCTTATTGTATTCACTAGTAATTTGTAGCTCGCCGCCGAGTAAACGACAAAGCTCTCTTGATATGGTTAGACCTAAACCTGTGCCGCCAAATTTGCGACTAGTAGAGCCGTCAGCTTGCTGAAATGCTTCAAAGATCAAGCGTTGTTTATCTTGTTCAATACCAATGCCTGTATCAATGACACTAAAGCCGATGCAATTTTCTTTATTTAAATGACTTTGTTTAAAGACAACGTCGCTACTTGGCACAAAAATCCGAAAAACAACACTACCTTTCATGGTGAATTTAAACGCATTTGACATTAAGTTCTTCAATATTTGTAAAGTACGCATTTGGTCAGTTTGTATGACTTTTGGTAGGCCAGCGGCAAGCTCACTGCTAAACTCAAAGTCTTTTTTATGTATTAATGGCTCAAACTGTGAACAAATACTACGTTCAAGTTGCTCCAGTTCAATGCTTTGGATTTCTAATGTTAACTTACCGGACTCAACCTTGGATAAGTCTAAAATATCATTAATTAAGTCGAGCAAGTCTTGACCGCCGCGATGAATGATTGTCGCTGACTCTAATTGTTTATCGGTAAGATTACCTTCCTTATTTTGTGACAACAACTCTGACAATATCAATAAACTATTTAACGGTGTTCGCAGCTCATGAGACATATTGGCGAGAAATTCTGATTTATATTTACTTGAAACTTCTAATTCTGACGCCTTGTCTTCAAGCTGTTTGCGCGACGATTCAATTTTGATATTTTTATCCAAAATCTCCTGTTTTTGTCGTTGTAAATACTCAGTTTTCTCTTCTAATTCTTCATTTGAGGCTTGTAGCTCTTCTTGCTGTGCTTTTAAGCTCGATTCAGACTCCATAATGGTTTTTGTTTGTTCTTCAAGCTCTTCATTGGATGCGCGCAACTCTTCTTGTTGTGCTTGTAGCTCTTCTCCACTGCGTTGTGCTTCTTCTAACAAATCCTGCATTCTGACTCGATCATGGGCACTGTTAATTGCCATAGCAATGCTCTCATTTGACCTTTCTAGTAGCTCTATAGTCTTGTCATCAAATTCACCAAAACGCCCTATTTCAATCGCGCCCTTAACCGACCCTTCCAGTAATAACGGCGACACCATGAGGTTATTAGGCGACGCTTGGCCAAGACCAGAATTAACACTGATATAGTCTTCAGGTACATTCGCTATCATTATGGTTTGCTTTTCTTTAACCGCTTGTCCTACGATACCTTCACCCACGGCGATTTTATCCGACAGATTTTTCCGGCGTTGGTAAGCATAACTACTAACTAAGGATAAATTACGTGCTTCGTCGGCGAGATAGAAAACACCGACTTGTGCCCCCGTATATTTGGCAATATAAGTAATAACCTGCTCTGATAGTTCAGCCACCCCTAGTTCACCACGCATGGCATTCGCCAATTCAGCTTGGCCAGTTTTTATCCAATTCTCTCGTTGGCTCTTACTGGTAACATCCCGTAAATTTTTGGTCATTACTGACAATGACTTTCCTAATTTATCGCGATCACTTTTTGGCTGAATATCTAGGGAATAGTCACCTTTAGCAATGGCATCACACACTTCACCGGCTTCTCGTAAACTTTGCGTCATTAAGAATAAGGCTTTACCTAACGCATCTTTATCACTGCGTGGAGTTACTTCGGCCGTATAATCACCTTGGGCAATGGAATCTGCTTGTCGGGCCGTTTCTTCCAAGTTCTCGACAATTTGATTAATCGCTGCCGCTAATAGGTCACTCTTACCTTTGACTTGTA
>JABSOX010000116.1 GCA_013215655.1 Colwellia sp.
TCTGGCTAAATCAATCGCATTAGAGCGTACGGTAAGCTTAATATGACTATATTCATACTCTTCCTTAGTGACACTCATGCTCGTTCGGATTTCACCTATGATACCTTTAGCGGTATAGGGCACAATAATCTCATCTTCAATCATCTCATCCTGCGCAACGGCAACGATATATTTATGCAATTTACTCACATCCGACGGATTACGGGTTGATGTCATCATGGCATCAGGAAACTCTGCCATCAGTGCTTGTTGTTGCTCGGGCTCTAGTTGATCCGATTTATTCAGTACCAGTAATTTTTTACTATCTTCAACACCGACTTCTTCCAGTACTTCGTGCACCACATCTAGTTGCGCACGAAAAGAAGGATCTGAAGCATCTACAACATATAACAACAATGAAGCATCATGGGCTTCTGCTAAGGTTGAGTGGAATGAGGCGACTAAATCATGAGGTAATTTTTTAATAAAACCTACTGTATCAGACACCAATATTCGAGGTTGAGTAATTGGGAACAAAGCACGTACCGTAGTATCAAGGGTCGCAAAAAGTTTGTTTTCACCTTCAACATCACTACCAGTAATAGCTCGCATCATTGATGACTTACCCGCATTGGTATAACCAACCAATGCCACACAAAAAAGCTCAGAACGTTGTGTACGCCGGCCCTTCATTTCATCTTGAACACTCACCAACTCACGTTTAAGTTCTGCTAACTGGTCGCGAACTTTACGACGGTTTAGCTCAAGCGTAGTTTCACCAGCACCTTTACCCATTTGACGTTCTTTATCACCACATGATGTCTCTCGAAGTCGTGGCGCTACATAATTTAAGCGAGCTATTTCAACTTGTAATTTCGCTGTTTTAGTACGGGCATGGCGACTAAATATTTCAATAATAATGCCGGTACGGTCAAACACCTCTACGCCTAATTGATTTTCGACATTACGTAGCTGAGATGGGCTTAAATCACAATCAAATACCACGACATCAGCACAAGCAAACGGCAGGTTGTCTGACGGAATATCTAAAGGTACAGCTGAAAATGGCGTTTCATCAGTTATTCCTTCAGAGAAGTCATCGCCCTCTTGTGCTTCGACGTTAACTTCACCTTTATTACCGGTGAGGTGAGCGATTTCAGCCAGTTTTCCTAAACCCAGTACATTAACTTTTTTAGTTGAACTCTGCTTTTGTGACTGAGTACCGACCACCTTAAACCCCAAGGTTGTCACTAAACGGGCAAGTTCTGCCAGTGACTCAGTTGCCTCATCACCTTTAAAGTCAGGTGTGCAAATAGAAATAAGTAAAGCGTTAGTCAGTGATGATTTTGCGGTTAATTGCATATTTTTATGTTAGTGCACCTAATACCCATTGGCATAAGCGCAAACCTAATTTTTATCTAAAGTATGTTGATCCTACGCTGTTATAGCTGAGCTTTATAGAGCAATAGCAGACTAATGCAAACTAATGCAGTTATTATGCACATAAAATCATGTTTTTATTTTTTTCACAGTTAGTCACCACTCAAAAATAGTAAGTTTAAATTATTGTCTGGGTTTTCGAGACATTCCTCGTTGAATCTTGATGTTTAACTGTCTAAATACAGATTGTTATTTGTTTTACCTTCAATATTTTCATCCCTGTAACTGCATAATCAATTGCGGCATACTGTTAATTACGGAATAGTTAATTACTGTTTAAAATAGCAATTTTGAGATAAATATGAATATTCGATCCATACAATGGCAAGACGCTCTTCCTATAAGGCACAAAGTTTTATGGCCAAATAAACCAGCATTATTTTGCAAGGTTGATGGTGATGAAAGCGCAAGCCACTACGGCGTTTACATAGCGGGACAGCTGGTCTGTGTAGCTTCCGTTTATATTAAAAATAATACGGCAAGACTCAGAAAGTTTGCAACCTTGGTTGAGTTTCAAGGTGATGGCTTTGGAACCAAATTAATTAGCCATATTATTAATAAGCTAAAAAGCAGCGGTATTGAATATTTTTGGTGTGATGCTCGTAAAACTGCGATGGGTTTTTATCGAAAGTTTAAGATGCTACAGCAGGGTGGGGAGTTTAATAAGTCTGGAGTTTTGTATGTGAAAATGGAAGTACAACTTTTACAGTTACAAACATAACAATAGTTTTCAAGTTGGGCGCGTGAAATAAAAGCTAATTGTTTCAAGTGTTCACATATTCAAGTCAAGGCTCTAGAGGCATTATTGTAATGTTAAGCGCCACCTTAATTCGTCTTATCAAATACTTGGGGGGCGACTATCTCTCATCAATATGTCTAGTTTTATTTGCGCTTGTTTGGGGTTTTCTAAATCTATTATTTCAATCATTTCACATTCATCTCTGATCATTTCAGGGATTAAACTCGGATAGTGGCGGCAGTCTTCAGGCCTATTTAAGTAAATGCTGCATGTATATAGGTTCGGGTCGAGCATGTTTGCTTTAGGTGCAATTTCGAGAAAAGGGCACCTTGCTAGCCTTGAGCCAGAATCAGGATCGAACCATATTTCGTTATTTTTAACAAATTTGAAAATTTCAGGGTTAAATATCTCCCATAGGTCGATTTCTTCATCTGTTGCCGAAAGATCGCCACCTCCGTACTTGATACAACATTTACCACATTGATTACAGTTTTTCATAGTTGCTAATTAGTAATAGTACAAACCTTATTGTATCACTGATGTTACTTTTAGATCCCGTCCTGTTACCATTGACGTTCAGTACCTATTATCGGCCTGTTTCTGTAGATATTAGCTTCATATATTTATACATGACTCTTACAAATGGATGCTGATTTATACTTATTAAATAGGATTAATTAAATAAAACATGATTTCGATAAAATTTCTTATACTTTCTCTCTGCTTCTTAACTCCAATAGGCTGGGCAGCTCAACCCGTCAGCGATACAAATATAAAATTATATACCATGAACTGTGGTACTTATGATGTCTCTGATATGAAAGATCTTTCAAGTAACGGGGAATACGATGGTCAACAACTACAAATGGTCAATCCTTGTTTTTTAATCCGTCATCCTAAAGGTGACTTACTTTGGGATACAGGTCATATAGACAGTTTGGCCGATAGCGAGAATGGAGAAGTTAGCGGAGTTTGGCATGCCAAATTAAAAGTTAAACTGATAGACCAGCTTGCTCAACTGGGTATTAAAGCAAATAATATTGAATATTTGTCACTTTCTCATGTACACCCTGACCATGCGGGTAACGCCAATAAATTTGTCGAATCAACTTTTATTGTTAATGAGTTAGAGCATAAATATATGTTCTCTGAGCCTGCTTTAACATATTTTGGTGCATTCTACTCTGCGCTTGAGCAGGCAAAGACCATCTTATTTAAAACGGAATATGACGTATTTGGCGATGATTCTGTAGTCATTAAATCAATGCCGGGACATACCCCAGGCAGTTCTACGTTACTGATTAGATTAAATAAGGCGGGTAATGTTTTATTATCAGGTGATTTGTATATTCATGCGAGAGGTCGAAAGTTAGCAACGATGCATAAATACAATGCAGATAAACGATTAACTATTGATTCAAGAAAAAGCTTTGAAGCCTTAGCAATAGAAGAAAAGGCGAGAGTGATCATTCAGCATGAAAAACAAGATTTCGAACAATTACCGAGATTTCCAAAATTTCTAGATTGAGCCAATTGGGTTTGGGTATAGACATTTAAATTCTAACAAATTTGAAATGGATTAGAGAAACTTTAATGGAACAAATCTAAAATGGTGATATACGTTATTTTATTGAAATTGACCAAGTAGTACCATTTGGAATGTCATAAAAACTCTTTAGTACCGCTAGTGAAAAGAAATAACTTTGGGAGTTAAATGGTAAATATATTGCTGGATTAGTGGATAAACCAACGGAATATGTTTCAAAGATTAATGCCTTTTTGTATGATATTCAAAAGGGTAGCTAAAATAATTTATACGACTAAGTTTCTTTATAACATGAACACTTGGGCAACAATAAATATGAATACTAGCAGTTCAATAACGAACAACGTTATCCAAGGTACTGGAGAAGTATTAGTATCTGTATCTGTGGAATAGGTATTTTTGAGTGTCGGTAACATGGTCTCAATCCGTTGAATATTTTTAGTCTAGATTTAATTTGTCCTAGCTTAAATATAGCAGCAATACTGAAACTTGTTTTATAAAATACTTTGTTCATTATTATCTTGGTAGGGAAGAGAGAGCCTTGCCGTTGCGCCAATTCCATTTTTATTATTCGTAAGAGTTAAACGGCCATTATGCTGTTCAATAATATTTTGGCATAAACTTAAGCCAATCCCATGACCATTATCTTTAGTGGTATAAAATGGCACAAACAAGTTGTCAGTATTGGCGATACCTTGGCCAGTGTCAGTTACTTCAATAACTAGCTCTTGTTCATTTTTGAGATTTTTTCGTAATGAAATGACTAAACTAATACGGATGTTTTTACTGCCTACACCGGCTTCAATCGCATTTTTTAATAGATTGATAACCACTTGTTTGAGTAATAGTGGATCAGCCCAAATTTTATCTGTTTTAATCTCCGTAGAAATGACTTGTGTGGGAAATAAAGCGATTAACATTTCGGTAAATGTTTGGCTAGATAACCATCTTTTTTCAACAGCATAACGCTGAGTTATATCACCATAACGATTAACAAACTCTTGTAAAGAGATACTACGTTCAACAATAACCTGTAATGCTTTTTTTGAATTGTCTTGTTGATTTGGTAATTCAACTAACGTTTGCGCCAAAGACTTTATTGGTGTTAATGAATTACGAATTTCGTGACTTAATACACGAATAATTTGTTGCCATGAGTCTTGTTGATTTTGTCGTAAAAGTTTTTCAATATTGGTTAATACCACGAGGTGATAGGTTTTTTCATCTTGAATGAATTGACTTTGTTTGAGCTGCCAACACGAAGATTCATTTTCATCAATAAATGACCAGCGATTATTTTTGTCTATAGATAGACCTAAACTACGACTTGTACTTAATCGTTTTGATTGCCATGGTTGACCGATATATTGGCTGAATGCACCATTTGCATGACTGAGTTGCTGTTTTTGATTAAATATAGCGATAGGCGCATCAAGTTGTTCAATTAAATGATAAATAAGTAAAGTATGCTGATCGTAAGCTTGTTTTCGGTGTTGAAGATCTTCCGAGAGTGTGGTTATTTCTTGATTTAAACTGTGCAAAATTCCTGATTGATATTGCTCTCTGGTACGCAAACTATAGTCTTCTAAACGGATTGCTTCGACTAAATTGGTTAAGCTATAAAATGGTGTAATAATTTTTTGATAAAAATGTCGTAACCACAAAATAAAAAGCGGTAGTAAAAGTGTAAACAAAGTAACAATGACTAATGTAGACGCCTCAAGTAAAAGTAATAGCCAAAGTAATCCCCCTGAAAAGGCCAACAACAAAGTTATGCCAACAGTTTTTAGTTGATGCTCAAGGGATTTTCCGGCATTAGCTCTTAATGTCATATTTTTCCATACGGCGATAAATCGCACTTTTACTAATGCCGAGCAATTGTGCGGCATCAACTGCTGAGCCTTTTGCTTTGTTTAACGCTTGTTTTAGCAGCTGTTGTTCGGCTTGATCTAAGGTCATAAACGGAATTTCACTGCTTTGCTTGGTGTTAATTGTTTTTAATGGAATATCATTAGCTGTTATTTCTTCATTTGATGATAATAATACCGCTCGCTCCATCATATGACTTAATTCGCGAATATTTCCTGGCCACAGGTAGTCAGTTAATTTATCTTCGACATCCCCTGATAATGACATATTTAAGCGGTTATAACGCATACTATGCTTATTCACAAAGTGGCGAGCAAGTGGCATGATATCTTCAATTCGTTCACGTAATGCGGGTACATGTAGTTCAATAGTATTTAATCGATAATACAAATCAGGACGAAATTTTTCACTGGCAATTAACTGCTCAAAGTCAGCGTTTGAAGCGCTGATTAATCTGATATTGCTTTGTTGGGTGATACTGGAACCAACCATTTCAAATTCACTAGTTTCTAGTACTCTTAATAATTTGGCTTGTTGTGCAAGGGGAATATTGGCAATTTCATCAAGAAACAATGTGCCTTCATTGGCCATTTCAAATCGACCCATACGTGTTTCTTTGGCATCAGTGAAAGCCCCTTTTTTATGACCAAACATTTCACTTTCAAATAATGCATCAGGAATTGCGCCCATGTTTACGGTTACTAAATTATTCTGATGTCGCGATGATTTTTGATGAATTAAATTGGCAATGCTTGATTTACCAGTACCGTTTTCGCCAGTGAGTAAAATGGTGGCGTCGGTTTGTGCGAGACGCTCAATTTCTGTCATCAGCTGCGACATAGCACTTGATTGCCAAACAAGTTCTTCTAGGTGGTTAGTTGCATTTTTTTGATGATGTTGCTGTAATCGTTGGTTTTGTTTTTTTAAACCTGAAAACTGAATTTGCTGCTTAATGACTTGTAATAAACGTTGATTATCCCAAGGTTTTTCAATGAAATCGTTAGCACCCTGTTGCATCGCTTTTACGGCAACATCAACGGTTGACCAGCCGGTCATCGCGACAACAGGAATGTTCAAATTTTCTTTATTGAGCATATTAAGAAAATCTAATCCCTCCTGACCTGATGTGGTATCAGTTTGATAATTCATATCCAATAATATTAGGTCGATAGCATGCTGTTTCACAATCTCCAGAGCTTCAAGAGGAGAGCTAGCTTCAAGTACCTGATAGTTATGACTGCTCAGTAAAAAATTAGCACTTAAGCGTACATCGGGCATATCATCAATAACTAAAACGGTTGTACTCATTGTTTACTATCTTCCTAATATTTATCTAGATTATTTATCGAGAATATTTTAATTGAATTTACTTATTAAAAGCTAGTTTTTCTTGGTTTGATACAACTCAATCATTTCTTTAGCTACTAACGCTGCCGAGGGTAAAAACATGGTTGTGACTATTCGTTGATCAATAACAACATCATGTTTATCTTTTAAACTCTTTTTATTTAACGCGATTGCGCCATTTTTAAGTAATTGACTCTCTACTAAAAAAGGTAACAACGTACCTTGTTTAGCCCATGATTTTGACTTTTCAGTTGAATTAGGAAAACCAGCAATATGTTTCTCTTTAACCATAAAATCACCATTCGTTAATTGCACATTGGCAAACGCACCTGCACCATGACCACTAGCGCCAACAATGCCTCCTGCTTGATAAATCTTAGCTATAATATGTAGTAGCGCTTGGTTGTTCGCAATATCAAATAAAGGACCATAGCCGCCACCAATAAATACTGCCCAATAATCATCTGGATTAAGCTGTGATGGTGTGAGTGAGCTATTAGCTTTATCTAAGAAACCTTCATGTTTTATGGCATAACTACTAATACCTAAAGGATCCATCATAAATTCAACTTTTTTGCCCGTTGGCGAAGCAAAATCAACAGTAAAACCATGACTGGTAAATATATGAAAAGGCGGGGCAACTTCCCACAAATTGTTTCTTGCATCGTGTTTATCAATATCTCCCATATCAGCAACATTTGAAACAAGGATTAGTACTTTTTTACTGTCTGCTGCGTTTACGTTTATTGATGTAATTAGAAAAGTAAAAAAAAGACCAAGCATTTGATTTAGAACTTTAGTTTTTAACATATTAACCTTCAGTAATTAATAGAAGTAGGGTTTCTAATAAACACCTACTTCTTAATAGCTTATTTTGTGAAATTTAAAGAGTATTTACGGTTTACTCATTACGTAACGCTTTAATCGGGTCTTCATTAATCACTTTATTCACCGGCAAATAACAAGCAATAAAAGAGACGAGCAGCATTACAGGAATGGTGCCTAATATTGCAAAGAGGTTAAATTCAATTTCTGTTGCTAGTTGCTGTCTTGCTATCAAATATATTAGCGTGGTTAAGCCAGCACTTACGGCAATGCCATAAAGTATCGGTTTGATGTTTTCTTTAATCACCATCTTTTGCACTCGATGTGTTTTAGCGCCCATGGCTAAGTGAATACCGAGTTCATAACGGCGCATTTGTGTACTGTAATTAAGTACTCCATATATGCCCGCTGCGGCAAGTAATAACGCTAACAGAGCTAATACAAGGGTTATTCCTGCGGTTAGTTTATGTTTATAAATTAACTCGGCGTGCATTTCAGAATGCGTATTTAATTCTTGAATGCGTAATTTAGGATCAATGGCTTGCAACAAGGGCAGTAAGTTATTTTTATTTAAATGCGCACCTGTTTTAAGTTTTATATCAAACCCTAAGTCACCAAACACCGCGTAAGGAAGATAATAGCGTTGATAAGAAGAATCACTGTCTCTTCCTGGGCTGTGATAGTCTTTGACTATCCCGACAACTTTTAATGGTTGCGTTGATTGAATTTGTAATATTTCACCTAGTGGATTTTTGTTAGGAAATAAGTGCTTAGCAAGAGATTCACTGAGTATTATTTCGGTAATTAAATATTTAGGATCCTTTTGTTCTGCGAATAAATTTCCTTTGACTAACGGCAACTCGATGAGGTCAAAATAATTATGATCAACCATATTGGCATTAAAACTACCTAAGCGTTTACCATCAACATTTTCCAAACTCATATTGAAAGCACCTATTTCAATAATGGGTTCTAAACTACGTGATACTTGTACAACTTCAGGCAAGTGACTTAGTGCTTTTTTTATTTCTAAAGTCAGTAAGTTTAATTCGATGAGATTTTGTTCTGCGTAGCCTTCAAATCCTTTGGGTCGTGCAACTCTAAGGTAACTAATATCTTTTTCATTAAAGCCTAAGGGATGCATAATGGTACTCATCGCTTGTTCTATGACGACAGAGGTGCCTACTAATAACAGACTAGCAAGGGTTACTTGGGTAATGATCAAACCATTACGTATTTTTTTAGAAATTTGTAAGCCGCTGCCTTTACCACTACTTTGTAATTGTGTTTTCAAATCATCATATTTCACCACATTGCTCGATAATTTAGCAAAGGTGACTGATAAAAGTAATACAATGAATGCGGTGAAAAACAAGGTGATTCCGTCGACACTTAATTCTGCAATTCTTGGTAACTGTGTTGATGCCAATTCTGCTAATAAGACAAAGCCCCAACCTGCAATAATTAATCCTAATACTCCTGCGACAGTACAAAGAATAAAGCTTTCAGCAAACATCGAGGTGAATAGGTGTGCAGGTTTTGCCCCCATGGCTGCTTGAATTGCCATCGTGCGTTGTTTTTCCGCGGCACGTGATAAGAATAAGTTAGTGACATTACTAGTCGCGATAAGTAATAAGGCAATTACACCACTTAATAATAATAAGGCTATCTGGGTACTATCGCCGATAATAATATCTTTTAAAGAGGTCAGTGTAATTTCTGCGGTATAACCTTTTAATGCATTGGCGCTTGCTTGATAGCCCTCATTTAATATTGGACTTAATGACGCTATTGCTTGTTGCTCACTTATACCCGGCTTTATTTTAGCTAAAGCGGTCAGTCCGCGGGTCATCACCCCCCAGTTTTTTACATCAAGGCGTTGATAATCCCATGGTAGCCAAAAGTCTATCGCTTGGTTATAACGATTAGCTGGAGCGCGAAATTCTGCTGCGGTTACTCCAATAATTTTAAAACTAACATTACCGAGCATGGTTTTACTACCAATAATATTTTCATCGCTGTTATACCATTTCTGCCAACTATCATAACTTAATACGGTAACCGCTTGATGATGGTCAAAGCCCTCTTTTGCACTCATCGTACGACCCAAATGCATTTGTGGTTTTAGCAACGAGAAGTATTCGTGCGTAATAAAGTTAACCAAGCTATTTGGACGCTCTGGATGATCGGCAATCAGTAGATTTTGATCTCTCATCAGTGCTATTTCAGTGAGTACTTTTTGCTTTTTATATAATAAAATCATTCCAGGTGCTGTTTGTGCGCCACTGTAATCAACGCCATCTTCGGTGTAAGTATGTTGTATAACCAGTAAGTTATCTGCATCAGGGTAGGGCAAAGACTTCACTAATAACATGTGATTAAGACTGAAAATGCAAATTAATGCGCCTAACGTTATCGCTAAGGTGCCAATAACCGTAGCAGAAAACCCAGATACACGCAGTAGTGCAGACTTTGCTAAACTAAGCTCATTTTTTAAACTGTGAATAAAGTATCTCATCCTGCCTCCTGCATGATTACTTGTTCAGCGATAACACCATCAAGCAGATGTAACTTACGCTTTGCCATATCAGCATAAAGAGAGTCAAGAGTTACCATACAAATAGCTACACCTTGTTGATTGAGTTCTTCTAACATCTCCATAACCGCATCACCATTTTTTGAGTCGAGGTTACCGGTAGGTTCATCAACCAGTAAAATTGTTGGATTACCTACTAAAGCCCGTGCGATGGCAATACGTTGTTGCTGACCACCAGAGAGTTGATTAGGTTTATGGCCTGTGCGGTGTGACATTCCAACTTTTTCTAAACTGTCCATCACTTGTTGTTTAATATCGCTCTCTGACATGATCGGCTCACGATAACGTAATGGTAGGGCAACATTATCAAAAACACTGAGTTCATCAATAAGGTTAAATGCTTGAAAAACAAAACCAATGTGTTGATTTCTAATTTCAGCACGTTGATTAATGCTTAAGTTACTGACATCGATGTCATTGATAAAATATTGTCCGGATGTTGGGCTATCAAGTAGGCCTAAAATGGATAATAAGCTTGATTTACCACAACCTGAAGGCCCTGAAATTGAAACGTAATCTTGTTGGTAAATATCAAGATTAATGCCTCTTAGTGCATGAGTTTCCATTTCTTGTGTTGCAAAAACTTTAGTTAAGTTTTTCATTTGAATTATTGTTTTCTGGGTCATGATATTCGCCTATAAATGAGTTTGTTGTTACGTTTAAAGCGCTACATAAAAATTCGATTTAAAAAAATGCTTTAAAAGTGCTGAATATTTAATCTGTGATAGTGATCTTATTTGTATCTTTCCAGCGTGACATATCCGATAGAATAAAGGTGTCAGCTGGTTTGACGTTACTGATGATTTCAATAAACTCATCGCTTTCTTGACCGAAGGTGATGTTGACTTGTTCAGCTTGTGATGAATCGGGTAATAATCGAAATAAACGTGTTTTCATGCCCGCCGTAACGTTAACAGGCTTTTTGATGTAAGTCGTGTTAGTTAACAGGCCAATAGCAATAATGGCGTCAACGTTTAATTCAGGGCGAGCATTGTTTGGTAGTTTACCTGTCAGCGAAACTTCAATGGCAATCATGCCTTGCTTGACCACCGGGTTTATTCTACTCACTACTCCGGCGACGGTACCTGCACGGGTATCAATGCTTACGACTTGATTGATCGCCACTTGTTCCATATCAGACTGCGAAACATTGATCATCGCGTATAGGCTGTCGATGCTACCCACTAAGGCTATTTGTTCACCTAAGTTCACACTTTGTCCAAGCTCCACAGGCAGAGCTTGCACCACACCACTGATGC
>JABSOX010000117.1 GCA_013215655.1 Colwellia sp.
AACGAGCATAATACAAAGCGAGTGTTGCCAGTGCAGCAACATCATTGGGATTATTTATCAACGCATGTTCCGCTAAAATTATCGCTTTAGCATAAAGAATTTTAGCTCTTACGTTTTGCTTGGAATAATACAATGCATCAGCAAGATTCCCCCAATAAAGCGCCAATTGAGGAGATAATTCAGTGGCTTTTTCAAACATAGCAATAGCATTCTTAAAATCATGCTTTTGATAATACAAAGAGCCTAAATTTGAATAAACATCGGCGTCGTCCTGATAAACCAATGATTGATTAAAGTACTTAATTGCCTCAGTTTCATTATTTTTATAATAATAAGCAAAACCTAAGTTTGCATATCCGGATGCATTATTATCTGATAGCTCAATCACCTTTTTAAATAAAGGAATCGCTTCATCAATGCGGCCAGCAAGTAAATGTATCCGACCAAGTTCATTGTAGGGTTTCCAAAGCTGTGGTTGAGCATGATTAAGTTTAACTAAAATTTCTTCAGCTTTATCGAGTTCATCGTTGCTAATATGTGCATCAGCTAAACCTATAAGAGCTTCAGGCTCATTTGGTATTATACTCAAGGCTTTATTGAAAGCATTAAATGCCTGCGTAATATTTCCCGTTGAGTGATGAAAATAACCAAGAGCAACATGCACTTCAACTTGCTCGGGATCCAGTGTTAACGCCGTCATACAAGAACTTGTCGCAGAAATAATATCAGCACTACTATTATCTAATAAATATCGATCGACTTGTGCTTGGCAATGCCCCGCATACGCTGATGCATAATTAGCTTCCGCTTCAATTGCTTTAGAAAAATATTGAATAGCCAAATTGATATTGGTTTCGTTTTTAGGTGCATGTAAAAAACTCAGTCCTTTTAAATAATCATCATACACAGCAAATACGGAGGGGTGTCGTGGCTTGTTACTTTTTGTACTTGTTCCATCTGCTGTTTTGTCTGGAATCAAAAACCGTTCTAATGCTGAAACAACTGCAGCAGCTATTTCATCTTGTATGGAAAAAACATCTTGAATATCGCGGTCATAAGTTTCTGACCAAAGGTGAAAGCCGCTGTCGACTTTAATGAGTTGAGCAGTTATACGTATAGTATTATTTGAACGGCGAATACTTCCTTCAAGTATGTGAGAGACATTAAGTTTTTTTCCTATTGTTTGAATATCATCAAGAGAAGCTTTCATTGCAAAAGAAGATGTTCTCGATGCGACATTTAATCGCCCTACTTTCGCTAATGAGTTTAATAACTCTTCTGCTATTCCATCACCAAAATACTCTTGATCATGAGCTGCGCTAAAATCTTTAAAAGGTAATACGGCAATAGCATTAAGTTCTTTTTCTGTGGAAGATGAAGAAGAGATTAGCGGCTCACTTGTAATAAAACTCTGCTTAAATAATATTAATCCTGCCAAAAAGAGTATAGCAATAACAATCAAGTTAATTTTATGAGTTAAAAGATGTCTTAATTTGTTAAATGGTGATGTTATTAAAGGATCATCACTTTCAACAAAGTCGGTATTACTAAAAATAATTTCGTAAAGGTTTACCGGTGTTGAAATGCCTTTAAGTTCCATACTAGCAAGAAAATTTATCGGGAAAGTTGATTGACCACTAATCGCATTATAAAAAGATTCTGATACCGCTATAGTTTCGGGTTGACTTACCCCCTGTATGCGAGCGGCAACGTTAACACTATTGCCAAGAATATCATTAGAACTCGCCAAAACATCGCCAATATGAAGGCCTATTCTTAATTGATACTTTATATTTTGATAAATATGTTGTTGAATTTCTATAGCACACAATGCCGCATCAATAGCACTTTCAAAAATAGCCAAAGTTCCATCGCCAATTTCTTTAAGCTTTTTACCGCTGTGTTTTAAAATGAGAGTATTGTGTAGTTGACTATTTTGATCAAGAACTGCTAAGGCAAATTGTTCGTTCTTTTCCGACATAACGGTGTATGCAACAATATCGGTGAACATAATCGCAGTAAGCTTTCGTTTGCTTTTCATTTACAGTGGCGCTCTACCCTTATAATTTACTTCAATGTCCTTTTGAGTAAAGTTGATGAACAATCAATCACTTAATAAACTGTAGACGAGCAATTACGGCATAGCAAAGTTAATATCTAGATAAGTCGTACAAATGTAAGATACTGTTCTGTATATGTAAGCATTAATTACAATATAGCTACACTTTCACAATACTATTATTCAACGATAAATTTAAAATAGCAGTCATAAAATAAATTGATTAATAGGTAATCTGATGAAAAACGTTTTAGCAATATTATTCGTAACAACCATCTCAGCATGTTCAGCAATTCCGGTTCAACAAGCTGCAAATAATGTGCGCTTAACACACAATGAACCTGGAAAAGAATGTACATTTTTAGGTGATATTACCGGTAATCAAGGTGATTTTTTCACCGGTCCATTTACTTCCAATGCAGATTTAGAAACAGGCGCTCGTAACGATTTAAAAAATAAAGCAATGCAACTTGGTGGAGATACCGTCTATTTATTAACTCAAAGAGCAGGTCAAACTGGTCATTATGATTCAGATTTTGGTGGTAGCCAACAAACTAACGTGACCTTATCAGGTAATGTTTATAAGTGCGTAAAATAGAAGTGTTGACTTGAAGTAAAGCAACAAGTCAGTGCATTGAGTTTGATTCGTTGCTCACACTTTAACGACCATCACTTTTGATAATGAGCCTTTACTTCATTAATAAAGTTTAGCCAAGTATCTTCTGGTTGCCATATCGCAAACATAATTTCTTGTGCTTTTTCTTCGGAAACTCCTTGTTGAGTTACTTGGTATAAATAAGCAAAAGCTGAGGCACGATAGTTCATGTAGCAGTGTACTATCGACTTATCAGTTTTATATTTTTTCATTAATTCAACAAAGCGTTCAAAATCCTTTAGTTTTGGCTTTCCCCAATCCACTTCTATTTGTTCAAAACTCATCCCTAAGGCTTTAACAATAGCCTCTTCATCTTGGTGATTTCCCGGGAGGAGCGTTATAAGGTGTTGATACCCTTCTTTATTAAGTAATGTAAGTTCACTTGTTGACGGCATACCCGCACTTGCTAAAGAATCAGTGACTTGATTAAAATTTTTAATTTTTTCTAATGTAACTGGTTGCGCATTGATGCTATTAAAAAGAGAAAATGTCATTAATAGTAATAACGTCTTAATCATAATTTTATTCATTTGTTGTACTCAAAAAGTTAAAGACAATAGACATCATCAACAATATTTACTTTAAATAAAATCTGTTTTCGTTAAACGAGCAATAATAGACGTCGAGTGAGTAAAATTCATCGACGTAATTTAATTACAACTCAACTCTAATTGAACTCGCCTATTGAAATGATTTTAATGTAAATGTAACGTTTTAATTCATTTCAGCAACATTTTATAAATATTTCCTATACTTAAAACATACAAAGTTGGGAATTGTAATTATTATGTTTAAAAACAGCATGTTGGCAAGACAAGCTATTTATACTAATGACAACGAAATTTATGGATTTGAATTACTCTATAGAAATAACGATGAGAATACTGCTGATATACATTGTGATTTATCCGCAACATCAGAATTACTCGTTAATCTATGTACCTGTGCATTAGAGGAAAACTTAAACGGTAAAGGCCTGTTATTTATTAAATTTGATCAATCTTTTATCACCTCAGATGCTTTTTTTCCTAGTGATGCCTCTAATATTGTCTTTGAAATACTCCATTCAGTAAAACCAACTAAAGACGTATTAAATACTATAAAAAAACTCAAAGCTAAAGGGCTAAAATTTGCTTTAGAAGATTATGCCTTTGAAAAAGAAAAAGAGGCATTTTTACCCTTAATATCAATCATAAAGATAAACATGCTTACCTGCCCACTAGATAACTTAAAAGAGAAAATACACAATTTAGATGCATTAAACATCACATTTTTGGCAAAAAATGTTGAAAGCGAACACTATTTTAATAAAGCAAATGACATCGGATTTCATTTATTTCAAGGATATTATTTAGAACGTCCAATCATAATGAAAGGTAAAAAAGTATCACCAAGTAGACAGGTGGCGTTGAGATTAATGGCAATATTATGTCGCGATGATGTAACCGTTACTGAAGTATCTGAAATACTGGCTTGTGATCCAAGGCTCATCTACAAAATACTTAAAATAGTTAATTGCCCGCTGTATCCATTTAAAAGGGAAATCGAAAACATCAAAGAAGCCGTTGTGATGTTAGGGTTAGAAACCATCAAACAATGGACGATAATTTTACTATTAAGTGCTGAGTCGGAGCAACCTCAAGAATTATTTCGCACGCTATTAACCCGAGCAAAAACATGTGAGCTATACGCAGCAGAAATTCCAAAAGCACTGAAGTCAGATTTTTTTACACTAGGATTATTCTCAGGAATTGACGCAATATTAAAGATAGAGCTTAAAGCGATTTTTGCTGAATTAAAATTAACATTACCAACACGAACCTTTTTCTTAAACCAAATCAACGATAAAAAGAGTCTTTTAAGTGCTGTTAAGGTGCTAGAACGAGATCAACAGAAAAAATTCACGTTATTCCCTCCCAGTATGCTTACTAACGTTAGGAAGTATTATTTTGATAGCATTAAGTGGGCAGATGAATTAATGGAATTATTGATATAATTTTTCTGAACACATTGACAACGGAGTCATTTAACCTACAGTTTAAAGACACATGGAGTGGAAAATATATCATGATAAATTCAATAGATGGATCTATAGATAAGCTTACCCTTTCAAGATTAACACTACTACAGTGCTTTTATCACCTAATACTTAGTCAACCATATCCCCGTAAAACTCTAAATAAACTCGATAAATATCAATTTAGTAGTGAAAGGCTGATAATGAAACCTCTGCAATATAGAGACAAACAGTTCTATATTGAATTGTTTACTAGCAAAAAAGTCACTAAATATACGGGAGGAGTATTACCTCAAAAACAAGCACAACAAAATTTTGTTAATAGCCTAAAAGCAATTACAGTAGAACCTATTCAGTACTTCACTTGGCTTGTTAGCACAAAAAATGATGAACAAAATGTTGGAATTATCACTCTTCTTTGGCGAGATCAGCAAAAACAATTAGCAGAATTTGGCGTTATGTTTACTCCAAAACAACACAACCAAGGTTATTGTTGTGAATCAACAAGAGCATTTATTTCATATTGTTTTGATACCTTAAAATTACCCTCGTTATATAGTTTCACTTTAAATAACAATGTGACTTCTCAGCATATTTTAAAAAAACTAGGGTTTAATAAAGTACAAAATGTCCCATTTAAACAACTTGTTAAAGATGGCCTTTATTGGGAAAAGACAAATAACAAAAGTAACATAATGACAAACGACTAAAAATAATTTGTGATAAAGGGAAAATAAATGAACCAACCGTTACAAGGAAGTATTGTATGTTTAGGTATCGGCATAACTCTAGGCTCTCACATTACTCAACTAGCTAAGAATTATATAGAGCAAGCGGATGTTGTTTTTGTGCTCGTTTCTGATGGTATTGTTGAGCAATGGATTTGTGAAATGAATGAAGATAGTCGTAGTTTACAACCATTTTACCAAGAAGGCATATCAAGAGCGATTTCCTACCAAAATATGATCAATACAATTTTGTCAGAAGTTCATAAAAACAAAAAAGTCGTTGGTGTATTCTACGGTCATCCTGGCGTTTTTGCCTGTGTCCCCCACCTTGTCATTCAACAAGCTAAAGAACATGGTTATTATGCTTTAATGGAAGCGGGTATATCCGCTGAAGATTGCCTTTATGCTGACCTTTCTATAGACCCGGGAGAGTTTGGTTGCGCTCAATTCGAAGCAAGTCAGTTTATGATGTTCAAACGTAAAATCGATCCTTCAGCCTATCTTATTCTATGGCAAGTCTGTATTGCTGGAGATACTAGTTTAACTAAGTTTGCAACGGGTATTGAACAAAGAAAAATACTCATAAGTTTGTTAGAGGATATATATTCAAAAGACCATAGTGTGATTATATATGAAGCACCAACATTACCTATTCATGCAATAAGAAACGATAAAATAAAAATCTGTGACTTATTAACAGCTACTCTAAATCAGCAATCAACTTTAGTTATACCGCCATCTGAGAAAATGAGAGCTAATAAAGAAATACTCAAGAAATTATCCGCACTATCCGAAAAAAAGAAAGCTATTCATTTATGTCAGTTCAATTAATTACACCCATGAAGGAGACAACACGATGAAAGTTACAAATGCATTGGAAGATATTGGTCAACAACCTGAATTAAAGAAAATGGTTAATATCGATGCAGAAATAATATTAACTAAACAATTGGTTCCCCGTAACTTACAAAAAGCACTGCTATCAAATGATAGAAGTACATTAGAAAAACTAGCAGGCTTTAAACAAGACATCATTTGTTATATCGCATCACCTGAAAAAGATGACGATATACCTAAAGATGGTAACAAACCATCAGAGGAGGACAACCCACTCAACGAAGAAGCAATACTTAACAAAGCAAGCTAACGTCAACATTAGTAAGGTAAAATTATGAGTCACTTAATTACAACTATGGAGCAGTTAGGCAGTAATCCAGCACTAAAAGCCTTAGTGCGGGTTAACTGTCTCAAAGTATTAATAAACTTAGGACTAAATGAAAGAATATCAACAAGCTTAATTACAAAAAATATAAATAAATTACCACAAATGAGAAAGATTCGAACGAAAATGGTTTGCTATGTAAGTATACCGCCTGGACAAGTATTTAAGGTGCAACGTTCCAACACTTGTAGTGCACCGAGCCAGAGCATAAACATAAAGAATATTAAAATAATTGCTGCATAAGAGGTTATATTGAGACAGTTATTACTGAATGAGTGTAAACGTTTGTATCGGCCATATGGGTTGTTGTTATTTTGCACTCTTATTTTACTGGGCTTACCTCAAACAGTTGTTGCTGAAACAAAACAGAGTTCAAACTACTATAACGCAAAATTGGTACTTGCTAGCAAAGTTCGAGCTTCGAACAGGACACAATTCAACCAAATAGTAAATGAATTAAGTCAGAAAAAAAACAATCTTTCCATTAAGCAGAAGACTTTTTTAATCTACTTACAGGGTTACCAAAAAATAATTGCAGGAGAACTTAAAGAAGGAGTTAATCTTCTTGATCAAGTTATCAACCAAGACAACTTTGTATCCTTAAAGTACAAAGCAATTACGACCAAAGTTAGTGTATACAACTTAAATGAAAATTATTTAGAAGGTTTTGAAGTCGTTAACAAGTTTTTACCCATGTTAAACAAAATGAAGGATAGAGATAATTACCGAGAAGCCCTTTTTGTGATTGCGATGTTCTATAACCGTTTGACTCAATATCAACTAAGCCAAAAATTACTAGATAAACTCATGGCCAGTAACCCTTCTTTACGTCAGCAATGCATGTCATCTATGCTACAAGTTGAAGCAGCTTTTAGATTAGATGAAATGAACTTAAAAAATATTCTTGTTAATAAGGCAGCTTTATGCGAACAAGAAGGGGAATATCTTGCAAGTGGTATTATTTATATATTCACGGCCAATTGGTACATAAAAAATGGACAACCACAATTAGCATTAAACTTACTTAAACGAACTTTTCTCTTAGCAAAAAAAACAAAATATTACTTACTGATAAGTGAGTACAATTCACTCATTGCACAAAGTTATTTTGAACTCGGTCGATGGGATCTAGCTAGTCTTCACGCAAATAAGGCACTTAATGACGTAAAGAAGGAACACAAATCAGAGTCAATCGTACGTGCTAGTAAAATAATGTACAAAATTAAAAAAAGCGAAAACAACTTTAGTGAGGCATTAAAATATCACGAAATTTATCAGAAACATTTTCAATTAATCAATGACGACTTAAATAAAAGAAATATTTCTTATCAAATAGCACAAGAAGAGGTTATTAAAAAAGCTCATCAAATATCTCTTTTAGATGGTAAAAACAAAGTACTTGAGTTGGAAAAACAACTTTTTGAGAACTCCGCTCAAAAAAAGAAATTTCTTATATTTTTACTTATTACTGCCTTGCTTGCTTTAAGCTATTGGGCATACCTTTCAAAAAAAACACAACTTCGTCTAAAAGATATGGCTGAACATGATGAATTAACGGGAATATTTAATCGTCATAGTTTCAACGAACTTGCTAGCTCCGCTCTTAATTATTGTAGGAAAACTAACCAAGATGTAAGTTTAATACTCTTTGATTTAGATAACTTCAAACGCATTAATGATACTTACGGGCATGATATTGGTGACTGGGTCCTTAAAAAAACAATCGAAACATGTCAACAGCTATCAAGAAAAAATGACATTATTGGACGTTTTGGCGGTGAAGAGTTTACTATTTTATTACCTGGCTGTAACGATATTAAAGCAGCAGAACTTGCCGATAAATACCGTAAAGCGATATTTGCTATTTCAACAATAGAAACAGGTTTTGAATTTCAAGTTTCCGCCAGCTTTGGTATCTGCCCTTCTCTCGCTAAAAATAAAACATTACAGGATGTTTTAAAAGCTGCAGATCAAGCAATGTATCATGCTAAACGTAACGGTCGTAATCAAGTCAGTATTTACGGAATGAATACTTCAGAAATAACGCCATAATTCTTTGGTTTTCAATTTAATTCAATTATTAATCTACTGTATTTGGTAGTTCTTCATAAATTTAGTCATAATAATTAGAAGTGAACAAAGTGGGAAACTGCTCACAAGAAAGTAATGATCATTGAGCCCTCTAGAACTTACCTATTATTATTAAAAGAGCTTTACACGGCTATTCCATTATTTCTGACGAAATTGAAAATAGAGGCTCAGGCCTATCTAAACTTAATGACGAAAACTGTGAACTTGTTTTTGTCGCAATGCACTTACCTGACATGTTAGGTACTGAATTTGCTAAAAACTCAAAGTACAAAATATATTTAAAAACACCATTATTTTATTGCTCACCTATTTAGACGAAATGGTATAATTTAGCTTTCTGGGCTTTAATAATCTTAAAAAAGACTATCAGCTATTAACAAGAAAGCCAAAACGACTAAAGTTTTATTGTAATAGGAGTTTAATGAAAGTGAGCTAATTTGCTAGCGACTACAGATAATTATTCAGAGTATTATATTGTCTAATAACAAAGCTTACATTCAAATAGTTCGCATCATCAGTAGACCATACGATACAACGGTCATAGCTTAAAAGTTCAACTGTGCTATTAGTTTATTGATTTCAAGTGGTTTTTCAAAGTAGGCTTCGACTCCCCAATTTATTAAACATTTCTTCATGTCATCATCAATAGCACCAGACATTACAATAATACGTATATGACTCAGTAGTGGGTCTCGCTTTATTCGCTCGCAAACTTGCAAACCATCAACAACGGGCATCTTCATATCAAGCAATACTACCGTTGGGTTAAAGCTGTTTATTTTGAGCTCTGCTGCAAAACCATTAAAGCAAACATCAACATCGAGTTCATTGTAGTTTGTTAAAAGAGCATCCTTTAAAAATTGAGTATATAAAGGTTCATCATCAACAATTAATAAGCGCTGTTGGTTGTTTTGGTTTACTAATTCAATATTTTGGGCATGCGCAAACGCTTTAATTTTTTCTAATTGGAATCGGTGGTACCCATTAACGACTACATCCGCTACTAACTCATGATTATTAATCCATAAGTGTACCTGTGTAAGTGAAACCCTCATTAATTGTGCGACAGTTTGGGGGACTAAATATTCTTGTGATGAGAGCATAATTTATTATTTTACTAAAACCAATTTATACAACCATAACCAATAACCAACAAAAATGTAAGCGCTGTCAACCAGTTTATTAATATAGAACACTACGTATAAATTTTATACCCATTATAGTTTCGAATACGCACTTTGTTGAACTAAATCTTTTAGCCCATAATTCTGCGTGGGATGCTTTATCCCTCGCGATTGGATGACTAAAAAAATTAAAACCTCATTACACCACTAATTTATTGGTGTAATAGAAGCAGTAATTTTAACGGCTTGATGGATTAACTACCTCCTGTCCATAGACGTAATTTTAAGTTCTGCCTTTTAATTTTCAGGTTAAACTGAAATCAAATCGTTAACAGTTTGACTAACAGATCTTTGGTGTTGCTCAGATACCTTAGCATACCGTTGTCAACTGGCTATATTGGCATGCCCAAATTGACTCATGACATCATACAGACCTCGACCACTTGTAATTAAGGCTGTAGCCGCGCTGTGTCGGCATGTATGAAAGCACACTTCTGTACGATTTACCGCTGCACTCTTAAGTATTACATCATATGCCCATCGAGACTCAGCAATGTGTTTACCTGTGATCAAACTTGAAAATACAAAGGGTTATTTACACGCTTAGGTAATAAATAAATTAGCTTCATCATTGAATCGCTAAAATAGATTTCGCGGCTTTTGCCTGTCTTGCTGACTAATAGCTTGAGGTTTGATATTTCAATATCATTGTATTATTAGTCTGTAGAGAGTGATTTAGCGGTATTAGCAGGTAGAGCTTTTATTTTTGAGTTGGTAAATTTGAATTTTGTTTTATTTTTAATTGGCATGTTAACTCTCCACAATTAGTTAATAAGTTAAATAGAGCCGAAAATTTAATATATGTTTTGGTGATTATTATTTACGGAGTTGATTATGCTGTCAGTAATAACATTTAAAACAGGATATAGACCATAAATAGTTATAGTGCTTTCATTGGCCATGTTGATGCGATGATTAATAGCAGGGGTAAATTGCACTTAAAAGTACCGAGTATAGACAGGAGCCACAACTAGCAAGGTTGATGGACAGTAGGACGACCGGAGATTTTCAGGAATATGAGGTTTAGAATAAATCTAAATATAATTAATAATGGATGTTTTCGAGGTATATAAAGTTAATATAATGTTAATAATTTGATGGTTTTCTATGAAGATAAAAGTAAGGGCTTTATGATCTAACTTATTGATTTTTATAACATGACAGTCATAAAAAAGGTGGTACCCGGAGACGGACTTGAACCGTCACACTCTATGAGCGAGGGATTTTAAATCCCTTGTGTCTACCAATTCCACCACCCGGGCATCGAATAATATTTTTTATAGTAGAGATTGGTTCCCTACTTCATTCATATAAATAATTGGAGCGGCTAACGAGACTCGAACTCGTGACATTCACGTTGGCAACGTGATGCTCTACCAGCTGAGCTACAGCCGCTTCATATTTTTATCTTTATACTTAACCAATAACACATGTGCCTACATATATTAATATCCATTCACTTAACTCGTTAAGTGGTACCCGGAGACGGACTTGAACCGTCACACTCTATGAGCGAGGGATTTTAAATCCCTTGTGTCTACCAAT
>JABSOX010000118.1 GCA_013215655.1 Colwellia sp.
GCCGTGAAGGATTTGAACCTTCGACAAATTGGTTAAAAGCCAACTGCTCTACCAACTGAGCTAACGGCCGACATTGTTGATTTGTATTCCAATTAAAACATTATCAACACTGTTTTAATTGTCTTTAACTTTTAGATAAAAGTTAAAGTAGTTGTTCGAGAATAATTTAATCTTCTAACGAACTTTGAATAAGAATATTAAAAGCCTTAGCTTCTTTACTACTATTCTCATTCAAATAAATAAAGTGGTCGGCCGTGAAGGATTTGAACCTTCGACAAATTGGTTAAAAGCCAACTGCTCTACCAACTGAGCTAACGGCCGACATTGTGTTCACTTGCTGCTTGAACGCGCCGCATATAATACTCATAATTTATTTTAGTGCAACTAATAAATTTAAGTTTTTTAATCTTTTTGACTTGTTTGCATAAAAAGACAGCATATAGGGCAAGTTATCATCATTACTTTTGAAATATAGACAATAAAAATTAAGATATAAAATATTTTTATTTCTATTTCATATCTTAATATTAACTTTTATTGAGATAAACTATCCAAACGAGGTTGCGCCAATTGTGCAGCACTAGAATTTGGGTATTCCAAAATTAGCTTTTTATATAGAGAAATAGCTACTACAGAATTATTTTGCTTCTGTTCGACCATCGCAAGTTTAAGCATAGCATCACTACGCTTTCTTGAATCTGGGTATTGGTTCACAACTGTATCAAATTCTACTTTTGCTTCTGCTAACTCATTTTTATTGAATAGCAACTGACCTAACCAATAATGAGCATTAGCAGCATAAGTTGACTGGGGGTATTTTTGATTAAACGCTCTAAACTCAGGAATAGCTTGTTCGTAACGCTTATCCTTTAATACCATATTAACTGCGCGGTCATAAGCCTCATTTTCAGGCAAATCACTGCTGTAATTAACGTTGGCATCAGATGTTGGCGCAATTATCGACGCAGGAACTTGATTTACCGGTTTAAGTGCTTCTGTAACACGTCGGTCAAGTTCTTGATAGAGCTCTCGTTGACGCTCTAATACTTGGCTTAATTGATGGGTATGTAATTCTGTTACCCCTCTAAGCTCATTCACTTCGTTTTGTAAATCATCTAGCTGCCTTTGAACATTAATTTGCGCTCGATTACGAGCATCAAGTTTTCGTTCTAAATTAGCGAGCCTATCAACAAGACTTAGTGGACTTGCACTTAGGGTATTATTTCTACTTACATCAATTACAGGAGCCTGAGCAGCTGCTACTACATAAGTATTAGCAGCACAGAGTACTCCAAATAAAACTTTACTCAGTTTCATTTATATACCCGATTAATACACTAATACGGCACGACGATTTTTAGCAAAAGCGTCTTCACTGCGAGTCTTAACCATAGGCTTTTCTTCGCCGTAACTTACGATCGTTAACTGAGATGATGAAACACCTAAGTTTTCTAAATATGTTACCACTGCTTTAGCACGTCGCTCGCCTAGGGCAATATTATATTCTGGTGTACCACGCTCATCGGCATGACCTTCAACTAAAACTGATACGTTTGAGTTGGTATTTAAAAACGTAGCATGTGCATCTAAAATTGAAGCAAACTGGCTACCTACAGACGACGTATCCAAATCAAAATAGACAATATGTTCAGAACGTAGATTTTCCATTTGTTGACGTTTTTGCTCTTCAATTTCAGCAGCACGTTGTGCTGCAGTTACTTGAACGTTGTCTTCAACACTGGTAGTTGTCTGTGCGTTAGTATCAACTTGGCTTTGCTCTTCTGTTTCAGAATTTGAGCTACATGCAGCCAATGCCAACATAGGCAAAGCAACGGCGAGGGCTTTAACTGTTTTATTCAAGCGCATTTTATTATTCCTTATTATTCAAAATCAATTTGTATTATTAAATTATTATAAAAATGGCGACCATGCTGGCGCTTTAACTTCTCCATTAAGAGCAGGTAAGCGTGCTTTAAATCGACCATCTACAGAAACTAAACTCAAAACTTGTCTATTATTATGCAAGGTACTATATATTATCATTCCACCATTTGGTGCAATACTTGGCGATTCATCTAACCTTGTTTTTGTTAATACTTGGAAAATTCCAGAGCTTAACTCTTGTTTCGCTAAATGATACTGTCCTCTTGTCCTATTTACCATCACAAGTTGACGACCATCTGGGGTTAATGAGCCACCTAGGTTCATTTCACCATCAAAAGTAAGCCTTCTTACTTTACCGCTGACTAAATTTACGCGATAAAGCTGCGCTTTTCCACCCCGTTCTGAACTAAATATCAATGAATTACCATCTGGGCTCCAACTAGGCTCTGTATCAATTGCTCGATGTCGGGTAATTCGCCGTAATTTTTTAGTGGCTAATTCCATGACATAAAGTTCAGGATTACCATCTTTAGATAACACCATCGCTAGTTGTTTGCCATTAGGTGACCAGCGAGGAGCACTATTTATTCCCGAATAAGAACTGATCATCGTTCTTTTTCCAGAATAAATATCAATAACGTAAATTTGCGCCTGACGATTCTCAAAAGTAACATAAGCTAATTGGTTACCATTGGGATGCCAATTAGGTGACATTAGTGGTTCTTTTGAACTTAACAAGACATGTTCATTAAAACCATCATAATCAGCGATAACTAATTGATAAGGATACTTTCCTTGATCGCGCACAATAACATAAGCTATTTTGGTTAAAAAAGCACCTCGACTACCGGTTAATTTTTCATAAACAACATCGCTGATCCGATGGGCATAACGGCGAAATTGTTCAGCACCTATTTCAACTGTGCTCTCATCATAAATATGATCTGAGGTTTGCACCAGTTCACCATTACTTAACATTTGCGTTTGACCGCCGGTTATTTGGCCACGAATAACATCAACAAGCTGATAATTAACTTGGTAACGATTAATTGATATTTCACTAACCTGACCAATTATGATGGCTTCTACACCTTCACTTGCCCATGCCGCATAATCAATCTCACTATCATGACTTGGTACTTGTGGAAATCTAAGTTCGTTAATTGGACTAAATTTACCGCTACGTAATAAATCGTCACTGATCACTTTAGATAAACGCTCCGGCATTACACCAGAACCGGTCCATTTAAACGGCAACACGGCGATAGGTCTAGCGCTATCAACACCTTCGGTAATAACTATCTCTAATGTCGCAAAAGCGTGGTTTGAGAATAAAGTCACTAAAAATATTAATAATAATTTACATTTCATCATAGTTTTTTGTTTTCGATTTCTTATTAAAGTGGTTATAACTAATTAAATTCAGGTACTACCGTTAAACTAATGGTACTCATTTCTTTAAAAACTTCAGGATCTTTTGATACGGGTAACGTACCTGCTTTATAAATCGCAGTTTTAGCCGCATCACAAACCGTTCGGTCACCTTGACCCAGACGAACATTAGTCACAAATCCAGATGGTGCAAGACTTATGGTTAATTTACAAGACTTACCTTCCATGGTACTGCGATCGGTAATCAAATTACGTTGTATTGTTTGAGTAATAAGTGCTGTAAAAATTCCAACCTCAGTCATCATTTGCTGACGTCTTGCACTTTGACGCTCAGCCATTTCTTCTGCCATTTGTTGTTCAAGTAACCTTTCTTGTTCTGCTAATTCACGCGCATCTTGTTCTTTGCGTTTACGCTCTGCAGCTTTTTTCTTACGTAAATCGTCAGCTTTTTTAGCCGCACGCTCTTCTTTTAAACGGTTAGCTTTTGCATCAGCTGCAGCTTTATCTGCTTTTTGTTTTTCAGCAACTTTTTTCTTGAGGTCTTTTTCTGCAGCAGCAGCTTTAACCTTTGATCTTTTAGCGGCATCGTCAGCTTTTTTCTTTTCTTTCTCTTTTTTCTTACGTTGACGCTCTAAATCTTTGATACGCCTCTCTTCTTTTGAACTCCGCTTTTTAGCAGCAGCGACTCGTTTTTCCAGATCTCGCAGACGCTTATCATCGTCAGCTTTCTTCTTTTTGATCTTTTTAATTTGTGCTTCAACTTGGCTTCTTTCAATAGCAACCGCTTGAATGGGCTGCATATTACTTGCAACTTTCGTCGGTTTTGGTGTCTCGATAAAATCACCAGAAAACAACGCAACAACTAAACCTACGTGTATTGCGATGCTAAGGGCCAAGGCTACGGTATACTTCTGACTCAAGCTTTAATTCTCCGGAGAATCTGTCATTAAACCAACAGATGGCACACCTGCCACTTGTTGTAAAAGTACCATTAGTTGAATAACAGCGTTATAAGATACCGCACCATCAGCATTAACAACAACAGGGGTATCAGGTTCAAGTTGCAAATGAGCAGCAACAACGGTAGCAACTTCTTCTGCGGTCATTGGTTCATTTTTACTTGTTCCTACAGCTAAATAATACTGCCCTTGCGCATCCACAGAAGCAACTAAAGGCGGTTTACTGTCTTTTGCTAAAGGTTCAGCACTTGCTTGTGGTAAATCAACTTTAACACCTTGTGTAACAAGTGGCGCTGTAACCATAAAAATAATCAATAAAACTAACATCACGTCGATATAGGGCACAACATTAATTTCTGCAACTTTGCGACGTCTAACTCGTTTATACATAGTGAGTATTACCTTATATCAGCTTATGACTGCTTTTGTTGCTCATTTGCCGTTTGACGTTGCAAAATACTTGAGAATTCTTCCATAAAATTACCATAACTGTTTTCAAGTTTTTCAACATTGTGACTAAAACGGTTAAAGGCCATTACCGCTGGAATCGCTGCAAACAATCCCATAGCCGTTGCGATAAGAGCTTCTGCAATACCAGGAGCTACACTTGCCAGCGTGGCATTTTCCTGCGCGCCGATAGCAATAAATGAATTCATAATGCCCCACACAGTACCAAATAAACCAATGTAAGGACTTATCGATCCAACAGTTGCCATAAAGGTTAAATTCGTTTCTAAACTATCTACTTCTCTTGATAAAGCAACACGCATTGCGCGATGAGTGCCGTCAACAATTTCACTTGGTGAATTAATATTACTTTTCCTTAAACGCGCAAACTCTTTAAAACCAGCAACAAACAAACTCTCAATACCAAAAATATGATTGCGAGTAGAAACTTCACCATATAGTTTATTTAAATCAGAACCACTCCAAAACTTATCTTCAAATGTTTCCAGCTGGAGCCGAGCTTCCCGTAATACTTTACTGCGTTGAAAAATCATCGTCCAACAAGCAACCGAAAAACCCAGCAAAATAAGTATGACCGATTGAACTAATAAACTGGCTTGTAAAAATAAATCTAAAAATGAGAATTCAGCTGACACGTTTTAAAGCTCCTAATATACTTTTTGGGATGGGACATGGCTTACCCTTACTAAAATCAACAAAAGCAATACGCACCATAGCAGTACATATTATTTGTTGGTCTTGATTGGTGATTTGCTGGTTAAACACCAGACTAGCGCGCTTAAACTCGCTTATTAATGAGCTAACATTGAGTAAATCATCAAACTTTGCTGAGGCAACATAGTCCATTTCAAGTCTTGTGACCACAAACCCCAAGTTTTGTTCTAAAAAAGATGACTGCGTTATGCCTTTTTCACGTAACCACTCAGTTCTAGCTCGTTCAAAAAATTTTAGATAATTAGCATGATAAACAATGCCACCAATATCAGTATCTTCGTAATAAACTCTCAGTTGAAAATTATTATTATTTTCCGACATTGCCTGATGTTTACCTAACTCAATATGCGATTAATTCGAAGTGGCTATATACTAATAGATAAAGCTTACATACAACAAGGCTTTAAGCAGCTAGATTGGTATTATTTATGGATTTTATGCACTTTTTAACAAAGTTATTTGTATCAAGTTGTTTTGAACTAGGAAGGTCACAATATCATTCATTAGTTTTTCTAATGCGAATGATAAGATTATTTAGTTTGTCAGCCGTTAGGTAAAACTTTATTATACTCTCGTTCTCTGAGCTAGCGCATTGATTACCCCAGTTATCGCTGACTGGTTTCTCATTAGCCGGTTAACACCGAATAGATTTGTTCATGCTATTCTCTCTGACATGTTATCTGCAAACCAGATTTCCTTCTAGCAACTTAATTTTATAAGTTGGCCCACATTGTTTAATGTGGGCTTTTTTTTGTCTGGAATTTACGTTGAGGTGGAAATTTGGGTATTTAGCCTAAAAAAAGAGCCTTTGTGGCTCTTCTTATCGGGCTTTTTTGTCGAACCTCGTTTCACTCGTATCGACCTACAAGATAAACAAATACTTTAACGTGAGGGTTTATCAAAACCAAAATGTAGATAAGCGCGATCAGTTGCAATACGTCCTCGAGGGGTTCGTTGCAAAAAGCCTTGTTGAATTAAGAACGGCTCCAAAACATCTTCTATGGTTTCTCGTTCTTCACCAATAGCAGCAGCAACGTTGTCTAAACCTACAGGGCCACCCATAAATTTTTCTATAATTGCCAGTAATAACTTTCGATCCATAATATCAAAACCTTCATTATCGACTTCCAACATGTCTAACGCTAAAGCCGCTGTATTCTGCGAGACTATGCCGTCGGTTTTAATATCCGCATAATCTCTAACACGGCGTAGCAATCGATTCGCAATACGAGGTGTACCACGTGAACGACGCGCCACTTCAAACGCACCTTGTTCATCAATAGTTAGATTCAAAAAATACGCTGAACGTTTAACAATTTCGGTTAGGTCTTTGGTATTGTAAAATTCGAGGCGCTGCACTATGCCAAAACGATCTCGTAATGGTGATGTTAATGCACCAGCACGTGTTGTTGCCCCTATTAATGTAAAAGCAGGTAGGTCTAATTTAATGGAGCGAGCCGCTGGTCCTTCGCCGATCATAATATCGAGCTGATAGTCTTCCAATGCAGGATAAAGAATTTCTTCTACTACTGGGCTTAAACGATGTATTTCATCAATAAACAATACGTCATTTTCTTCAAGATTTGTTAGCAACGCGGCTAAGTCTCCCGCTTTTTCTAACACAGGTCCTGATGTTGTTCGAATATTGACACCCATTTCATTGGCAACAATATTGGCGAGTGTTGTTTTACCTAAACCAGGAGGACCAAAGATCAGTAGATGATCAAGTGGTTCTTCACGTTTTTTAGCCGCAGCGATAAAAATTTCCATTTGCGTTTTAACCGGATTCTGCCCAGTGTAGTCTGCCAACATTTTGGGTCGGATAGCGCGATCAACGACCTCTTCTTCAGGCATTACCATTGGCTCTATCAAACGGTCTGCTTCAATCATATTATTCTCTAATTCCAATTAAACTTTACTAAACAAAGTAATTCTACAGCTTATAACATTGCTTTTAATGAGTCGCGGATCAAATCTTCGCTGCTCATGCCATTTTGATAAATGGCTTTTACCGCCTTATCAGCCTGTGATTGATTATACCCTAATGAAACAAGCGCGTTTGTAGCATCCCCTTTGGCACTATTAACAAAAGTATTTTCAAAAAGGTTATCCATCGGCATAACATTGGTTGTTGGTGTTTTAAGACTCATTTGCCAATCTTTAAGTCGATCACGCATTTCAATGAGCAAACGCTCTGCTGTTTTTTTACCGACACCAGGTATTTTAACGATAGTGGTTATATCATCATGCCCTACACAGCTTACAAACTGATCGGCTGACATACTGGAAAGAATCGCTAAACCTAACTTTGGTCCAACACCATTGACTTTAATTAATAAACGGAAAAGTTTTCTTTCTACTTTATTCGCAAACCCATAAAGTAACTGTGCATCTTCACGAACAACAAAATGGATATAAACAATGGCTTCTTGATTTAGCTCAGGAAGTGCATAAATACTGGTCATTGGCATAGTCACTTCATAACCAACACCATTACATTCAATCAGTACCTCAGGTGCAACTTTTTCTAATAAAACGCCACGTAAACGACCAATCACAGCAAAACCTTCTTTCTCAACATTATTTTCGCAACCATAGCACTATATATATATACAGTAAACACTAGAAGTAACCTGACTTAAATATTTGCCATTTTATAAGCTAATATGGCAAAAATAACAGCGAAAAACTTTTGCATGGATTTTATCACACCTCTAGATTGTATTACCTTGTATTGAAGTAAGTTAGCAAAATAACCATAAATCACAAACACGATAAAAGTCATTAACATAAAAACAAGCCCTAAGATAAACATCGACAATAAGGGAGATTCACTCGATTTGGATACAAATTGAGGAATAAATGCCAAAAAGAAAATAGATAACTTTGGATTTAGTGCATTCACCAGAAAACCATTTTTAATAATAGCATTATTATTAACTTTATCTTGATTGGGTCTAAACTCCAAAACACCTTTATCCATAAACAGGTTATAAGCCATATATAACAGATAAATAACACCTAGAAACTTAACTATATTAAATAAAACGGCACTTGAGTTTAATAATGCAGAAAGACCAAAAATACTCGCGAGTAAATGGGGAGAAATGGCTAAAGTACAACCAAGAGCGGCATAAACCATTGATAACCGTTTATGTACTAAGCCAATACCCACAGTATATATAACACCTGTACCGGGTATTAAAATTATCACGAGTGCAGCAACAAGATATTCTAAAGTGATCATAATAGTCCTAATTTCGTTTATTGAATTTAAAGACTACAGAGCTAGTTATGGTTCGTATTGTAAGAATTTGCTCTTTGTGAAATAGAGAGTTATAGATAGGATGACGGCGTAAGACCTTTATATGATTTAAAATATTTATTCATATGACTTTGATCATAAAACCCACATTCAAGTGCTATTTGATTCAAAGGGTATTGGTTATGCTTTTGTATAAGCGCTGTTGCTTTATTGATGCGCTGTTGAATAACATACTCTTTTGGTGTTAAACCCACTTCTTTTTTAAAAGATCGAATAAAATGAAAAAGACTAAAACCGGCCTGCTCACTTAACTCTGAAACTAATAACTCTTGCGACAAATTATCATTAATATAATCAATAACATTGTTGATGATTGGTTTTGATGAGATTAATGTGGCTATGGGAATAAAACTATCTGCATGTTTTTTGATAAAGGCGGCAACTACAGTTAAAAATAACTCTTCTTTCTCGATAGTAAAAATTTGCTCATCGGTCATTAACTTATGTAAGGAAAGTAACTGCTGTGACATCTCCTTATCTTCAATAATGCCTTCTTTGAAAAAAGGAATATCATTATGTTTACCACTGATCTCACTGCTTAGTTCTTTCATCAGCAACGGGTCAACATAAAACATTCGATAAGCCCAACCGGTTTTTGTAAAACCATCATGTACTTCACCGGGGTTACAGAGGTTGATAATGCCTTTATTTGCCGATACTTTTTTACCGCGATAATTAAAATCTAATTGTCCAGATTCAACCACACCAAAACAAAACTCTTCGTGGAAGTGTTTATTAAAGCTCTGCTTAGTAAAAGATGCTTGTAATAACTCAACAAAACCGATATTTTTCAGTTTTATCATTTTACTGTTATGCATAATACAAAACCTTTTAGATAGGAATAGGTTAAGTCGAACACTATTAACTTATATCAAGGTCACTTAACTAAGCGACCACGTACCGTTTTTGTCACTTGCCCTGAAAGTCTGCTAATTAATTCAGAACTATGGGCATGGCATAAAGCGACGGCTAAAGCATCTGCGGCATCCGCTTGTGGTGTGCCTGGTAATTTTAAGATACTTTTAACCATATGCTGCACTTGTGATTTATCGGCTGCACCTGTACCAACAACAGCTTGCTTTATTTGTCTGGCTGAATATTCAGCTACAGGTAAGCCATTATTTGTGGCTGCGACAATAGCAGCACCACGAGCTTGTCCCAGTTTTAATGCACCACCAGGGTTGACCCCCATAAAAACTTGTTCAATAGCAAATAACTCAGGTTTAAATTGGATTATCAGCTCAGATATACCTGCAAAAATTGTTTGTAATCGTTGGCTAAAGTCTTCATCTTCACCATTTTTCTTAGGAGAATAAGCTTTAATACAACCACTACCAAGATAGGTGATTTTACGACCCTCTTTTTGAATAACACCATACCCCGTGATACGTGAACCGGGATCTATTCCTAATATAATGGTCAAATGTGCTTCTCTTGTTTGTTTATAACCGTGATAATTCGAAATACATATTTCAAAGTAATACCAATTTGACTAAGTTTGTTCCCACTCAGAGCTTATCAGCGGTTTGAGAACAAATAGAATTATTTTGTATATAGTCATTCTATATTAAAGAAATTCTACGCGGTTATCGAATCGCTGATAAACTCCCGAAGGTCGAGTTTAAAAGGCTTACAGCCTACGTTATTGATTTCGATAAGGGAGTAACCATTCACTTCAATCAATGCCTTGTCTCTAAGCCTTTTAAATCTCGCTGAGCGGGAAGAAACTTAATCAAAATGGTATAACATTAATGATTATGCGTTGATGACGTTTAGATTCCAATAAAAAAGCAGCTTAAGTAGCTGCTTTTTTTCATGTTAGTCAATTGTATTGTTTAATCAATCAGCATAGTTAAACTGTTTAATCAATTTGTCGAGCTAAAGCACGACCTACAGGTTAAGCATCAAAAGGCGATTATTTCTTTTCTTCTTTAGGAAGACAAGCAATACCTAATTCAACTAGTTGTGCGGGATTGGCTTTACCTGGAGCATTAGTTAACGGACAAGCTGCCGTGGTGGTTTTTGGAAATGCCATTACGTCACGAATTGAACTTGCACCCGTCATTAACATCACTAAACGGTCAAGACCAAACGCTAAGCCTGCATGTGGTGGAGCGCCGTATTGTAGAGCTTCAAGCAAGAAGCCAAACTTCTCTTGCGCTTCTTCATCACTAATACCTAAAATTCTAAATA
>JABSOX010000119.1 GCA_013215655.1 Colwellia sp.
CAAATTTTGATGATGCCGATGATGATAATGACGGTGTTCCTGATGCTTCAGATACGAACAAAGATGCTGATACGGTTATTGATCTTTACGATCCTTTCCCTGAAAATCCATTGGAATGGTTAGATACTGATGGTGATTGTTTAGGTAATAATGCTGATTTAGATGATGATAATGATGGCTTTGCCGATGTTATTGACCCTTTTCCGCTAAATAATGCTGAGTGGCTTGATACTGATAGCGATACCATTGGTGATAATACCGATACCGATGATGATGGCGATGGCGTATTAGATACTTTTGACGCCTTTCCTCTAAACGCAGCTGAAACTCTTGATACTGATGGCGATGGCACCGGTAATAATACCGATACGGATGACGATGGTGATAGTGTCTTAGATGTGAATGATGCATTTCCGTTATTAAGCACAGAAACAATTGATACTGATAGTGACGGCATTGGCAATAACAGCGATCCTGATGACGATGGCGACGGTGTTGTCGATGCAAATGATTATTTGCCATTAGATGCTAGTGAACATACTGATAGTGATGGTGATGGTATTGGCGATAATGCCGATACCGATGATGATAATGATGGTTTTCTTGATGGCGTAGATGCCTTTCGTACCAATGCCGCAGAGCACTTAGATACCGACGGTGATGGTATCGGTAATAATGCCGATAGTGATGATGATGGTGATGGTGTACTTGATACCGTAGATGTTTTTCCCTTAGATAGTACCGAATATATTGATACTGATGGTGATGGCACAGGGAATAACGCTGACTCTGATGATGATGGCGACGGTGTTGCTGATGGTCTTGATACTTTTCCGCTGAATCAATTTGAAACAAAAGATACTGATGGTGATGGTATTGGTGATAATCAAGACACTGATGATGATGCCGATGGGGTGCTTGATACGTTAGACCCCGATCCACTGAATGTTTTAGAAGATACTGATACTGATGGCGACGGTATAGGTAATATTGCCGATACTGACGATGACGGTGATGGTTTTCTTGATGGCGTTGATGCTTTTCCTTTTAATAAATTGGAATGGTTAGATACAGATGGTGATGGCCTAGGTAATAATCTCGCTGATGCCGATGATGACAATGATGGTATTGCCGATACTGAGGATGTTTTTCCACTTAATATCTTAGAATGGTTTGATACCGATAACGATACCATAGGTAACAATACCGATACCGATGATGACAATGATGGTGTCGCCGATGGCGGTGATGCCTTTCCGTTAGATAAGCTCGAATGGTTAGATACTGACGGTGATGGTATTGGCAACAACGCTGACTTTGATGATGATGGTGATGGCTTTTTAGATAATTGTCCTGCTAATTCGTCAGATTGTGATGTTTACCCATTAGACCCATTAGAATGGTTTAATGACGATGGTGATAGCTTAGGTAATAACAAAGATACCGATGATGATAATGATGGTGTTTTAGACTCATTAGATGCATTTCCCAGAGATCCTCTTGAATGGCATGACTTAGATGCTGATGGTATAGGAGATAATGCGGACAGTGATGATGATGGTGATGGTGTTCGTGATGTTGACGATCTTTTTCCTCTTGATAAAACAGAATCTGCCGATTTTGACGGTGATGGCTTAGGTGATAATTTAGATACCGATGATGATAATGACGGTTATTTAGATCATCTTGACTTGTTTCCGATAGATGATACCGAATGGTACGACTTTGATGCCGATGGTTTAGGGGATAATGAAGACGCCGATGATGATGGTGATGGAGTATTAGATAGCGAAGACGCCTTTCCACTTGACCCCATAGAGTGGCTTGATACCGATGGGGATGGCATTGGTAATGTTTACGATAGCGATGATGATGGCGACGGTGTTTTAGATTATGCTGATATTTTACCCCTTGATGCCAATGAATCAGCGGATGCTGATCACGATGGTTTAGGTGATAACGCTGACTTAGATGATGATAACGATGGCATGAGTGATGAATATGAAATTGCTCATGGTTTTGACCCATTAAATGCTAATGACGCCAATTTAGATACCGATCGCGATGGCGTCAGTAATGTTGATGAGTCATTGGTAAATTCAAACCCGCTTGTTGATGATTATCCACCAGTTTTATCTCAGCCAGAATCTGTAAATATTAATGCTGAGCATACTTTTACTAATGTTAAATTATCAACATTAGTCAGTTTAACCGACATCACCGTAACCGATGGTTTAGATGGTGCAGATTGCTGTGAAGTACTCGCCGTTGGATTTGAAAATGGCGTTAAGAACATCGCTTCAGGTGCAATACCTATTACTTGGCGGGCCATTGATAAAGCGGGAAATATTGGTGAAATACAACAAGTTATTAACGTTTTTCCATTGGTTAATTTTCAAGCCGATCAGGTAGTTGCTGAAGGGGGTGTTGCTAGAGTTAACGCCGTATTATCAGGCCTTGCACCATATTACCCCTATGAAATACCTTTTTCTATTTCTGGCTCAGTTGATCGTTTTGATTATCAATTAACCAGTAATAAAGTGGTGATCACTAGCGGTTCTTCGGGTTATGTTGATATTAAACTTAATAGTGATTCGCAAAATGAAGGTGATGAACAATTAATTTTAAAGTTTAATTCAAATGTCAATGTCGGTATTAACGGACAAACCTTGATAACGGTCAGTGAAGACAATCAAACACCTACCGTACAAGTGATTATAAAACAACAAGGCATCGCTGTTTCTTCTATCAGTAAAGACCAAGGGGAGGTTGAAGTCAGCATAGATATATCTGACTCAAATCCAAGTGATTCACACATTGTTGTTTGGGATATTCCTGATAAATACAATAAAGAAATAAGTGCTAATCAACGTGCTGTCTTTTTCGACCCAACAAAAATTGAATTAAAAGATAATGAATATGGCTTAATGTCATTTTCTGTCAAAGTTACTGACAGTGGTAGTGGTGCGTTATCAATTGATGAGTTCATTCAACTGCCGTTATTAGACTCACAGCCGCGCTTAACGGACAGTGATACGGATAGAGATGGCATACCCGATAATGTTGAAGGTTATTTAGATGATGACGGTGACGGACTGCCAGCGTTTATGGATAAGTCAGATATTGGTTATATGCAACAATTACATGTCAACGCTGCTGAGGTGAAATTGATGGAAACTGAGCCGGGGCTACATTTAAAACTCGGTAAATATGCGCGTCAACAATTGTCTGATGGTGTCTTGCTTTCACAACAAGAAATTGAAGCATCACAGCTTATTCCGGTTGATGATATAGCCCATCAAGATGAATATTTCGATTTCGAAATAAAAAATATAACGCCTTTTGGTCGTTCGGTAGCGATTGTGATCCCACTATTAACGTCTCTTTCTGAAAATAATGTTTCTCGAAAATATACCGAAAAAAATAAATGGCAAGACTTTGTAGAAGACGCTAATAATACGATATCCTCTGCAAATTCAGTCAATCAAATATGTCCACCTCCACACAGTGATGTATATCAAGCAGGTTTGGTTGAGGGTTATGATTGTTTACGATTGTTCATTGAAGATGGCGGCGTTAATGATGCTGATGGCATTGCCAACGGTACTGTTGATGATCCAGGCGGAATAGCCATAATTTCTAAGAGTGAACTTGCTAAATCTATCGACCCTGAAAAATCGAGCAGTGGTGGGGTGTTGTACTTTAATTTACTGATATTGACAATATTAATTGGCTGGCGATTTGTTATCATGCGTGGCAAGAAGTAATACCAATTTAACTAAGTTTGTTCCCACTCAGAGGTTATCTTCGGTTTGAGAACAAATAGAATTATTTTGTATATAGTCATTCTATATTAAAGAAATTCTGTGCGGTTATCGAATCGCTGATAAACTCCCGAAGGGCGAGTTTAAAAGGCTTACAGCCTACGTTATTGATTTCGATAAGGGAGTAACCATTCTCCTCAATCAATGCCTTGTCTCTAAGCCTTTTAAATCTCGCTGAGTGAGATGAAACTTAATCAAAATGGTATAACGTTGATAATAAATGGATTAAATACCACTAAATGTCTGATAAGAATGCCAATAAAAATATAAGAAAATACCTAGTCAACTATGCAGAGCCTGAAATAAAGGCATTGCATAGTTTTTTTGAAAGATTTTTTGAACCTGACGGTTTAAAACAAGACACTTATCAACATGTTATTGTCATTCCTGCCTATAAAGAATCAGATAACTTTATTACGCGTTTTTTAGCATCAACACTTGCTCACGAAAATACCTTGTTGATTGTCGTTATCAATCAACCTGATACCGATAGTGAGAAGTTACCTCAACAACTTTTGCATAAAAACATTTGTCAACGTGGTGAACTTATATGGCAAGAGCAATCCCTAAACTTAGTTCATCTTAATAACTCAAATTGTGATGTTTTACTTGTTGACCGTTTTACCAAACCTATTCCACAAGAGCAGGGCGTTGGTCTTGCACGAAAACTCGGTGTAGATCTTGCTGTAGCATTGCATGATAAAGGCATAATTGACTCTCCTTGGCTACATTCAACCGATGCCGATGCTACATTGCCTGATAATTATTTTGATGCGCTTAAAAGGGCTAATAATGATGCCGTTGCCGTTTGTTATAATTTTCATCATCACAGTGACAACCTTGAGGTTCACCAAGCAAATCAGCAATATGAACGAGCATTAAGATATTATGTTGCCGGTTTACAATATGCAGGTTCTGATTATGCCTTTTTTACTATCGGCAGTATCTTAGCCTTTAAAGTCACGCAATATTGTATGGTGCGCGGCTTTCCTAAACGCAGTGCTGGTGAAGACTTTTATTTGTTAAATAAAATCTCTAAATTAGGCGCTGTCGATTTTTTTAAAGACAGCGTTATTAAAATTGACGCACGAACCTCAGACCGAGTACCTTTTGGTACGGGACCAGCGGTTAATAAAATCATCTCTTTAACGGCAAATAATCATGATTATTGTTACTACCATCCACAATTATTTGAGTTTCTTAAAGTATTCTTAGCAGCAAAAACAAAGTTATGGATATCTCGAGATAATTTGGCTGTTTGGCTTAAAAACTTACCGGCTGAAGTTAATTTGGCATTAACCGAGTTAAACTTTGTTTCATTTGTAAACAAACAAAGTAAAGCCAATCAGCAACAGTTTGATAAGCAATTTATCGTGTGGTTTGATGCGTTTAAAACCTTGAAATTCATTCATGCAATAAGAATGCAAGGATTTGAGGATATAGCGCTTAATGAGGCTATTGCTCAGGCTAGTTTTTCAGTCAGCTAGCCTATGATTGTTATTTTCAATCGACACTTTTTGTTTGCAGATGCTTAGTATATTTTTTATCTGTGCCGTTTATATGATTAATGAGCCAGTTTGCTAAAAAATCACTGACTTGCTCTAATGCTTCATGGCCTTGTTGATTGTATAAACTTACAAAAACCTCTATTTGCTTAATCATCGTTTGATGCTGTTTTTTATGTGCTCAAAAAGTAACTAAAAAGTAATTGAAAAACTAGCTAAATAATTGAATTTAGTCATTGTTTAGCAGTTTTCTTGAAGTTGTACTATATTAGTTAATAGCAGTTATAAAACCATTATTGTAAAAAATATTACTTGAGGCTTTTTTGCTTAGAATCATATTTTTATTGTTTACATTCTTCTTTATTAGTATACAGATAAATGCCGTTGAGCCGTCTAAGCCTATAACCGCGTTGACTTTTTCGCAGGTTAATCAATCAATGATTAATTATGCTAAAGATAAAGGCTTAAGCCAAACAACAGTATTAGCAATTGCACAAGACAGGCTAGGTTTCTTATGGTTTGGTACACAAAGTGGTTTAAATCGTTACGATGGTTATGAGTTCAAACAATATCAAGCAGTCCCTTTAAAGCCAGATAAATTAGCAGGTAATTTTATTACCTCGTTATGTGATGATGGCGATCATAAAATGTGGATAGGCACACGTTCAGGTTTAAGTGTTTATGACTATCAATCTGGTGCTTTTACTTCTCTGCTTACGGCATCCTTTGACAATATTCCCGCAGATAATGTCACCAGTTTACATTGTGATGAAGATAAAGTTTGGGTTGGCACTGAGGTTTCCGGCTTTTATCGGGTTGATTATGTAGATCATAAAATAACAGCATACCCTCACTCCAAAGGTCTGCGTATATTAGATATTTATTCAACAGATAAAACCCTTTTTTTAGCAACTGATAAAGGGGTTTTTTCCAAGTTTTATGGTCAAATGTCACTACAAACTTTAACAGAGCAACCTGCAAAGTCCCTTGAATTCATTGGTGATAGTCTTTATATCGGTCGTCAAGATGGTTTGCTTGACGCTTATTTTTTATCCTCTGGGGAGATTAAACCAATTTTTAGCATTAAGTTATCTTCGGCAGTAAATAGCACCATAAATAAAGTTATTAGCAAGAAAGACAACGTGTGGGTTGCCAGTAATAATGGTGTTTACCTTGTTGATAAAACAGGAGCGATATTAGAAAAACATCAACATAATGCTGTCTTGGCGAAAAGCTTGTCTGATAACACTGTTTTATCATTACTTGTAGATGATAAAGATAATCTTTGGTTAGGCACTGACTCCGCCGGTGTTGATTTTTTAAGTAATGCGGTAAAAAATTTAGGTCATATAAATACTTATAGCTACCCTGATGCTCCATTAGCTGAAGATGATATTAGAGGTTTTGCTTTTGATGACGAAAGTCGACTCTGGCTGGCAACGGCGCATGGCGTTTATATATTTAATGGCAAAGGTTTTTTTAGTGCTAATTCACTTTATCCAGAGCTTTCATTATTAAAAAACAGTTTTATTACTAAAATTATTTTTAAGAATAATGATGTTTGGTTTACCACTATGGGCCAAGGCGCGGTTAAATATAATACTAAATCACATCAATTAACCCATTATACACCCAAGAATAATAATGCCCCCTCTCTTCAATACAATGCCATCGTTGTATATAAAGGTGATGTTTTATTAAGTGTGCGTGATTATGGTTTGCTTAAACATGATCAAGTAACCAATAGTTTAGTACCCTATTTTACAGGCTATTCAAATGCGTCTGAGCATGTGACGGGGATGTTGGTTAAAGGAGATGAATTGTGGCTTGGCAGTATTGGCAAGGGCATATATCGCTTTCATCAAGATACATTAGAGCAACTTACTATTAGTGATGGTTTGATTTCTAGTTTGAGTTTTACCTTGGCACTTGATGGTAAAGGGCGAGTTTGGGTCGCTAGTGATGCAGGCATTAGTATTGTAAATAAAGACTTTAGTGTTGAACGGGTTTTAAATCAAGATCAGGGATTAATGGGTAATGCTGTTTGGGCAATGATCTTTGACGGTCAAGAAAGTATGTGGGTAGGTGGCAGTGACGGTTTAGTACAAATTAATATCAATGATTTTAAAGTGCGAAACTTCACTGAAAATGATGGTATTCAAGATTTTGAATATAACTTTGGTGCGGCGTGGTTATCTCCTTTAGGGCAAGTTTTTATTGGCGGGGCAAACGGTTTTAATCAATTTTATCCGAAAAAAATTCCAGAGCAATTAGCAATACCACCATTATTTTTAACTGAAATTGATATTTTAGGTAAAAACTTCACTCAACAAACGCTTATTCAAGAAAATAGTAAGCAAACAAAAGTTCAGCAATCAGAATATCTTCAAGAAATTATTCTAAATTATCAACAAGACATACTATCTTTCAAATTTTCTTCATTAGCCTACAGCCATCAACAACTAGATTATTTCTACCGTGTTGTCGGATTGTCTGAGCAATGGTTATTGATGGATAAAAACAGTCGACAAGTTAATTTAATAAAGTTACCTCCGGGGGACTATCAACTAGAGGCTTATACTAAAAATCATTATGGTGAGCAGTCACCAGTCTATAAATTAAATATTATCTTAAATGCCCCGTGGTGGTGGAGTAACCTCAGTAAATTTATTTATGTATTTTTGATTTTATCAATACTTCTCTTTATTTTTTATTTACGACAGCGCAGTTATCGAAAAATTGTTAAAGCAAACCTTGCGATGAGCCATTTGCAGCAACGCCTACATCATTCCTTATGGGCAAGTGGCGATGAACTGTGGGACTGGGATGTTGTGACTAATGAAATTCACCGTCATAGCGTAACGCCACGTATAAATTATGGGCAAGAATTAAAGTTTATCAATAAGTCGAATGCTTGCAGCTTTGTTCACCCTGATGATCGGGCTGTATACGAACATTTTCTTGAACAATGTGTGCACCAACAAATTGAAAAGTTTGAAATGCCGATAAGAGTACAAGACTTATCGGGCAATTGGTGTTGGGTTTTAGATAAAGGTAAAGTGATAAGTCGTGATGTTAATGGTAAAGCAATACGCATTGCTGGAGCATTCAAAGATATAGAACAACTAAAACAACATGAACAATCTTTAGAACAGCTCAATGAAAATTTAGAATTAAAAGTACAAGAGCGTACCCAAGAGCTTTCGGCAAAAAACGAGAAAGTTGAACAAGCCATGAACCAGCTTAAGCAGGCACAAAATAGGTTGATAGAAAGTGAAAAAATGGCGGCGTTAGGTGGCTTAGTAGCTGGTATAGCCCATGAAATCAATACCCCTTTAGGTATTTCGATAACCGCGATAAGCCATAATCAAGACTCTTTAATTTCGATAAAAAAATTACTGAAAAATAAAGTATTACGTCAGTCAGATTTAGAAAAGGCGATCAGTGTCCAAAGTAGAGGTTATAGAATGGTACTTGAAAGTCTTGAGCGTGCCAATATGCTTATTAGTAACTTTAAACAAGTGGCCGTAGACCAAAGTTCTGAGTCGAAAAGAGAGATCAATTTAACGGATTATATTTGGGAAGTACGTCGTTCACTTGTGCCCTTATTTAAAAAGAGTCATATACGTAATAAAGAGATAATAGTTAATATTAACGGCGATGAAAATATAAATATTGAAACCTATCCTGGAGCTTTATTTCAAATTTTTAGTAATTTAATTGAAAACTCACTTAACCATGGCTTTGAGTATGAAGAACAAGGAATTATTGATATTGATATCAGTGAAAGTGATAACAAGATCAAAATTATCTATCAAGACGATGGTGGAGGTATGAGTGACGAGATGTTAAAACAAGTATTTGACCCTTTTGTTACCAGTAAGCGCAACCAAGGAGGTAGTGGCCTTGGTATGCATATCGTTTTTAATTTAGTTTCCCAGTTATTTAAAGGCGAAATTAGTTGTCTACGAAACGTTAATCGCGGTATTAAAGTTGCCATATCTTTTCCTAAACCCATTAAAAAATGAATAGTAGGATTATCCATAACATACTAAAAATCACATTTATGTCGATATTTATAGCGTTGTGTTTTGTATGATAATCACTGCTATGAATAAGTCGTAGCGTTTCTGAGTTGTAAGTCATTTCAAAAGTCCTTTTTACCAAAACCATGTAAACCAATACAACGCACCACGTAACCAATTTTTAAAATAGCCGCAAAAATGATGGTAGCAATATGAGCAACTATTTGACTTGAAATTTCAAAATGGCTTTCAAAAGCGAAGTTTATGCTAATGCTAGTTGCAACGATAAGAAGAGAAAATATCATTAACCAATTACCTAAAATAAGGCATTTTTGGTAATTCTTTGCGTTATCAACATCGGGCAACTGCTGTGGCATAACAAATTGTGCATACATGGTTAATTCCTATTATTAACGTCATTCTTTGTAATAGTATTAGCAAGGCTAGTGCCATGTATTTATTTATTAAGTATCAATGATTTAGTTTTTTGTTGTACTGGTTAAAGGTCGAATGGACTCGTTTTTGTTGTAGTCATTTAGACTTCTACGTGTTATTTTGTGATGACATAAGGAGAATTACCATGAACGATATTTCGTCAGCTGCCATTATTGAACTAGCATTAGATTTAGCCAGTAGTTTAACCACAAAAGATAGATTTAACCGCTTGTTGGATACGGTGCGTAAAGTTATTACCTGTGATGCAGTTGTTTTACTATCACACCAGCAAGACGAGCTTAAACCATTGGCTCTGCAAGGGCTTAGTCGAGACACTTTAGGTCGTCGCTTTAAGGTGAGTGAAAATCCTCGCTTTGAAGTATTATGTCAATCTCGAGAGCCTGTTCGTTTTGCCGCTAATTCTCCTTTACCTGATCCCTATGATGGCTTATTAAATAATAGAACCGGAGATTTACCCATACATGCATGCATGGGGTTACCGTTATATTTTGATGATGAATTCTTAGGGTTATTGACCATAGATAGCTTAACGCCGCATGTTTTTGATGACATTCCTGAACGTACACTTGCACTCATTTCTGCCATTTCAGCAGCGACACTTAATACGGCATTGATGATTGAGCAATTGGAAAATAATGCACAACACTCTCAGCAAGTCGTTGCCGAATTAACAAAAGAAGCATGGCAACGAGAGGGCGGTGAAATTATTGGCGAAAGTACGGTGATGATACAACTTAAACAAGAGTTGGAAATAGTTGCGCCATCAGATTTTAATATTCTTATTTATGGTGAAACAGGTGTTGGTAAAGAGATAGTTGCGCGTAACTTACATCAAAATTCGTTGCGTAAAACGGGTCCTATGGTTTATGTAAATTGTGCAGCTCTTCCTGAAAACTTAATAGAAAGTGAGCTTTTTGGTCATGTAAAGGGAGCTTTTACGGGAGCAGATAAAAATAGAGCGGGCAAGTTCTTATTGGCTAATGGCGGTACCTTATTTTTAGATGAAATCGGCGAACTACCATTGTCTGCACAAAGTAAAATTTTACGTGCAATTCAAAGCAAAGAAATTCAACCCGTAGGGCAAGACAACGTACAACAAGTTG
>JABSOX010000120.1 GCA_013215655.1 Colwellia sp.
CTGAACATAATCAAGCGGTCACTCGTTATTTACAAGAGATGAGAAAAAAGCTAAGTAATAAGTAGTCGATGTCGATGTCGATAATAAATAAATGAAAAAGGAACAATATGAGTCAAGGTAAATTTATTGTGGTTGAAGGTATTGAAGGTGCAGGAAAGTCTTCAGCGATAGCCGTTATCGAAAGTATTCTTGAACAACACCATATTTCATATATAAAAACAAGAGAGCCGGGTGGAACGCCGCTCGCAGAATCATTACGAGATATTGTTAAGTCAGCCTCACACAAAGAAGAGTTAACTCAAGAAACTGAACTATTACTTATGTATGCAAGTCGTAGTCAATTACTTGCTAATAGAATACTACCAGCACTTAAACAAGGTCAGTGGGTAATTGGTGATCGACATGATTTATCATCACGAGCTTATCAAGGTGGTGGTCGAAATTTTGATGATGACATTATGAATGCAATTGCCGATGTTACGTTAAAAGGTTTTAGCCCAGATTTAACGCTTTATTTAGATATTGACCCAGAACTGGGTTTATCTCGAGCTAAAGCCCGAGGTGAACTTGACCGCATAGAACTTGAGAAAATTGAATTTTTTCATCGTGTTCGTAATAAATACTGTCAGATAGCGGATCAAGACAAAAAAATTACTACCATTGATGCGAGCCAAGAAATGAAAGCTGTTCATGATGATATTCGTCATGTTGTTGGACGATTCATCACTTCAATGGGTGTAGCTGCTTCCTAAGGTCAAAGAAATGAAAGACTGGTTATTACAAGAGCAATATCAATTATCGGAACAGATCGCGAATAATAAATTGCCTCATGCGTTATTAATCAACGGTGTTCAGGGAAGTGGTAAATATGAGTTGGCTAATTGGCTTATTAATGTTTTGTTGTGTCAAACACCACAGTTACTTAATAACAACACACCAATATTACCTTGTGGACATTGTAAAACCTGCCGTTTATATCACAGTAGTACTTATCCTGATCATATCTCTGTTGTATCAGATAAAGCCACCATTGGTGTTGACAGTATCCGAAAAGTAAGCCAGTTTTTTGAAAAAACAGCGCAGTTAGGGCAAGCTAAAACAGTTTTAATTGCTGCCGCTGAAACTATGACTGTAGCTGCTGCTAACGCCTTACTTAAAACCTTAGAAGAGCCCACAGAAAATAGCTTTATTATATTGTTGTCATCTTCAAGAGATACATTATTGCCGACCATTATTAGCCGATGTCGACTTATTGAAATAAGACCACCCGTTGGCAGCGAATTACTTGCTCAACTGGAACAAGCTAATGGAAATAACTATAGTAACTTAAGTCACTTACCTGAATTACTTGATTCGATCATTCAACAACAATACCTTGAGTTTGAAGCTCTTTTTCTTGCTCAACTACAAAGTCATGTTGAAAAAAACAAATGGTTGAAAATGCTTAATGATTCACCCGATGCATTACGGTGGCTAGAAAAAATACTGACAAACTTAATGAGAGCGGAAAATGGTTGGTCCCTAAGTGATGGTATTAATAGTGAAAAAAAAGCTAAACTAAATAAAGATACCTTGTGGAAGATCTATTTAAAGCTACAAATAATGACTAAACAAGTTAAAATGTTATCTCAGGCTAACCGTCAATTTATGATTGAAAAATTTGTTGCTGATGTCGATAATATTCTACAAAATTAATTAAGAAAAGGAGTCTACATTGGAAATACTATATTTAGAATTCATTTCAGAAAAAGAATTATATCAATCCTTTATGCCATTTTTAAAAGATGGCGGGTTGTTTTATAAAACAGTTGATCAGCATGAACTCGGTGATGATGTAGTACTTGAAATCTCTTTACCTGACTCTTTAGAGAATTCAGAAGTTAAAGGGAAAATTTGCTGGTTGACCCCCATAGGTGCACAAAATGGTACCCCTCCGGGTATAGGGATTAGCTTTATTGACGATCCCGACAATGTAAAAAGTCAAATTGAAAAAGCTATTGGACGATTTTTGAATTCGTCTGAGCCGACATTAACGATGTAGTTAACCCCTATCAATTAGTCCCTAAATTTATTTGTTTTGGAGAACATCCTTGTTTATTGATTCACATTGTCATTTAGATCGCCTTGATCTTAATGAGTTTGATAATGACCTTGATAATGTCATAAATGCTGCCGAAGTAGCAAAAGTTACAAAAATATTATGTGTTAGTGTCACATTGAAAGACTTTCCTGCAATGGCCGATAAAACACTGCACTATGAGAATGTTTTGTTGTCGTGTGGCGCGCATCCTTTAAATCAAGACGATGAAATTGATGAAAGTGAATTAATACAACTTGCACAACATCCGCGTGTTATTGCCGTTGGGGAAACAGGGTTAGATTATTTTTATGCTCCCGAAACAAAAGAATTACAACAAGACTCATTTCGTAAACATATTAGAGCCGCCAAAAAGCTTAAGAAACCTTTGATTATTCATACCCGTGACGCACAACAAGAAACTTTAGCAATTATGCGTGAAGAGGGAGCTGAGCAAGTTGGAGGTATATTGCATTGCTTTACTGAAAGTTGGGAAATGGCTGAACAAGCTATTGCCATGGGATTTTACATCTCATTTTCTGGTATTGTAACTTTCAAAAATGCCAATGCATTACGAGATGTAGCTAAAAAAATTCCCAATGACCGTTTCCTTATTGAAACTGACGCGCCTTATCTTGCCCCTGTGCCACACCGAGGTAAACAAAACCAGCCCGCTTATGTCGTGGAAGTTGCAAAACACTTAGCGAGTATTCGGGGACAATCGGTTGAAGACATTGCTCAATTATCCACTGATAACTTTAATTGTTTATTCAAACTTTAAATTATCTTTCAAGCATAAAAATAGCCCGAAACTATTGCTAGTTCGGGCTTAGGGTAATGGCTCAAAAAGGAGTTGAGCCTGCGCTAATTCACAAAGTTATAAAATATAAATGCAGCGAGCAATCTTTATTTAAGTAACTTGATAAAGTTAATTGTAGTGCAATATTTTTGTATTGCTAATTTATTTTTATTTAAATTTAACTTGTTGAAAAATAACTGTAAACTCGAGTTTTTTAGACGTGATGTGATTAAAGGTGAAAGGTTTTTCCACGGGATATACACTTGTTGTGCACAGTTTGTTAACGTCGTGTAAAGCTAGGTGTTTGATAGGTTTTGTGTCATCATATTTTCAACTTTATAATTAATGATTTTATTTTTATTGTGCTAAATCGTTTGTGGATCAGTTTCTTTCTTATTGCTTTTAGTTCTGCACTTTATCAATGGTTATTTCTTGATAATGCTATGGTGTTTGAGCAACTCGTAAAATCAATTTTCACTATGTCAAAAGTAACCGTAGATATTGCTATTGGTTTGATCGGTATTTTAAGTTTTTGGCTTGGTATGATGAAAATTGCTGAAAACGCAGGTTTGATAGATAAACTTGCCCGCGCCATTTCACCATTATTTACCCGCTTAATGCCAGATGTACCAAGAGGGCATCCAGCCATCGGCTCCATGACCATGAATCTATCTGCCAACTTTCTTGGTTTAGACAATGCTGCAACGCCGCTCGGTTTAAAAGCGATGCAAGACCTTCAACAGTTAAATCCCAAAAAAGACACAGCAAGCAATGCACAAATTTTATTTTTAGTATTGAATACTTCTTCAGTAACGCTTTTCCCTGTTGCTGTTTTTGTTTATCGCGCTCAACAAGGAGCCGTGAATCCTACAGATGTTTTTGTGCCTATTATATTGGCAACTTTTGCTTCGACACTTGCAGGTTTATTAGCGGTTGCAACCGTTCAAAAAATAAAGCTTTATCATCAAGTTGTATTATTTTATTTATCTGGTGCTATTGCTTTGGTGGGTGGTTTAGTGGTTTATTTTTCAATGTTAACTTCGCAAGCATTAGCTGCGCAGTCATCACTGTTAGGGAACTTTTTGATATTCACTACTTTAGTGATTTTTATTTTAGCTGCAGTACGTAAAAAAGTGGATGTTTACGATAGTTTTATTGAAGGTGCTAAACAAGGCTTTGAAACAAGTATTAAACTCATTCCTTATTTATTGGCGATGTTAGTGGCTATTGGCGTTTTTAGAGCCAGTGGTGCACTAGAGCTGATTGTCGACAGTTTTAGAGGATTAGTCTTGTTTTTAGGTTTTGATACACGTTTTGTTGATGCTATGCCCACTGCTTTGATGAAGCCTTTAAGTGGCTCTGGGGCAAGAGCTATGATGATAGAAACGATGAATACTCACGGTGCGGATTCATTTGCTGGTCGTTTAGCATCTATTATACAAGGTTCAACTGAAACCACATTTTATGTATTGGCTGTTTATTTTGGTTCGGTAGGTATACGTTATAGTCGCCATGCGGTTATGTGTGGGTTATTCGCTGACTTTGCTGGAATATGTGCTGCTATTGGTGTGTGTTATTGGTTCTTTGGTTAATTATTTTATTTTACTTTAAAGGTGTTATTGTCGACAATTCGCCCTTGGTCTACTTGACTAATTATAAATATAGGCTAATATCCATTCTAAATTAGTTAAATGTCGACAATTATGGCACTAGATAATCCCACGTTACAAAAAGCAGTAACCACTGCAGACAAAGTTTTTGACTCAATATTACATGCTATTGTTGAAGGGAAAATTGCAGCAGGCAGTAAAGTCAGTGAACCTGAACTTGCTAAACAATATGAAATTAGTCGTTCAACGCTTCGAGAAGCATTAAATCGTTTAGAAAAATGTCACTTAATTGAGCGTAAAGCTAATGTTGGCTCAAGAGTTGTTGATTGTACCATTGAAGGTTTATTAGAAATTTATGTGGTGCGAGAAGCACTTGAAGGCATGGCATGCCGACAAGCGGCGACAAATATGAGTGATGATGAGATAGCTGAAATGCAAGCTATGCTTACAGCACACTCTAAATCTCAAGCTTTAAAAGATGGTGTTTCATATTACCAAGAAGAGGGTGATTTAGATTTTCACTATAAAGTGATCCTTGGTAGTCATAATCAACAATTGATCAATATTTTATGTGGTCAGTTATACCATTTAGTACGTATGTATCGTATTCAATTTGGTATGCATAGCCCTCGAGCGACAAAAGCATTTCAAGAACACTCCAGTATAATTCAAGCAATTTGTGACCGAGATGGTGAATTAGCAGAAATGTTAATGAGACGCCATATTGCCGCATCAAGAAAAAACATTGAGAAAAAAATTGCTGAAAACTCAAAACTCAAACAGAAGTAAATTAATTTTAAAATTTTACTTAAACAATTTTAACAAATAAATACGCACATTCAATTACAACTAAAAGAAATTAAAATCTAAAAAGGACAATCAATATGTCTCAACAATTATCACCGGGTAAAAAATTCCGTTTAGCCTTAGAGAAAAATAAGCCATTACAGATTGTCGGTACTATCAATGCGTACTGCGCAATAATGGCCGAGCAATTAGGACATCAAGCCATTTACCTTTCGGGTGGCGGTGTTGCTAATGCTTCTTATGGTTTACCTGATTTAGGTATGACTTCATTAAATGATGTTATTGCTGACGTACAGCGTATTACTGCCGCATCAGGTTTACCGTTATTGGTTGATATCGATACCGGCTGGGGTGGCGCATTTAACATTGCTAAAACTATTCGTGATATGGAAAAAGCGGGTGCTGCTGCGGTTCATTTGGAAGATCAAGTGGCGCAAAAACGCTGTGGTCATCGCCCAAATAAAGAAATCGTTACTACAGAGGAAATGGTTGATCGCATTAAAGCGGCAGTTGATGCTCGTATCAACAAGGACTTTTTTATTATGGCACGCACCGATGCGTTTGCTCAAGAAGGTCTCGAAGCCGCACTTGAACGTGCTAAAGCTTATGTTGCTGCAGGTGCTGATGGTATTTTTGCAGAGGCGATTAAAACTGAAGAACATTATCGCGCATTCACTGAAGCGTTAGATGTACCCGTGCTTGCTAATATTACCGAATTTGGTCAAACCGAATTATGGAACAAAGAGCAGCTAGGTGAGTGGGGCTGTGCGATGGTGCTTTACCCATTATCAGCATTTCGTGCGATGAACAAAGCGGCAGAATCGGTCTATAAAACCTTATTAGCTGATGGCGATCAAAAAGCTGAAATAGACAATATGCAAACGCGCATGGATTTATACGATTACCTTGGGTATCACGATTATGAGCAAAAGCTAGATGCGTTGTTCGATGCAGGTAAAAATAAATAGAAATTGCGCGAAATGAATAATAACTAAATTGTAGGTCGGCATGAGCATAGCTAAGCCCGGCCAAACTAAAAGAATATGAGGAAAGAACAATGAGTGATAATAAAGTAGCAAGTAAGAAACTAAGTGGTGCAGGATTACGTGGTCAAAGCGCAGGCGAAACTTCCCTTTGTACTGTAGGTCAATCTGGCTCAGGCTTAACTTACTGTGGTTATGATATTGCTGATTTAGCGGGAAATTCAACCTTTGAAGAAGTGGCTTATTTACTTTTTAACGGTGAATTACCTAATGAAAAAGAATTATCGACTTACAAAGCCGAATTAGCGGGTATGCGCGACTTACCTCAAGCATTAAAAGAAGTATTAAAGCATATTCCAAAAGATGCACATCCTATGGACGTTATGCGTACGGGGTGTTCATTTTTAGGCAACTTAGAGCCAGAAAGTGATTTTTCCGAGCAGAACAAAGCGGCTAACCGCTTGTTATCTGCTTTTCCTGCGATCATGTGTTACTGGTATAAATTTTCGCACCACGGCGTAGAAATTGAGTGTAGCTCAAATGAAGATTCATTAGCAGGGCATTTCTTACGTTTATTAAATGGTGAAACACCGTCTGAGCAACATCAACGTGTTATGGATGTGTCACTTATTTTATATGCAGAACATGAGTTTAACGCGTCAACGTTTACTGCCCGTGTTTGTGCCTCAACCTTGTCTGACATGTTCTCTTGTATTACTGGTGCTATCGGTACATTACGTGGGCCACTTCACGGTGGTGCTAATGAAGCGGCAATGGACATGATCCAAAGCTTTAAATCTCCAGCGGATGCGAAAGAGCAAATGGCGGGCATGTTAGCGCGTAAAGAAAAAATTATGGGCTTTGGTCATGCAATTTACCGCACGTCTGATCCACGTAACGTTATTATCAAAGCTTGGTCAGAAAAATTAGCGGCTGAAAACGGTGATACATCACTTTACGATATTTCAGTAGCCTGTGAAGAGTTCATGTGGGACAGCAAAAAATTATTCTGTAATGCTGATTTCTTCCATGCTTCAACCTATAATTACATGGGTATCCCAACAAAATTATTCACACCTATTTTTGTTTGTTCACGTTTAACCGGTTGGGCTGCTCATGTAATGGAACAGCGTTCAAATAACCGTATTATTCGTCCAAGTGCTGATTATACTGGATCAGAGCCTCGTAAAGTTAATGCGATTTCTGAAAGATAAGTAAGACTTGCTCTTTGCTTCTACTTCAGCAACAGAAAATCATCACATATACTTATATGTCCAGATTTTTTTCCTTGAATTAGAAGCAAATTTAGTCGTCTAGCATCGATGTTAGGCAATTAGAAAATAAGTTTTATTAATAAAAGCGGATTCATTTATTGAAATTCGCCTTTATTGCATAACAATTAATGTGGAATGAATTATGAATTACGATTACCGCAAACCGCTACCAGGCTATAAAGTCGGCGGCGTAAATATTGATTATTTTGATACCCGTGAAGCGGTTGAAGCAATCACGCCGGGTAGTTACGCAAAATTGCCTTACACTTCACGCGTATTAGCTGAGCAATTAGTACGTAGATGCTCGCCTGCATCATTAACTGATTCGTTAAAGCAACTTATCAACGTTAAGCAAGAACTTGATTTTCCATGGTACCCAGCACGTGTTGTTTGTCATGATATTTTAGGGCAAACCGCATTAGTTGATTTAGCGGGTCTGCGTGACGCAATCGCGGAGCAAGGCGGCGATCCATCAAAAGTAAACCCTGTTGTACCAACACAATTAATTGTTGATCACTCGCTAGCAGTAGAAGCGCCGGGTTTTGACCCTGAAGCATTTGATAAAAACCGTGTGATAGAAGAACGCCGTAATAAAGAGCGTTTTCACTTTATTGAGTGGACCAAAACAGCCTTTAAAAATGTTGATGTAATTCCTGCCGGTAATGGCATTATGCATCAAATCAACTTGGAGAAAATGTCGCCAGTTATTCAATTGCGCGATGGTGTTGCTTTCCCTGATACCTGTGTTGGTACTGATTCTCATACACCACATATTGATGCACTGGGTGTTATCGCGATTGGTGTTGGTGGTTTAGAAGCGGAAACTGTGATGTTGGGTCGTCCAACGATGATGAGATTACCTGACATTATTGGTGTTAAGTTAACGGGCAAGCGTAAGCCCGGTATCACCGCTACAGATATGGTGCTTGCTATCACTGAATTTTTACGTAACGAAAAAGTAGTTTCTAGCTACTTAGAGTTCTTCGGTGAAGGTACTAAGGATTTAACCATTGGTGACAGAGCTACTATCTCAAACATGACACCAGAATATGGTGCATCTGCAGGGTTGTTTTATATTGATGAGCAAACGATTGATTACTTAAATATCACCGGTCGTGAGCCAGAACAAGTTAAATTAGTTGAAACTTACGCTAAACATACGGGTTTATGGGCTGATGATCTAGAAGAAGTACAATACCCACGTGTTATTGAATTTGATTTATCAACGGTTTGTCGTAATTTGGCGGGTCCATCTAACCCGCATCGTCGATTAGCGACAGCTGATTTAGCCTCTAAAGGTATAGCTAAAGACTTAGATGCATGTAAAGCACAAGAAGCTAAGGGTGAAATGCCAGATGGCGCAGTAATTATTGCCGCAATCACTTCTTGTACAAATACTTCTAACCCACGTAACGTTGTTGCTGCTGGCTTAGTTGCTAAGCGTGCTAACGAGCTTGGTTTAAAACGTAAACCTTGGGTTAAAACATCATTTGCGCCGGGTTCAAAAGTTGCAAAACTTTACCTAGAAGAAGCCGGTTTATTATCAGAAATGGAAAAGCTAGGCTTTGGCATTGTTGGTTACGCATGTACTACTTGTAATGGTATGTCGGGTGCATTAGATCCAAAAATTCAACAAGAAATTATTGACCGCGATTTATATTCAACAGCAGTTTTATCAGGTAACCGTAACTTTGATGGACGAATTCATCCACACGCTAAACAAGCTTTCTTAGCATCACCGCCATTGGTTGTTGCTTATGCACTTGCCGGTACGATGCGTTTTGATATTGAAAAAGACGTATTAGGACAAGATCAAAACGGTAATGACATTACCTTGAAAGACATCTGGCCATCAGATGAAGAGATTGATGCAATTGTTGCCTCAGCGGTAAAGCCTGAGCAATTTAAGAAAATTTATACACCCATGTTTGATTTAGGTGCATTTGAACCTGCTGAAAGCCCTCTATACGATTGGGATCCTAAAAGTACTTATATCCGCCGTCCTCCTTATTGGGAAGGCGCGTTAGCGGGTGAACGTACGATGAAGGGGATGCGTCCTTTAGCGGTATTAGGTGACAATATCACAACGGATCATTTATCACCGTCAAACGCTATCCAGCTAGATAGCGCTTCAGGTGCTTATCTTGATAAAATGGGCGTACCACATGAAGACTTTAACTCCTATGCAACGCACCGTGGCGATCATGAAACAACGCAACGTGCAACATTCGCTAATCCGAAATTGTTTAATGAAATGTGTCGAGATGAAAACGGCGAAGTTAAGCAAGGCTCACTAACACGTATTGAGCCTGAAGGCATAGAGTCTAGAATGTGGGAAGCTATTGAAACTTACATGCAGCGCAAACAGCCATTAATCATCATCGCAGGTGCTGATTATGGTCAGGGTTCATCACGTGACTGGGCAGCAAAAGGTGTTCGCTTAGCTGGTGTTGAAGTGATTGTTTCTCAAGGTTTTGAGCGAATTCACCGTACCAACTTAGTGGGTATGGGCGTATTACCACTAGAATTTATTAATGGTGAAACTCGTCATACCTATCGTATTGATGGTAGCGAAACTTACGATGTTGTGGGTAAAACTGCACCAGGCGTAGCAATGACAGTTGTAATGACTAGAGCCGATGGTGAGGTTATTGAAATTCCTGTGAAATGTCGTTTAGATACCGCTGAAGAAGTTTCAGTTTACGACGGTGGTGGGGTACTTCAGAAGTTCGCCACAGACTTCCTTGAATCAAACGTATAACTAGTTATTTAATTTGATAGCATCTTGGAGGTGCTCATTGACGTTCGTCAACTCCGCGCCTCCGCCTTGCTCTAAAATAAAATTCCTGCGTTCTACGTGTATTCAATTGATTTTAAAATGACACATTTTTCTTAAAAAGTAATGTGTCATTTTTATGTTTAGGATGAACGGTATGTCACGGAGCCATGGCTGGCAAAGAGTGACGATAAGAACAAAATAAAAGGATTCAGTATGAAAAACGCACCTCAAACACACAAGCCTCAAGTCAAAATTCCCGCAACCTATATGCGTGGTGGCACTTCAAAAGGGGTATTTTTTAACTTAACTGATTTACCAGAACGATGTCAGGTAGCCGGAGAAGCACGCGATAACATGTTATTACGTGTTAT
>JABSOX010000121.1 GCA_013215655.1 Colwellia sp.
GATCCCCGGGATCTCCTCTATTTCAGAGATGATGGATGCTATAGATTTCGGTTATGATCACTTGAAATTCTTCCCTGCTGAAGCCTCTGGTGGCGTAAAAGCGATTCAATCAATTGGCGGACCTTTTCCTGACATTCGTTTTTGCCCAACTGGCGGCATTAACATTAAAAATGTTAGAGACTATCTAGCACTTAAAAATGTTGCTTGTTGTGGGGGCTCTTGGTTAGTAACAGATGAAATTGTACAAAATAAAAATTGGTCGACAATTACTGATTTAGCCAAACAAGTATTAACACATGTAAAATAAGCGTATTTTAGTTCATTAAAAAAGCCAGTTGTTAATAACAACTGGCTTTTTATGTTCAGGACGAACGGTCAGCTTTTTAGTTCCAGACGAAAGCTAAGTACTTGTATCCATGTAAGCAATATTGTGGTGCCATGGATGACAAGGAACAACGATGTTCAGGATAAACGGTCATGATTTTAGTTCCAGACAAATCATAAGTACCTGCGTCCACTGCCTTGGATCTTCTTGCCTTCATGCACAACGATGGCAAAGAACAACGATGTTTAAGGCTAATATTAGTATGTAGGTCGAAGTTTACTTCGACAAAAATGATTTGTTGAGCCTCGCTACCCTCGAATCAATCTATATATCAATAGACAAAAAAACGCCAAGCATTTGCTTGGCGTTTTAAGTTAAATTATTTTATTTAGTAAAAGCTATTAAGCTGACTTTAATATTTGTTGGCTTTCAAAATTTGTAATGAATGAAACTAAATCTAATACCTTGTTAGAATAACCAATTTCATTGTCATACCATGAAACGACTTTAACAAAAGTACCGGTTAAAGCGATACCTGCACCGGCATCAAATACTGAAGTACATGTTTCACCAATAAAATCATTAGAAACTACTTGGTCTTCGGTATAACCTAAAATACCTTTTAATGGACCTTCTGATGCCGCTTTCATGGCATCACAAATTTCTTGATAAGTCGCTGGGTTTTTAAGGTTAACTGTTAAATCTACAACTGATACATTGGGTGTAGGTACTCGAAATGCCATTCCGGTAAGTTTACCATTTAACTCAGGAATAACTTTACCAACTGCTTTTGCTGCGCCTGTAGATGAAGGAATAATGTTTTGTGCTGCACCACGACCGCCACGCCAGTCTTTAGCAGACGGGCTATCAACTGTTTTTTGTGTTGCTGTTGTTGCATGAACAGTGGTCATTAAACCATTTTCGATGCCCCAGTTATCATTTAGTACTTTAGCAATTGGTGCTAAGCAGTTAGTCGTACAAGATGCGTTAGAAACAATATCTTGTCCAATATAAGTATCTTGGTTCACACCACAAACGAACATTGGCGTATCATCTTTAGAAGGGGCAGAAAGAACAACTTTCTTAGCACCTGCAGTAAGGTGTTTACGTGCAGTTTCATCGGTTAAGAATAAACCTGTTGATTCAACAACAACATCAACGTTGATCTCATTCCACTTTAAATCTTCAGGGTTACGCTCTGCAGTTACACGGATCGTTTTACCATTAACAATTAATTGACCATCAACAACATCAACAGTGGCATCAAAGCGACCATGAGTTGAGTCATACTTCAGCATATAAGCCATGTAATCAACATCAATAAGGTCATTAATACCTACAATTTCAATGTCATTTCTTTGTGCTGCGGCTCTAAATACAAAACGTCCAATACGGCCAAAACCGTTGATGCCAACTTTAATAGTCATAATTAACCCCTTAAATACATAATGTAGTAAAATTACATCATTTACGCTAAAATCGCAAGATTTAGTTACTTTTACCTCACTATTTGTTCGTTTTGTTATTTTTATTACGTAAAGTTACTAAAAAATAAGCTGTTAACTTTGATTAATATAGTAATTGATAGAATTTGAGTCATATCACATGTTAGAATGCGCCCAATGAGTATAAGGAACTTTGTTCCTAATCAATAAAATAACTACGGAATAAAATTATATGGCACAAGATAAAGTAATGTGTGACATCGGCTTTATTGGTCTTGGCGTAATGGGTAAAAATTTAGTCTTAAACTTAGCGGATAATGGTTATCGTATTGCTGCATTTGATCTTAATGATGAGAAAGTAAACGACGTTATTGAGCAAGACAAATACGAGAATAATTCTGCAGAGCAACGTGTTTATGGTTGCTCTTCATTTACTGAATTACTAGCGCGTTTAACGCCTCCTCATTTAATTGTTTTATCTGTACCTGCAGGCTCTCCTGTTGATCAAGTTTGCGAAAGCTTGATCGGCGCAGGTATTCAACCTGATGATATTGTTATTGATACCGGTAATAGTCTATGGGTTGATACGGTTGCTCGTGAAGAAAAATACAAAAATAATTTTATTCTTTTTTCGTCAGCCGTTTCTGGTGGTGAAGTAGGGGCTCGATTTGGTCCCGCATTAATGCCAAGTGGCTCACCTTATGCGTGGACTCGAATTAAGCCTATTTGGGAAGCTATTGCTGCAAAAGTAGATGAAAAATCAGGAAAGCCTATTGAGCGTACTAAACCCGGTGAAATTGTTACTCAAGGTGAACCTTGTACCGCTTATATTGGTCCTGCGGGCGCAGGTCATTATGTAAAAATGGTTCATAACGGCATTGAATATGCTGATATGCAAATAATTTGTGAAGCTTATCATGTGTTACGTGCTGGCTTATCATTATCGCCAGATCAAATTGCAGATATTTTTGAACAATGGAATAAAGGGCCTCTTGATAGCTATTTGATGGAAATTTCAGTTGAAGTATTACGTCATAAAATTGATGATAAAACGCCTTTGGTTGATTTGATCCTCGATAAAGCAGGACAAAAGGGCACAGGCTTATGGACGGCAATGAGCAGTTTAGAGCTTGGCACCCCAGCACCAACAATTGCACAGGCGGTTTATGCACGCTCAATATCATCCTTTAAAACACTCCGCGTTGAAGCAGCACAAGTATTATCTGGACCTGAGACTAATAAACTCTCTCAAAGTGAACAAGATGAATTTGTTGCTCACTTACATGATGCTATTTATTGTTCAAAAATTTGTGCATATGCCCAAGGCTTTCAATTAATGAAATTGGCTGAAAAACAACACGGCTGGCAGTTAAATTTTGCCAGCATTGCCAAAATTTGGCGAGCAGGGTGTATTATTCGAGCTGTATTTTTACAACCCATTGCTGATGCATTTGAACGCAACGAAACACTTGAAAATTTGATGTTAGATGAATATTTTGCCAAGCAGTTAAATGAGCATCAAATGAATTGGCGTAAATCCGTTGCTGAAGCTACGTTAATGGGCATACCTATTGGTGCTATTTCATCGGCATTATCATATTTTGATTCTATGCGTTTAGCTGTTTTGCCTGCTAATTTATTGCAAGGACAACGTGATTATTTTGGTGCACATACCTTTGAGCGTACCGATATGTCAGCAGGGAAAAAGTTTCATGTTGAATGGTCGTCTGATGATAAAGAAATGATTTCTATTAATTAAATTAAGTAATTAAAAGAAATAATTAAGGAATAAGTAACGATGAAAAATGATCCTTATAAAGATAAGTTAACTGCAGAGGCATACCAAGTTTGTCGTCTGGCAGCGACTGAGCATCCTTTTACGGGGATTTATAATGATCATTGGTTAACGGGCATTTACCAATGTGCTTGTTGTGAACAGTCGTTATTTGATTCGCTTGCAAAATTTAATGCGGGTTGTGGTTGGCCAAGCTTTTCAAGTGCAATTAAAGGGCAGGTGAAATACCTGTCTGATGTATCTCTGCGTATGCCTAGAATCGAAATTCAATGCGATCATTGTGATTCACACTTAGGTCATGTTTTTGATGATGGGCCTGAGCCTACGGGTAAACGTTATTGTGTTAACTCGTTAAGTTTGCTGTTTGTCTCACAAAATGAAAACAAACAGTAGTCGTCATACTAGGGCTCTTTAAACTCACCATCATTAATTCTGTCTAAAATATCTTCAGCCGTTTGATCTAAGACATCACTATTAAGATTGTAAGCTTTTAAATAATTTTCGAGTGACTGGTCCGTTACCGTTTTGTCATCACTATCATAGTCATGCAGTATCTTTGACCAAATATAGGCATTTTTAACGTCCTTCTTTTCAGCAAAAAGTGTAGATATTGATTTAAATACTTCGGTATCTATTTGTGTTTCGTCATTACTTAATTCTAATGAATGATATAACAGCTGTAATGTTTTCTCTTTATCTCTTTTTACATAATAGGTTGCGAGGTTTAGTTGCAGCTTTGGGGTTTCGAGTTGTAAGGTGTTTTCTAATGCTAAAAATTTTGCCAGAGATTTTTTATTTAGATACCGCGACCAATGAAAATAAAGTAAATCAGGATGTAACGATCTATTTGTTTGTTGAGAAATTACTTTTATTTGTTCGCGTGCCTTCATCAAGTTATTTACACGCATGACTTGTTTATTTTTAAATTTTATATGTTCTATTTTTGAAGCATGGGCCATGCACTGAGCATAACCTTCATAAGCAATAAGTTGTTCAAACTTTTGTGGGTCTAAAGGGGTTTTAACATGATTCAAATTAGCAAAACCTACGGCAATTCTTTCTCGTTTACACCAAGAGTCTTGTTCAAACTCGTGACATATTTCACTGTGCATTACACAAAGCTCTGCGAAAGAGGGGCCTTTATCGCAACTAAATAAGGAAAAACAGCTAATAAGTAGAACTATATGCGTAACTTTCATACTTTTCCTAAAGTTATTTTTATAATGCAGGTGTAACCGCTGGCGAAACATTTCATGATATATTACAATGTGCGCCGCATTTTGTTATTAATAATTACATATTTAATTAATAATAGCCTATCGTTCAATTGACTGAAATAAAAAGGTTTACGCAATGACTTCTCATCTTGAGGAACAATATCAAACTAGCTGGCAAGAACGTCAAACATTTGCTGAAAACATGCAGCCTATTATAGGGCAATTATTTAGAAATAAAGGTATCGAAATATCTATCTACGGACGCCCGTTGGTAAATGCTTCTGCTATTGATATTATTAAAGCCCATAAGTCAGTCGCTTTGCATGAAGAAAATAAATTACGTTTACGTGAAAGTTTTCCGTTTGTTGAAGCCTTAAGCAAAATGACTTTGGCTCCTGCACGTATTGATGTGGGTAAATTGGCATATCGTTACTTGTTTTTGGGCCATGCCAATGGTTTGTCAATTGAACAGTATATTGAAAAAGAATTATCTAGCATTGCAAAAAACACGGATAGTCAAAAATCTAAAGATGTTGTTCTATATGGTTTTGGTCGTATAGGTCGTTTATTAGCACGGTTACTTATTGAACGTGCTGGCCCAAGTGCAAAACTAAATTTACGCGCAATTGTCATCAGACCAGGTAAAAAAGATGATCTTGAAAAACGTGCCAGTTTATTGAGACGTGATTCAGTTCATGGTGCTTTTAATGGCAGCATAACTATTGATAAAGAAAATAATGTTATAAAAGCCAATGGTGCTTTTATCAAAGTTATTTATGCTAATTCTCCTGCGGAAATCGATTATACCGAATATGGAATAAATGATGCCTTAATAGTCGATAATACGGGTATCTGGACAGATGAAGAAGGCTTGGGACAACATTTAAAATCAAAAGGTGTTGCTAAAGTATTATTAACTGCACCGGCTAAAGGTGATATTAAAAATATTGTTTATGGTGTTAATGAAGATATGATTTTAGCTGAAGATAGAATTATCTCGGCGGCTAGTTGTACAACAAATGCCATCACCCCAGTTCTTAAAGCACTAAATGATGAGTTTGGTATTAGAAATGGTCACGTTGAAACTATTCATTCATATACGAATGATCAAAACCTAATTGATAATTATCATCCATCGCCTCGTCGTGGTCGTAGTGCACCGTTAAACATGGTAATTAGTACCACAGGCGCTGCTAAGGCAGTAGCTAAAGCTTTACCTGAGCTAAAAGGGTTATTAACGGGTAATGCTATTCGAGTACCAACGCCAAATGTTTCAATGGCGATTATGAATTTGAACTTGAAAAAAGCGACAGATAAAGAAGCCCTTAATGATTATCTTCGTAATATTTCTTTAAATTCGAAATTACAAAACCAAGTAGATTACACCGCATCAAGTGAAATTGTTTCAACGGATTTAGTGGGTTCTCGTTATGCGGGTGTTGTTGATTCTCAAGCAACGATTGTTGATGGCGACCGCGCTGTATTATATGTATGGTATGACAATGAATTTGGTTATAGCTGTCAGGTTATTCGTGTGATGCATGATATGGCGGATATATTAGTGCCGACATTACCGGCAAATTAATTAACAAGTTTAATTGAATTGTAAAATAAAGGCGCTGTCCGTTAAATGGATAGCGCCTTTGTCATTTTTGTAGTTTATTTTTAAACGTCTTATCTCTAAATGCAACGCGCAGGCTTCGGTAAACCTGCATACTTTGTGGCTTGTTTGGCCGGGCCTTCTGGAAACAGGCGATACAAATATCGACTACTCGCTTTTTCTTCGCCAAACTCTGCTTTCATTGCTTTCGTTAATGCTCTAATGGCTGGAGAAGTATTATATTGCAGGTAAAAACTGCGAACAAAGTGAATCACTTCCCAATGGGCTGACGTTAATTCAAACTGATCATTTTGAGCAATTAAATCCGCTAGTTCTTCATTCCACTGCTTAAAGTCAAGTAAATAACCTTGTTTATCGGTGCCAATTTTTTCTCCTAAGTAAGTAAGTATCATTGCCAAGTCACAACGCTATCGTTAGAAAATGTCAGAGCAACTAACTCTGTCATTGTTATGCTGTTAAGTACTTCTTTAGAAATATCATCAAAGTTAACCGCTCGTGCCTGTGCGTGATCTTTTACAATATAGAGGTTTATCATCGAACTTTTATCTTGAAGCTGCTTCATCAACGGATGATTAATATTGTAGCAACCGTCATCAAGTAAAACGACATTATCGTAATGCTCAATATTACTAATGCATTGCTTTAAATCATTACTTGAAAATGCAGAGCTACGTATGAGGTGTAGTATGGTCATTGAAATTTAGCCTTAGAACCTTAATATGATTTTACGTGCATGTAGCTCTTTTGAAAACTCACTTGTAGTCAATACAGTAACGTTATCAATATGAAAATCATCTGACAAAGCTCGTTGATCCAATGATGCTGCACATACGTATATATGTTTAATGTCATAGAATTCAAAAGCAGCAAACGTTTTCAGATAATCTTTAGTTGAAATTTTATCGGGTGATTGCTTTTTTACTAATTGATAGACACCATCACCTTGAAAAAATAGTGAGGTATTTTGTTCATATGAACCAAAGATCAGTGCAAGGTCTAATGCATCTTTTCCGTTGGTACTTGCGAAGGGGGCTGTGCTATTAAGGATGGCAATTGATTGTTTTTTATTGATCATAATTGCACCACACGGTCTGCTTTACTGCTCAACTCAACTAATTCACCTAAACCAGAAAGTATAAAGGCGTCATTGATATTGGTTTGTGTTTTTTTGCCAGTTTGATCATCTATTTCGTCAGTAAGGCCTCTTTTTTCACCCGCGGTTACACAAATATGTAATGGTAAGTCATATTCTTTATTTAATCTTTGCCATTGCTTTATTGACTGATATTCGTCATTGGGTAGAGATAAATATGAACTCGCATTTAAAACGCCATCTTGATAAAAAAACACGCCAATGACCTTAATACCTTTTTGTATTGCACACTCAATATAATCAATAGCGGTTGTTGTTAAGTTGCTATGTGGCGGTGTTGTTACCATTACGGCGAGTGTTTGCATTGTTCAGCTTATTCCTATCGTTATTCATGGGTGAGGTTTACATCGTTATATTCTATCTATAAAAAAGCCCCGCGATGCGAGGCTTAGTTTATCAAAAATATTTAATCATTTTCGATAATTATTAATCATCTCCACCAAAAACACCTAAAAGATGTAATAAGTGAACAAAGATATTATAAACATTTAAGTATAATGAAACGGTTGCTCTGATGTAATTTGTTTCACCACCATTAATGATGCGGCTAGTATCATACAAGATTAAACCAGACATGATCATGATGATTGCAGCACTTACTGCTAATGACAGTGCTGGAATTTGGAAAAAGATGTTACCGATGCTAGCAACAACGACAACGATAAGACCAACCATTAAAAATCCACCCATAAATGAGAAGTCTTTTTTGCTAGTCAGTGCATATCCAGATAAAGCGAAAAATATTAATGCTGTTCCGCCTAATGCTTGCATTATTAATGATGCACCATTTGGCATTGCTGCATAATGGTTAAGCATTGGGCCCAATGAAGCTCCCATCAAGCCAGTAAAGGCGAATATCCAAAAAATACCACTCGCTTTATCGGCATTCTTATTAACTACAAATAATAAACCAAATGAAACAAGCATCATCACGATAGCTGCCATATGAGACAAGCCCATTGCCATAGAAACGCCAGCAGTTACTGCACTAAACACCAACGTCATCGATAATAACATGTAGGTGTTTTTCAATACTTTGTTAATTTCAATCGCTGAACTTCTACTAGCATTTAAACTAATATTTGATTGCATAATGTTTCCTTAAAAACGTAGTTATACTTTTTAGATGAGGTCTTTTCTTTGAAGTTCAAGTTTTTATGAACTCCAATGTGATTTTTATTAAACCTCAATGACATATTATGGCATGATGGTTTTTAAATTGCTATGGCTAACCTTGTTGATATTCATCAATTATTTGTGAGCGTTTGTAACAGTTTTTACTGTGGTCATTAATTAGACCGCAAGCTTGCAGGTGAGCGTAGCATATTGTTGAACCAAAAAATTTAAACCCTCGTGTTTTCAAATCTTTACTGATCGCATCAGAAATAGGGGAGGTGGCTACATAATCTTCTTTAACGTTAATATCATTAACAATGGTCTTGTTATCTACGTAAGCCCAAATATATTTACAAAAACTACCAAACTCATCTTGTATCTCAATAAATATCCTCGCATTGCTAATTGCTGCTTTTATTTTTGCTCTATTACGGATGATCGATGAATCTTGCATAAGTTCTTCAACTTTAGCCTCACTAAATTTTGAAACGTCCTTTACGTTAAATTGCGCAAATGCATTTTTGTAGCCTTCGCGCCTTTTTAATATGGTATACCAACTTAAACCTGCTTGTGCGGACTCTAATATTAGAAATTCAAACATAGTACCATCGTCATGAATCGGTACTCCCCATTCGTCGTCGTGATATTTAACATAATCGGCTTTTGATTCATCTAACCATGGACAACGGCATTGCTTTTCTTCGGGCATGTAAACTCTCTTTTTAGGAAATAATCTAACAAAAACCACACTAACTGGTTATTTTTTTAGCAAACAAACGCATTACGATAATTAAAGCTTTACAAGTGTATTTTGACACTTTAATATTCGCCCCGTCTTGAAGCAAGCAGTTGTTTTAATACTTTCAGGTGAGATGGCTGAGTGGTCGAAAGCACCGGTCTTGAAAACCGGCAAGGGTTTATAGCCCTTCTAGAGTTCAAATCTCTATCTCACCGCCACATTCAGAAAAGCCGTTAATCGAAAGGTTAACGGCTTTTTGCTTTTTAGTGTTTGGAAAAGTAAAAAGGCTTGTAGTGTAATACCTTCTGCGTAGCGTTCAAATTGTAACTCTCCCATGTTTAAATCGAAATTTGATAAGCATCTCAAATCTGACCGCCTTGAGTAGGATTTTACCTGTATGCTGTAAAAGTGGTCACAACTAAGTTTGGATACCATCGCAGGCTTTGATGAGCAGTGACTTACTAATAAGGTAAGCGGGTCTACTTTTAATGCCCTTGTACAACACCATTTGACTTAATACCACTCTTAGCAAAATGTAACCATTCAGGGGTGCCTATTATAGTTAGCACCTGACCTTATAAAGAATCAGGTGCTACAAAATACTAGTTCAGCCCCGATAATTAGTCTATTTCATCGGTAACGCAGCCCAGCGATGCCGATTTTACGGTAGCAATATATTTTCTGAGTACCCCATTGGTTGCTCGGTAAGCAGGTTTTACCCAAACAGCTTTTCGCTCAGCGATTACAGCCTCATCTATCTTTAGTTCCAGCGTATTCGAGATAGCATCAATGCGGATAATGTCTCCATTTTTCACCAAACCAATCAA
>JABSOX010000122.1 GCA_013215655.1 Colwellia sp.
TGTAGGTCGTGGTTTGCCTACATGGTCGTAGGTACTTAGGTTAAGGCTGGATCTAATAACCTGTACCTCGGCAAGAATTCAATAAAAATACTTTTGTCGAGCCTCACTACGTTCGTGTCGACCTACAAAATTGATCAATACGAATATTTAGATGTTATACGCAACATGTTGATGAAACCTTAAGATAAGTTCATCTTTATTCTGTGGGATTTCAAGCTCTGTTGCCATTAAACGCATTGCTTGCTCAATTTGATTGGCAAATTTTCCAAAACCATATTCATCTACGTTATCTTTAGTGGCAACAAAAATAAGCTGGACGTTATTTACCAGTTCATCGGCTTGCCATTTGCTGATTAAGCCACAAGGACTTTGTTCTGGGTTATAACCCAGCATTTGTAACTCTCCAATTTTAGAAACAATTTCATGTAAACTGTGACGTACTATCGGCACTAATCCGTTAGCGATTAATGCACCATTATTTAAATTATATCGTTTCGCCACTAAGGTGAATGCATCGGTTAAATAGGTATAAAGTGGATTGTAGGGATCTGCTGAATGTGGGTCAATATCTACGAGCTTTAAGATTCGGTTGTTGATTTCGATATTGATCACCGCATAAGTCATTGCTGAATGGTTAGTGGGTAACGTAACATTTTGACTAAGATATCTTTTGGCAACAGGTCTTAATTTATGGGCTTGAGTATTAATGTAACCTTTGTTCTTAGCAAAAACATCATAAGTAATATGTTGATGATCTCTTAAGCGTATATCATTATCTGCCAAAGTGAGCTTTGCTTTTAATGCCTGCAACATATTGCGTACTTTGTCATGAAATATTGCTGAGTTTAGGCGTATATCATCACCTGTCGCTAATAATAATAAAGAGATTTTTTTTGCTCTAATATTGGCATCAAAAAATGAATTTTGTAATTGATGGTTTTTAGGGTCGTAATAAAAGAGGATTTGTTGGCTTGTTTGCCATTGATGCATCTCTTGGCTATAACGAACACGTACTAGTTTATCGTTGGCAATAAATAATGAACTGTTAATTTCAAATTGATCGCTAAGAGCAAAGAGTAGCTCCGATAATTGTTGATAAAAGTTGAAATAGGTTTGGCTACTTTTAATAGCGTTATTGGGTGATATCAGTTGTATAAGTTCATTCGTTACCGCAAATTCTGCTAAAAGGTACTGATTATCCCGTGCATTTGATGGTATATAGGTTTTGTGTGAAGCACTACGTTTTCTGACGATTGACATACTTGTTCCCTGTGATATTCGACAAATTTTGGGAGCAGTATAAGTGTGATATATGACAGTTATATGTCACAAACTTCGACAAAAATCTAAAAATAGGAAAGGTTTGTTTGAAAATACTTTGTAGAACAAAAACGGTAATTTAATATTTTACCGTTTTTGAACTATGAGAAGATTTTTACTCTGAGCGAGCTGTTACTTCTAATAAGTGATAGCCAAATTGTGTTTTAACGGGGCCTTGCACGGTATTTAATTCGGCATTAAATACAACTTCATCAAACTCAGGAACCATTTGACCACGACCAAAAGAACCTAAATCACCACCTTGTTCTTTTGATGGGCAATTAGAATGTTCTTTGGCGACGTCGGCGAAGTCTGCGCCATTTTCAATTTGTGTTTTTAGTGTTAAACACTGTTCTTCGGTGTCAACTAATAAGTGACGTGCTGATGCTTGAGTCATTTTTTTTCTCTATCTTGTTAAATTCGGGCAAACCATAACTTAGTTTTTAATAAATTAAAAGGTTGCTGGGTATACATGGTCTTTGTTTTAAATTTCGGCTCTTAATTATGCTATCTTAATTCAAATTAGGTATTAATAACCCATTATTGATAGGAAAAATTGATTGTGACTCTTCCAAATCTTAAACACCTGCAATACTTATTGGCGTTGCATCAACATCACCATTTTAATCGAGCCGCTAAAGCCTGTTTTGTTAGTCAATCAACACTCAGTAGCGCAATTTTAAAGCTTGAGGAGCAGCTGGGATGTCAGTTAGTGGAGCGAGACCATAAAGCGTTTATTTTTACTCCGCAAGGAAATAGTATTGTTGAAATGGCAAGAACGTTATTGGTTTCTGCTAATGAGCTGGTGAGTTATGCCCAGCAGCAAGGTAATCCCGTAAGTGGCTCTATTCGTATAGGCTGCATACATACCATTGCACCTTATTTACTTACTGATTTTGTATTGGCTTGTCAGCAACAAATGCCAGAGTTGTCGCTCTATTTACGCGAAGATACCACGGATAACTTAATGCGACTGCTCGGCGACGGTGAAATTGATACGGTTATTTTAGCGCTTCCGGTGACCGCGCATGGTTTTACTTGCAAAACTTTAGGAAAGGACGCTTTTAATATTGCTGGTGATAAATTATTAGTTGAAAATGTTCAAGCAACAGGGGATTACACGCAATTACCTGAACAAAGTGTTTTTTTACTTTCTCAAGAGCATTGTTTAACCGAGCATGCGGTATCGGCATGTCAATTGGCTGATCCTAAACGTATCAATCCTTTTTCTGCGTCTAGCTTAGCTACCCTAGTGCAAATGACTGCTTTTCATAAAGGTGTAACTTTTCTACCTGATATGGCGGTAAAAAAAGGATTAGGTGAGATTGAAGGGCTAACGATTGATAAGTTATCCAGTGAGATGTATCGAGAAATTGGCATGATGTGGCGAAAAACGAGCATGAGACAACAGCTTTTTATGAAGTTAGTCGAAATTATAAAACCGTTGTTAGATACCCCTGAATCTTGATATTAGTAGGGTATAAACAGTGAGGTATGAAAGCTAGGTATGGAATAAAATGAAAATAAAAATTATTTTTCAAACTTTTTTCTTGGTTAGCTCTACATTACTAATAACAACAAAATATTAAATAATAAATATAGGATTTTATGTGTTTGAACGAAGCGACGAAACGCTAGTAAAACAAGCGCTAAACGGGAAGAAATCAGCGTGGATAACACTGGTTAAACGTTATGAAAAGAATTTATACAACTATACGTTGCGTATGGTGAGTAATCCTGATGATGCAATGGATTTAATGCAAGATGTTTTTATGGCGGTTTTTAGAAATTTAGCAACGTTTCGAGGGGAAAGCCCGTTTAAAGGTTGGATGTTTAAAATTGCACATTATCGTTGTATTGAGTTTTATCGTCGTAAACGTCCAACACAATCTTTAGATGATGTACCTGAGCAAGAAGAAGAAGCTGAGGGAGCATGTCCGGAGCATCAAGTTGTTGCTGGTCAGCGTGCCGATGCTTTACATCAAGCAGTACAATGCTTGCCGGTAAATCAAAAACTAGTGGTTGAATTAAAGTTTTTCCAACATTGTACATTTGATGATATCGCCAATCAGTTAGGAATATCGGTAAATACCGCAAAGTCGCGTTTATATAGCGCATTAGATAAATTGAAAGGTAAGTTGGAGTTTGACTATGTCTAGTAAGGAAAGGTCGAATAAAGAAGTGTCAGATAAAGAATTGGCACTTGAGCAGCAATTTTCAGACTGGCTTGATGGTAAGCCGCTTAGTAAAGAGCTTGAGCAAGATGAACAATGGCTACAACGGGTACACACGGCAAATTATGTTGGTCATCAGGCCGATATGACTCCTGAGCAGCAAGTGCCTCATTGGGATCGCGGTGCAATGTTTGATAGTGATAAAAAGGCATGGTGGCAATGGCAAGGACTACCTGCAATGTCGATGGCTTTTTCGATGTTTGCTATGGCATTGGTGCTCTTTAAAGTTGAATTGGTCTTTCAACCCGAAGGTGTATTACTGAGTTTTTCCGGTAGTGCTAGTGAAAATCAAGATGCAAAAATGTCCGCTTTGGTTGATTTGCGATTAAAAGAGTTTGCTGCTGAGCAACAAGTGGTATTGGCAAACTATGCGACTGATATTCAAGTGAAGCAACAAGACAGTAACTTACAGCTAGCTACCTATATCATGGGCGCGTCTCGACAAGAACGACAAGAAGATATGACCGATTTCATTCAATATATTAATGAACAACGTCAAGATGAAAAATTAGATCAAAAGATTAAATATCAAGAGCTTGAACGAAAAATTCAATACCGTAAAGCGGTTCAACGTAATGATTATAATACTATAGGTTTAAATCAAAATTATTTGAAAACTGTGCCAGCAAACTGGAATTCTGAGGAGTAATATCGATGAAAAAACTAATGACAATCTTTCCATGTGCACTATTAGCACTAAGTGTATCGGCGGCAAGTAATAATAAAACTGATTATGCTGATATGCAAAAACAACTGAATATCATGAGCGATATTATTAAATCATCGGTTGGTGTGCAAAGGGGACGTAAAGGTTCAAAAATTTCAAATATTCAAAGTACTTATTTAAAAGGTCAGGGTGTTGTCTTTACTATAAGCTCGGGTTCTCGTTCTAACCAATGGGGAAATTTTAACTTTAATTTTACTATGCCTGAACTTCCTGTGATGCCACCTCTTCCTGTGAAGCCAGTTGCTCCAGGTGCGTCTGCTGGTGGACATGAATATGATGATGAAGGTGATAGTATTTTTTCACAAGATTTTAATGAAAGGATGTCAGATGCTTTTGAGTCTGCAAACCGAGGTTACGAGCGAGCAGTGGATTCAATGGAAAGAAGTCGCGACGTATATCGTGATCTGAAGAATGACCAACGTGACCTAAGAAATGAAGTACGTGATTTACAAAGAGAAAAACGAGATTTAGAGTACCAAATGCGCAGAGCCGATGATAAATCTAAAGCTGAGCTCGGTAAGCAAATGGCAAGGCTAAGTAGTCGACAAGCTGAGTTTGAAAAAACCCGCGCTGAGTTAAGTGAAAAATCTCAACAATTGCGTAATGAGCAAAATAAACGGCGTACAAAACAAGACAACGAAAGAAGCTCTTTCTATAAAGAGTTAAATCAATCTTTAGCTGAAACCTTGTGCTTATACGGTAATGGTTTAAAAGCTTTACCTAAAAATGAAAATGTTAGCATGATCATCAAATCCGGTGGTATCAAAGAAAGTGGCCGTTATAAAGATCAAATATTTGTTTTTAGTAAAAAAGATATTAGTGCCTGCTCAAGCGATAAAATCACTTCAGCAAAGCTTTTATCAAAAGGTAATGGTTATCAGTTTTAAATTATCTATATACAGCTAATACTGTTTCACATGACTGCTCAGGTATCCCTGCCTGAGCGGCCTAATGTCTATTAGCATTTCAATATAAAATTATCCTCAAGAATATCTAAATCATTCCGATAACCTACTTATGAGCCACTAACTGAATAAAGTTATTCATTTGGTGGTTCATAATCGTTAGGTTACAAACTGCCACCACTTATTGGTGATAAGGAAGTATCCAATCAACTTAAGCTGATCTCAATGGATATTGATTTCTGGTAAGAGTCACACGAGGTTAATTATGAGTCTAAGCAGTGTCGGTGCAGCAATGGCAAGCCAAATTCAATCGAATGTCCTAGAAAAGGTAAACGTGAGTTTGTTAAAAACAGCGAATAACCAAGCAGAACAACAAACTGCTCAACTATTAGCATCTGTTGCTCCTGTTGTGTCTAGTTCAAGCGGAAGTTTGGGTCAACACGTAGATACTTACGCGTAAAGCATTTTGAAATGTTCATTTTGATTTACAAATAGTGTGAAGTGAAGGTTAATTTGGTGGCTTATTAATGATAATTATTAATAAACTAAAAACGCTGCCAAGTTAATTTTTTATCCTAATCAAATATTCTTATATAAAAACACTTGAACAACAATTTCTAATGTCCGCCAATTTTGTCAGTATTAAAAACTAAACTTTAGACTCACATTTTGATGAAACATCAATCGACATAGTATCATTTTTCTGATCAACATCTATATTTTGCAAGGCTTCTTGAAAGTTTGATTTGAATGACAACATTGATATAAATTGCTGCAATTTATCATTAAAAATGGTTGCCACCTGAAATAGCTCATTTTTATTGTTGGATTTATATGGAGTAAAGTCAGGTAAGTTTACCGATGCCAGACTGAGAAAAGGTTTGTTTATGATGTTATTAAAAATAACGTTTTGGCTTGGTGTATTCTCCAAAGCTCTACTTATTCCTTCACTGCTTAGTTTGGGTAAGGATTGTATATAATTAACTGTCGTTACAGCATAATTAATGCTTGAAGTAGGTGTTTCTGCAAATGCATTTGAAATAGTACAGCTAAAACCTATCGCACTGAGTGCAGAGCTTATTAATAAAGGTTTGAGTATTGATTTCATTTTGATGTCCATGCTTAAATTTATCGTCTATTTGTTACAGAGACAATTAAATTGTAACTAAATTATCTACATGTTGACTATATGTTGTTCTAATATTTAAAGCGATCCTTTTGGGATAGAGTGCCTAAAATCCAAGACCAACCGCAGATGCATGCTGTAACCATCCATAAAACGATTCAAATTTCTTGAATTGCCCGTTTATGTAGACTAAGAATACAGCAGAATAGAACGTATTTTTAGGATGAAAATTTCAAATAGATAAGAATTACAATAATTCACAAGCCAGTGTTAATATTTGCTGGCGATTTATAGTGATTATTTATATTTATCAACGGTATAGTTTGTTTTTCTTTAAAGCTCTATAGCGGTGTAAAAGAGGTTCGGTATAACCATTGGGCTGTATTTCTCCTAAGAAAACTAAATCGCAAGCAGCTTCGAAAGCGATGGAGTTATCAAAGTCTTCAGCCATTGCTTGGTACAAAGGGTCTGCTTTATTTTGTTGATCAACGACATTTGCCATTTTTTTCAAGCTAGCCAATACTTGCTCTTTACTGCAAACTTTATGGTGTAACCAATTCGCTAAGTGTTGACTGGATATGCGTAGTGTCGCTCTATCCTCCATTAAACCCACGTTATTAATATCAGGTACTTTTGAGCAGCCTATTCCTTGTTCAATCCAACGCACGACGTATCCTAAAATACCTTGTGCATTGTTATCCAATTCATCAGAAATTTCCTGAGCAGACCAATTTGTATGTTGTGCCAAAGGGATGGTGAGGATGTCGTCAAGTGATGCAGGTGCACGGTCGATAAGTTTTTTTTGTAAAGTAAAAACGTTCACTCGATGATAATGCAATGCATGTAATGTCGCTGCAGTAGGTGAAGGAACCCATGCAGTATTTGCACCTGCTTCTACATGATTGATTTTTGTTGCTAACATGTTGGCCATTTGATCAGGGATTGGCCACATTCCCTTTCCAATTTGTGCTTTGCCACTAAAGCCACACGCTAAGCCAATATCAACATTGTTATTTTCATAGGCTGTGATCCATGGCGTTAATTTTATATCGGCTTTTCTAGCCATAATACCTGCTTTCATTGAGGTATGTATTTCATCACCTGTTCTATCTAAAAAGCCCGTATTAATAAATGCTACACGGTCTTTTGCCGCATAAATGCAAGCCTTAAGGTTGATGCTGGTACGGCGTTCTTCATCCATAATACCCATTTTTATGGTATTAGTGGGCAATGATAATGCTTGCTCAATACGCAAAAATAATTTGTTAGCAAAGGCTACTTCATCAGGGCCGTGCATCTTAGGTTTTACAATGTAAATAGAAGCTGTTGTACTATTTTTAAGATGAGTATTGTTAGACTGAGAAGAGCTTTTGATATCATGTAATGCAATCACAGAGGTGATCATTGCATCCAATATGCCTTCGGGAACTTCTTGATCATCTTTATCCAAAATTGCATTGTTTGTCATCAAGTGACCCACGTTGCGGACAAACATTAAGCTTCGTCCTTTGCAAGTATATCTATTGCCTGTTGGCGATAAATAGCTGCGATCTGGATTCATAGTACGTTGAGTTTTTAGGCCATTTTTAGTTATGGTTGCACTTAAATTACCTTTGTTTAATCCCAGCCAATTTTTGTAAGCGACAACTTTGTCTTGTGCATCAACGGCAGCTACAGAATCTTCACAATCCATGATCGTAGTCAGTGCTGCTTCTAATGTAACATCACTAATACCTGCTTTGTCCATCTTAGCGATAGGGTTACTTTGATCAAAATTAATTTCAATGTGTAAGCCATGATGAATAAATAATAAGGTTTCAGGTTTGGCGTTAGTTCCCTGGTAGCCAACAAAAGCAGAACACTCTTTTAATTGAGTTTGCTGACCATCTGCTAAGGTGATGATTAATCGCTGCTCGGATATTTGGTAATTTAGTGCATTTTGATGACTGCCATGCAAAAGTGGAATGCTTTGATCTAAAAATTGCTTAGCAAACTTAATGACTTTTTCACCGCGTATGGGATTGTACCTATTTCCAGCTTCAGCCCCATCAATTTTCGCTATAACGTCACTACCATAAAGTGCGTCATACAAACTTCCCCAGCGCGCATTAACAGCATTAATTGCAAATCGGGCGTTCATGATTGGCACTACCAATTGTGGCCCTGCCATGTGGGTTAACTCACTATCAACATTATTGGTTGTTATTTTGAAATCGGGCAGTCGAGCAGTAATATAATTGATGTCAGTTAAAAATTGTTTATAGTCATTAAAATTAAACTCAGTGCCCTGATAAACTTGATGCCATTGGTCAATTTGCCGTTGTAGATGATCTCTAGTCGCTAATAATTGATGATTCTCATGTCTCAAGTCATGAATTATTGTCGAGAAGCTTTGCCAAAAATGTGTCGAGGTTATATCTGTTTCAGGTAGAACATCATGTTCAATAAACTCGTATAAACACTGAGCTACTTGCAAGTTAGCAATTTTTACGCGGTTATTCATAATATTCCTGTTGTTGATATGGAAAGTTTTCATTTATAACCGCAATGTATGGTTATTGATGTTTGCTTGCAATAGCATCGCAAGCACCTCTGCTGCTATTTTATTTGTTTTTTGGTATGTTTAAATTTTAAATTATTTAAAAAACGTTATTAATTAGTTGGTTATTGAATTTTCGGGATAAGAAGTAAACTTTGTATTCAATCTATTGTACTTAATGATTCTTGCCATTCACGCAGTGAATAAAGGGTGGTTTAAGCAATTAAGTTTAATTCAGCAGGTTTAGTAATATAGGAATAATTAAAGGGCTAACAAGTGCAGTAATAACGGCGGATAAAATAAGTGATAATGAACCATAGGCAGCGTGTTCATAACTTATTTTACTGATTGTTGCTGTTCCCAAAGCATGACTTGCTGCGCCAATGGCTAATCCTTGTGCTTTGGGTGAACTTACCTTGATATAATTTAACCAACGGGGGCCGAGTAAAGCACCAAATAATCCAGCGAGAATGATAGCAAAAGCGGTGATAGAGCTATTACCTCCCAACTCTTCAGTGAGTGCTATACCGATGGGGGTGGTTACTGACTTTAAAGATAGAGACACCGCTATTTCAGGCAGAGCAAGCATCGCGATGGTTAAAGTAGCGCTCACTACAATAACGATTATTGAAGATAATATGAGTAGAACTAAAATGGCTTGCCATTGATACTTCATTGTTTTTAAGTGTTGGTATAGTGGAAAACCAAGGGCAACAACAGCTGGTTCTAGTAATTGATTGAGTGGCTTTGTTGCAGAAAAGTATTGCTCAAATGGCACATTTAAGCTGATCAATATTGGGATTAATACCATAATCGATAACAACATTGGGTTGAGCCAAACAAGTTTAAAATGCTTTTGTAGCCAAGAGAAAACCTGGTAGATCATAACCGTTGTTAGGGTAAATCCGATTGCAATGGCGACCTCTATTAAGGAGTAGTTAGCCATTAGTTGAGACTATTATTAATGATTTTTTGGTACCCTAAACCCACTAAAGTCATCAATAAAAATGTGGTGATAAAGATAATAAAAACAATTGTTAAACCATGGCTTTTAATTAATTCAAAATGATTAATAATACCGACACCGGCAGGAACAAAGCATACACCCATATTTTGCAAGCCCCAGGCAATGCTCTTTTTGATTTTACTGTCATTAAGACATTGATAGTGAAGCAATAAGGTGAAGGTTACCATACCGTATAAGCTAGCAGGTAAACCACCAATATATGCTGCGATTAATTTACCCAAGAAAAGACAAAAACTAAGAGCGGCGATGCTATAAAGAATATTTTTAATCATAATAATGTATTAATACCAATTTGACTAAGTTTGTTCCCACTCAGAGCTTATCAGCGGTTTGAGAACAAATAGAATTATTTTGTATAT
>JABSOX010000123.1 GCA_013215655.1 Colwellia sp.
CTTGATTATTTAATTGTTGATATGCCGCCAGGAACTGGGGATATTCAACTAACGTTGGCGCAAAAAGTTCCTGTCGCTGCTGCGGTTATTATTACTACACCACAAGATATTGCACTGCAAGATGCTGTTAAAGGCATCGCGATGTTTAATAAAGTTGAATTACCGGTATTAGGTATTATTGAAAATATGAGCTATCACATGTGCTCTCAATGTGGTCATCAATCACATTTGTTTGGTGAAGGTGGCGGTGAACGTATTGCACAACAATACCATACACAATTTTTGGGGCAACTTCCGTTGGATATTGAAATTCGTGAAGATGCAGATCACGGAAATTCGATTGTTATTAAAAATAGTACTAGTGATATCACCTTACAATACCGTAAAATAGCGCGCAAAATCGCAGCGCAGCTGTTTTTACAATATGAAGAACGTTTACCAAAAAACGATGATGTCATATTTAAAGTTAAATTAACCCCCGAAGAAGAAAAATAATGAGACTAAGTGATAGAGATATAGAAGAGAGTCTTGCCGCTGGACAAATTAAAATAGTTCCTGCACCTGAGAACAATATGATTTCTGGTGTAAGTGTAGATATTCGTTTAGGCAATGAGTTTCGAGTTTTTCAAGATCATACCGCAGCTTATATTGACCTTAGTGGTCCTAAAGCAGATGTACAGAAAGCAATGAACTCAGTAATGAGTGATGAAATTTTTATTGCTGACGGCGATGCATTTTTTCTTCATCCAGGAGAATTGGCATTAGCGGTTACTTATGAATCGGTTACTTTACCGGATAATATTGTTGGCTGGTTAGATGGTCGTTCTTCTTTGGCGCGTTTAGGTTTGATGGTGCATGTGACTGCTCATCGTATTGATCCCGGTTGGTCAGGTCAAATTGTTTTAGAATTTTATAACAGTGGTAAGCTACCATTGGCACTACGCCCTAAAATGAAAATAGCCGCTCTAAATTTTGAAACTATGTCATCAAGTGCAGACCGTCCTTACAATAAACGCGAAGATGCAAAGTATAAAGATCAAAAAGGGGCGGTTGCCAGTAGAATAAGCCAAGATGATACTTCAGCGTAAGATGAGCATTTTAAGTTTTCAACATACTGCTTTTTAACTTGGTAGATAGGTGAGCTTTGAAGTTATCTCTAAAAATATTTTTGTGGGTTTTATTTACTTTTTTTATCAGCATTTTGACGGCGGCATTTTATGCCTTGCAATCAATACCTCACATCAGCCAAGCAAATATTATTGATGCAAAAGCAGCGGCGAATAGCCAAAAAGTTGTTAAAAGGCTGACACGACAATTAAAACGTAGCAAACAACCTGCTATTTTGTCAGTATCACAAGAAGAGCTAAATGGCTTAACTGCGTTAGCGCATCGTGCTTTTCCTAAAGCTAAAATAAATATCAAAATTCATAGAACCGTAGTCATTACCGAGCTATCGGTGGAATTACCCTTACCAAATTCTTTTAAGTATCTAAATATTACTGCAACTGTTTTACCGTCAAATTATGGTTTGTTATTAGGCGAAGTAGAAATTGGTGATTTAAGTATATCTGGTCGTTGGCTGATCAAATTAACAAAATGGACGGTGAATACTTTCCTTAAAGATAACCTTGGCGATGAAGTCTTTAATACTATTCAGTGGTTGATGTTGAGCCAAGATAAGGTACTTGTTAGTGTGCAATTACCTGATGATTTAGATAAAAACAAACCAAATGATAAGTCGGCACTTGCTATGATCCGCGACCATTTAGCCTTATTTGGTGATGTTGAGCATGTACAGTTTTATTATCATTCATTACTTCAATACGCCGAAAAATCAAATAATAAAGGCTCTTTAGCATCCTACATTGGTTTTATGTTTAAGCTCGCTAATGAGCAATCGTTGCGTGGTGTTGAAATATCAGCAGTGACTGAAAACTACACCGCACTGATCGCATTATCTCTTTATTTTGGCTCTGATCGGTTTGAAATTCTAATTGGTGATGTTGCCAATTTATCAAAAAAACAACTAAAACGCAGAAATTTTCTCAGAGCAAAAACGACACTTGCTGAGCGCACGGATTTACAAAAACATTTTATTTATTCGGTTGCACTACAGCTCTTTGGTAACAGTGATGCTAGCGATGCGATAGGGGAAATAAAGGAGTTTCTTGACTCAAATAAAGGTGGTAGTGGTTTTAGCTTTGCCGATTTACTTGCCGATAGAGCAGGAACTCGGTTGGCAAAATTAGCAACTCATTCGGAACGTAGTGCTATACAGGTGCAGCGTTTATTAGCAGGGATAACTCGTGAGTCTAAAATTATGCCGTTAATTATTGGTTTACCGGAAGGTATTACCGCACAGTCTTTTGAACAAGAATATCGAAATGTTAACTCACCACAATACCAAGGTATGATGAATATTATTGATGACAGGTTATCCATTGTTGACGTTTATCGAATGAATACCTTGGATTAGTGTTGACGGGTTAGAAGTGTAATGGCGCCATATCATTGTAGGTCGACACGAACGAAGTGAGGCTCGACAATGGCCTTTATAAATGAACTTGTAGTGTGATAATTGTCGAAGTACAGGTTATTAGTTCCAGAGATAACTTAAGTAGCTACATCCATGTAGGAAAACTTCGACCTATAATACTGTAAAAAAAGCTCGATAGAATCTATCGAGCTTTTTAAGTTTATTACTCTGTTATCTTTCTAATGAATCTACTTTGCAAATAACGACATAACATTAGCAATTGCCATCAGTGACTTTTCACCAGTAATTCTATTTTTAACTTCAATTTCTTGATTATCTAAATTACGTTCACCAATAATTAATAATAGTGGTGTACCGATCAATTCATGATCTGCAAACATAACTCCAGGGCGTTCTTTACGGTCATCAAAGAGTACTTCAATACCGACATCTTGAAGTTGTTTATATAGGTTCTCAGCAGTTTCTTTAACTCGTGCCGATTTCGCCATGTTCATTGGTACAATCGCGACTTGGAATGGTGCTATTGCTGCGGGCCATTTAATACCATATTTGTCATGATTTTGTTCAATAGCAGCGGCAACAATTCGAGATACGCCAATACCGTAACAACCCATGGTCAAAATTTGATTTTTCCCAGATTCTGTTAATACACCACAGTTCATTGCCTGTGCATATTTTTCACCTAGTTGGAAAATATGACCTACTTCAATACCACGCTTAATAACGATATTACCGTTGCCACAGGGGCTCGGGTCTCCCTCAATTACGTTACGAATATCTTGAACATTAATTTCGCCAAAATCACGTTGCCAGTTAACACCAATGAAAGAGTGGCCATTCACGTTAGCACCACAAACAAAGTCGCTTAAGTGAGCAGCACTACGGTCTACAATAACTTCAACAGGTAAATCTTTAGGCCCCAATGATGTACTATGACAATTAGCAACTTCGGATACTTGTTCATCGGTAGCGTATGTTAACGGAGAAGCAACTTCTGCTATGTTCTCAGCTTTAATCTCATTGAGTTGATGATCGCCTCGAAGCACTAGAGCAACTATTTTTTCTGGTTCACCATCAGCAACAGACGCAAGCACTAATATTGTTTTAATGGTAGTTTTTACATCTATAGCTGTAGTTTTTATTAAACGCTCGAGTTTTAATTCTACTGTCTGAATGTCTTGAGTTGGCTCTGCACGTTCACCTTGTGGTGCTAATGCTTCAGCTTTTTCAACATTAGCGGCAAAGTCACTGTTATCACTAAAAGCAATTTCGTCTTCACCTGAATCAGCCAAAACGTGAAATTCATGTGATGCATCGCCGCCAATTGAACCTGTATCAGCTAGAACTGGGCGGTAATCTAATCCTAGGCGGTCAAATATACGACAATAAGCATCAAACATAATTTGATAGGTCTTTTGCAGACACTCTTTGCCCAAATGAAAAGAATAGGCGTCTTTCATTAAAAATTCACGGCCACGCATAACGCCAAAACGAGGACGTATTTCATCGCGAAATTTAGATTGTACTTGGAATACATTCAGTGGTAATTGCTTATAACTGTTGATTTCACTACTAATTAACTTAGTAATAACTTCTTCGTGAGTTGGACCTAAAACAAAGTCACGGTTATGACGGTCTTTTAAGCGTAATAGTTCTGAGCCATAATCATCCCAACGCCCAGACTCTTCCCATAAATCGGCAGGTTGAACCATTGGCATTGAAACTTCTAATGCGCCAGCTCGTTCCATTTCTTCACGAACAATTTTTTCTACTTTTCGTAAAACTTTTAATCCAGTTGGTAACCAAGTATATAAGCCTGATGCGACATTACGGACTAAACCTGCGCGTAACATTAATTGATGGCTAATAACTTCAGCATTAGCAGGTGTTTCTTTCAAGGTAGAAAGTAGGTATTGACTAGTACGCATTGACAAAAGGTTCCGTAAAGTAGCGGGCGAAATAATATGGCGCTTATTCTAACAGGGCATTATTTTAAGTGATAGTGGTTTATGGTGTTTAAAACCTGCTGATTTTTGCCCATACCACCGATGGTTAAAAGGTTATTATTAAGTAATAATAATCCGCGATGATCCATGGTTGCACTTTCTGTTGGGGTGATGTGCCATTGCTTGGTTTTTAAATCATAAATCCAAATTGTATTACTTGGTTTAGCGGGCCTTTTATCATAACCAATGCCATTGTAGTTATATGGATTTTCACTACCACCAATAAATATCAATTGTTGTGATTGTTCATCACCTATTGCTGCCATACGATAGCGAGCAGTGCCGGTTGGATGTTCTAACTGTCGCCAATCAATTTTATTTGGCGACTGATAATTTATTTTCCCTAAATAACAAGAGGGCTCTGCGGCGTATGTACGTCGTTTGTTTATGTGCACATCAATACGTACTCCATCACAAATAAGCATTGTATTTTCGATTATCGCTCCGGCATGACCAAAAACGGCTTTGCCGGGAAAAGGGCTGGCCTGTTGCCAAGAATTCGTTTTTGTATCATATAGCTGTACTAAATTAACATTACCGTCATTGTGCCAACCACTAACAAGATAGATATAACGATTTTGATAATTAAGTGCGACGCTATCATCTACTGGCACAGGCATTGACGCCAATGCTTGATAACTATCAGACGCTACTTTATAAGCATAAACGTCAGGCACCGATACTTCACTATGATCTTTTGCCACCGTATAGCCACCAAAAATATAAGCGGTATCGTCAATAGCAGTAGCAATACTTGCTAATCGACCAGTTAAACCATTGATAGATTTTTTGATAGGAACTGACTTACCTTGTGACCAAACACCTTTGTCAACATCAAAAACATAGGTTTTATTGTGTACATCGGCATACGTTTTATTGGTGGAAATACCTGAAAAAGAAAGCAGATATTGCTTGTTATCAACCATTACTTGGGCCACTGCGTTATTACTAACCGCATCAGGTAAGGGAACTAATGAATTAACTTCAAGAGCATAACTATGATTGATTAATGTGAAAAATAAAGTGAGTAGTGATGTAAAAGTGAATTTCAATCTGTGTGCCTATGAATAATAAAGACTAGCGTGTCATTTTCTTCACAAAGACTACCACAAATAGAGCGAGGGTAAAGCTCCCGGTAAACGCTTCAAAAGCAGCAATGCCTCTTGATATACCTACAGGAGTAAAGTCGCCATAACCGAGAGTGGTAAAGGTCACCACAGAATAATATATACAGGAAAGAAAGAAGTTGAAGTTTTCTTCGGGTGGTTGACTATTACTATAAGCGAGAATAGTTCCCTGATAATTCAAGCCTGTAAAGGTATACATTACCGCGCATATTAAAATGATTAACATTGAAATACCGATAATTCGAAGAGGTGCTTCGCCATAGCCACAAAATAAATCAACAAACTTTGAAGTAAAACGTTTTATGCTGATCTTAGGTAATTGCATTCGCCTCATGGTTAACTCTTTTTGAATGAGTCCACCAGAAAGTCTAAATATGCCTGCATGTTCGCTGTGTTTTCGTAGATCGCGATATACTTCTTCTGCTTGTTCAAAATAGTCTCTGGCTGTTTCTATATCACCTTTTCTTGTCGCTCTTCTTGCTAGAAATTCTTGTTTTAATGATTTTCCTATTTGAATATTTTCAATTTTACAATCCTTCCACTTAACGCCAAGTAAGTTGACCTTTTTTAGGTTGCCACAATTAAGGTTTGCATTGGTCAAGTCGGCTTTCATTAAACTGGCATGAGTTAAAGTAATATTGAATAAGTGGGCATTTTTTAGATTTGTGCGATAAAAGTCAGCATAAGAAAAATCATAACCCGTTTTAGAGTGATGGTTAACCAAATCAATCCCCTCCAAGTTAGCTTTTTTTAAACAGATACCTCGTAAAAATCCGCCACTACTAGCATAGTCTTGTAATTTGTTTTTTACTTCATCTCCTAATTTGTCTATTGAAGCATCATGCCAGTAGCAGTAGCCACTTTCATTTACCTCATTAGGGCAGGTATGTGTTTTGGGATCTTGATACTGACATAACTGATTAATTTCATTCATAGTTACAAGTATAGTAAGCTCTTTTTAAAAGACATCATCTCTATTAAATAAATTAATGTAAAAAAGGTAAATATGAATATTGAACTTATACAAGCTGATTATCACAACGAACAACATGGTAAAGATTTAGTATTTTTATTAAATGAATATGCTGAAGACCCTATGGGTGGCGGTGAACCTTTATCTGATTTTGTACAGCAGAACCTTGTTGATAAATTAAAGCAGCAAAAGAATGTTTTTAGTGTTTTATGCTACGTTGATAATTGTCCCGCAGGACTGATAAATTGTGTTGAAGCTTTTTCAACATTTAGTGCTAAACCTTTGGTCAATATTCATGATGTTTCTGTATCGAAAAAATATAGAGGTAAAGGTTTATCAAAATTAATGTTTGCTAAAGTTGAAGAAATAGCGATAAGAAAAGGCTGTTGTAAATTAACATTAGAAGTTTTAGAAGGCAATAAAGTGGCACAGCGAGCTTATCAAAGTATCGGCTTTTCAGGTTATGAACTTGATCCTAAAATGGGCAAAGCCATTTTTTGGCAAAAGAAACTTTGATTGTACCTTAACTTATCAATGTATTATCTATTGTGAACAAGTATTGCCACTTATCTCTGGGGGGTTGGTAGTACAGATTGAAAAATTGGCAAATACTTCCCCTCAATATTTTAGTAAATAGTCTAGTAAATAGCTTAGTGAAGGGGGAAATTTAATCATTAAAAAGAGATGGGTTTGCGTTTATTATTTGGAGCCTCAATTATTGTTACGTTAGCTTGTTTTAATTTTTTAGTCTTTTTGTTTTTTGATGGTTTGCTGTGGTTATTATCTTTTTTTGTTTGTTGCGCAACTGCTGAGGTTGGACAATAATTGACTGCAATAATATCACCGTTGAATTCAACAATGTCTTTATCATAAACTTTTTTTCGTTTTTGAGTTTCTACTTCACCGTTAAGTAATACATAACCTTCGCTGATCACAATTTTAGCTTCACCGCCTCCTGAAACCATGTTTGCTACCTTTAGTAATTTACATAATTCAATGGGTTGAGATGATATTTCAATGAGGGGAAGCTGTTCTGACATGAGTTATACCTGTGATAAATGTATCGAAAATTCACTCTGAAAACTGATTATACCAAATAGAGAATAGTAAGTGTATAAAGTAACGAAACAGTTTTTATTGATGAGTAAGTTTATAAAAAACAGAAAACAAATGCTTTATAAGTTAACTCAGTGTTTTATATAGAGTTGTATGAATAGCAAACCAAATATAGTTCTTTGTACAATAATAGTGGTTGCTTTGACTACTTTTCTCCGTATAAAGCGCGCCAGCAGAAACGGCAATGTACTTGAAAGAGTATTACGCAAAGCTACCGGTCTAAGGGCAACAGCCTACGACAGCGGGGTTTCCAACGCGTTCGATAGCATCGATAAGCCGTTTCATACGTAATTTATTGATATTATAAGGTTACCGATGAAAAAAAATTACTTGTTCCTGTTGTCGCTTTTACTTCATTTCTATTTACCCCTGTTTCAAATGCTGAAAATATTGCAAAAAGTATTTGTCAGTATGTTTCTATGGATGATAAATCTCGCTTACGTTCATATCTTAAAGACAACAAATTAAAAATACGTAATATATTTGATAATATTGAATGTAATGGCAAGAATTTAGTTGCTTTTGCGGGCACTAGAATTCAATAAAAACAGGTAGTTTAATGATTTATAAGTTGCCAAAAGGCAAAGTGAAAAATATTTTAACATCAATAAAATCTTCAGAATTATCAGTTATTGCTGAAAAACGTGTAAATAGTTAATATCTAATAAATAGAACGAATTAAATACTGAACTTAATATGTATTTAATTCGTTTTTTTGATATTTAATAGGGGTTAGTTTCTACCATATTTCAACATTGCATAACTATAAGCAATGATCGGAATAAAAATAAAAATAAACATATAACGTATTAAATAGGCTTTTATTATTGCTTGTACTACTGCCGTTAGGGCAATACAAAGTGCCATTAAAAATAAGCTATAACCTATAATAAGACCAAAATAATCAGGAGCGGAAGGCCGTTCATTTTGCCAAGGTGAAAAAATATCATCTTGTTTTTTAAAGACAATTAGATATCCAAAGAAAACAGCAGGTAAGACAATAATAAAGGTAAAAATTGATTCAAGTATATATTCATCCATGATAACCACTCCTTGTGGTTGTATTATTCAACTTCAATTTAACTGTAGTAAACAAATTAATTGTAGTAAAAATTCAGCTTTATTCCATCTTATTTAAAAATCATTTGATACAACTAAAAAGGATCTTTAAGAAATTTTTCAATGACCCATTTACCATCAGTCTGAACTAAATATAAACGTTTAACATCTTTTCTTCGTTCGTCAAAATACATTCCATCAAAGTAGACAATAATAATAGCTGCATCTTTAAACTGCTCTCGTACTTTTACACCGCTGTCTTCGGGAGTAATTTCTACCTTGTCATATGACATATTAAACATGTGACGACCAACGGCCTTAGAAGATTTATAGTGCAGAAGTATCCTTGCCAATTTTGGACTACAAACACTTGCCGCTTTTTTAAGGTCGTTTTCATTATAGATGGCATTAAAAAAAGCTATTGTCACTAACTCTGGGTTATCAATTGAAGTGATGGATTCCTCCTCACTACTACAGCCCATCATTGATACAACTATTAACAAAAATAAGTATTTTAAAATGCTCATGTTATCCTTTAAAACAACTAGAAGGAATTATACAAATTTGATTAAATTTATTTCTCGCTGAGTGGAAAATAACTTAATTAACTTGGTATTACGTTTATGCATCTTATACTGTAGTTATTTTTCAGACAATAAAAAAGGCGCAATCCGCGCCTTTATAGAATATATATTCCCATGTTACTTCAAAATGTCCGAATTTTGAGCGGTCACGAGTATAAGTTAGAGAGATTTATTGAACTAGCTCTTTATCAGTAAATGTATCGCTGAATAAAGCACTTGATAAATAACGCTCTGCAGAGCTTGGTAAAATAACCACGATATTTTTCCCTTTATTTTCTGGCTTTTCAGCGATGCGTATTGCAGCAACTACTGCCGCACCAGATGAAATTCCCGCTAATATACCTTCTTCTTTCATTAAGCGATGTGCCATTGCCATAGCATCCTCATTAGATACTTGCTCTACAGCATCAATGATGCTTAAGTCCAAGTTCCCAGGAATAAAACCTGCACCAATTCCTTGTATTTTATGTGGACCTGGTTTTAACTCTTCGCCGGCTAATTTTTGCGTAATAACAGGAGAATCAACAGGTTCAACAGCTACAGAGATTATTTTTTTATTGGCAACTTTTTTAAGATAACGACTAACACCTGTAATTGTGCCGCCAGTCCCAACACCAGCAACAAAAATATCTACATCACCATTGGTATCTTCCCATATTTCAGGTCCGGTTGTTTTTTCGTGTATTT
>JABSOX010000124.1 GCA_013215655.1 Colwellia sp.
TAATTGCCATAAAGTCATCAAAAGGCTCATCCGACAATATATGAGGTAATGAGTATTTAAAACGCCCTGAATTACCAATCATGTCCCAATATCGTGCAAAGCGGTTAATACGTTGCATGGTGGTAAAGCTCACCCTGTCAGTACTTAATATATTAAATGGCGGTAATGGATTAAAACGCAGATCGAAGGATTCTGTGTGTCTAATTATTGGACTACCTTTCAAACGTTTCAATATACCCATTTGAATTTCATGAGGACGACAATGATAGAGTTGATTAAAACTATCTTTAAAGGTGTCAAATGTTTCGCCAGGTAAACCAAAAATAAGATCAGCATGAATATGGGCATTGGTATTATCTTTTAGCCAGATTAAATTCTCTTTTGATTTTGCGTTATTTTGCTTACGGCTAATGTTCTTTTGTACTTCCACATTAAAAGTTTGTATGCCTATTTCAAATTGTAAACTGCCTTCAGGAAACTGAGCCAACAACTCTTTTAATTTTCTCGGCAAGTGATCAGGCACCACTTCAAAATGCAGATAAAGATCATCAGTCATCCTATCTAAGAAAAACTGCATAATTTGCATAGTGGTTTTAATGTTTAAATTAAAGGTTCTATCGATAAACTTAAAGTTTCTTGCACCACGTTGATAGAGGATTTCCATTTGTTCAAGAAATAAGGTTAACTCAAATGGCGTGGATGTTTTGTCTAAAGACGATAAGCAAAATTCGCATTTAAAGGGACAACCACGCGATGCTTCAACATAGAGCAGGCGGTGCTTTAAATCTTCGTCGGTATAATATTCATAAGGCAATGCAATATCTTCTAACGCGACGGGTTTTGAGTTTAGAACTTTTTTGTCGGGTGGTGTTTCGTTGATAATGTCTTTACACAGTTGATAAAAACTTACATCTGCCGGGCCGGTTAATACATAATCGGCACAAGCGACAATAGCTTGCTGCTCCGTTTCATAACTGACTTCTGGCCCGCCTAGAACAACCTTAATTTCTGGTGCAATCACTTTCAATAAGTTAACAACAGCAGTTGTTTCAACGATATTCCAGATATAGACACCAAAACCAACGATGTCGGGTTTTGATGCGAGTATTTGTTCAACAATATCCATGTCGCGGGTTTGGATAATAAACTCTTTTATTTCACAATATTGCTGTAATTCTTTTAAATTGGCATAGAGGTAACGAAGACCAAAACTAGTGTGAAAAAACCTGGCGTTAAGCGTAGCAAGTACAATTTTTGGTGAGGTTTTATCTGTTTCCTGAATTACCGGTGTACTCTGTTTTATTGAATTTGGGCTATTGATTTCAGTTAAATGAATCTGCTTAACGGTTAGTTCGGGAGGACTTAGTTGCTCTGCCATTCTGGATTTTAAATACCTTTGTAATATTGTCGCAATTATACTGGGATTGCTTACTATGTAAATGGAGATCAGTAATGACATTGATATTGAGGTTGACTCAGAAGTTGTCGAGATAGAACAAAATTAACGATCACTTTGTGCGCACAGGGGAAGCTAGCAGTGATAATCATAAACCTTCCGCTTCAGCTAAAAGGGGACATTGCTGGTTTGATTTTAAAAGCTAACTATTGCCACAACAGACATTTGAGAATATGCGTCAAACTATACTTAGGGTTAGGTTTTTTTATCCATAGTACATAAATAATAAACGACTAAAAGGAAAGTAAATCGAGGGTCATCACTACTTATTTTTATTCTTTTCACAGTGCTGTTTTTCATTGTTTTCAATCGCTTTATTAATACAAGCAGGAACTATTTCATCAACAGTAAATTCCATATCAGAGTGCTCTTCTCCGGTAATACGCTTTAATTCTGCGAGCATGGCTGCTTTTTTCTTCTTTGTGAGTTTCCCTTCAATGCCAACTTGAATTTCGTATCCTCCCTCATCCAATTTTTGGATTGATAAATCAGGAAATGGAAAATTGGCTGGTTCTTGTTCTGGTAGAGTCAAAAAATAGAGTAAAACTCCCATTAATAAGGCACTCGCCATTAAAGATAATCTTTTGATATTAAATGGTTTATTATCTTTTTTTATGTTCATTACACTGGGAAGCCATAAATACCCTTTACGCTGCACGGTTTTAATGAATACTGGTTTTTTTGGATCATCCTTTAGTATTTTTCGAAGTCTAGTCATGGTATTTGCTAACGAATCTGGACCAACAACTGTATCAGCCCATAGTGTATCAATAAGTTCTTGCTTGCTTAACGTTTTACCATTAGCCGCACAAAGAATGATAAGTAGCTCTAAAACCTTAGGTTGTAAAATTAATTCTTCGCCGTTGAGTGTTACTTGGTTTTGGCTAAAATTAACAATAAGTGACCCTGTCGCAAATGGTGCCTGCATTAATTGAGAAACTGTTAATATCTCATTTGATTGATTATTGGTGTCAATGGTCATATTTTTCAATAGCTTAAATCGCGGGTATAATTTGGGTAGTCAAAAGTTATAACTTATTAAGTGCTAATTAGTAGCTTTGTTTTGTTATTTCAATGATAAAGCCTTCCTGTAAATAAATAAATAAACCATTAAGGTATACATGAAACTTTTAGCAAGCATAACTATATCATCACTTTTATTCTCTTTTTATAGTAACGCTATTGTCATGCGACACGATATTAAACCTGATAAATACCAAGTAAAGCAGGCTCAATATGCGAGCGTTATAGATTTAAATTTCTTAACAGGAACACTCATTGCCCCACAATGGATATTAACAGCTGCACATGGCACATCATATATGCCGGGTAAGCAAGAAATAATCATCAATCAACAAAAGTACTATGTCGAATTTATCATTGAACATCCTGAATATAACAAAGACAACTTAAGCCATGACATAGCATTATTGAAACTTGACCGTCTTGTTTTAAACGTTGCTAGTACAAGTGTCTACACCTTGGCTGATGAAAAAGATCAGCATGTTTGGTTTGTCGGACGAGGAGATATTGGCAACGGACAGGTCGGTATTACCGATTCTACAGACGTATTGAACCATGCCGAAAATATTATTGAAAGCGCCGAAGGCTTATGGATAACCTTCGACTTTGACTCTCCTCAAAACAACGCACTTGCATTAGAAGGAATTAGTGGTCCTGGCGATAGTGGCGGCCCAGCTTTTATCAATACGCCAACAGGATTAAAAGTGGCAGGGGTTAGCTCTCATCAACGAGATAACAATGACGGTGAAGGTTTGTATGGTGTTAAAGAGTATTACACTCGCACCAGTGCTCATAAACAGTGGATAGAAAATATCAAAGCCAAACAAAATAATGAATTATCAAAACTTGCTCTAAAACGTCCTGCTTATTCGATTATAAATTCAACTCAAAATGAAACGAATGCATTAATAGGACGTTATAAGTTAGCAGGAGGTACAGAATTTTTCATTGAACCTTGCGCGGAAGAAATATGCTATCACTGGGGGAACTCAACTATTCAAACAGAGGTATTTAAAACCACTGAAAATCGCTGGTTTACACCGAAAACAAATAGAAGTTTTAAAGTTCACTTAGCAGATAATGGTATGGTTAACCATATAGTTATGAATGACTATCACGGACGAAGAGAGTTAACCAAGCAAGATCAAGTCAAAGCATTAAAAAATAAGATTAAAACAAGAGGGCGAGAATTACTCACCCATGTTGAACCAATTTGGCCGAAACAGGCTGTATACGAAAAGATAGAAGGTAGCGTGACCATGTCGTTTTCGGTTAACACTGATGGCTCGGTCGACAACATAAAAATAATGGAATCGACTCCGAAAGGTATGTTTGAAAAAGCCTCAATAAAAGCCCTTTCACAATGGAAATATGCCGAATTAGTCAAGCCTTTGTCTGATATTAAAACTAGATTTGATTTTACATTATAAACGTAAATTCATGAGTACTGAGGAGTTGTTAGTTTTCTGTACTTACACTGAATTATTCAGTATTAGCTTATACATTTTTCAATGATCTCTAAGTAAGTTAACCCTACCATTTGAATATGGGCAATAATTTAACTAGCGGAGCGTAAATCTCAGGGCTTGCCCCCGTGCTGGATAGTGTCAACAGGGGGGACCCTGTTTATGTTATTCTGTACAAGGAACTTCGGAGAAGTTTCTTGTCGTTTGGTTCAAAATATATTTTTGAATATTTATATACTTTATCGCTATGCGATGAAGTGACTCTTTTTAAAACTCGGTCGTTTGCGGCCGAGATATTTAAAAGTCTGTGACATATTTATTAAAAAACATATTGCTAATACTTTTCAGCTAACGTCAATAATGCCACTTTATTACTTAACAAATGAACAACGAAATACAGGTCATTGTTATGGAGCCAGGTCATTTGGTAGCATTATTAAGTTAAAGGCTGTTCGACAGCTACCTTATATAATATTTTCTTTATTTTTGGTAACTTCCATAGGACATAGACGGGCAAAAGCATGAGGGTTAGCAATGCGAATTGCTCAGGTACATTTAATGGAAGTAATTGTAATAGTGATACTAGAATGGCAGCTCCGCTCATTTGGATAAACCCTAATAAAGCAGAAGCCGTTCCCGCATTATTACCAAATGGGGATAATGCCTGGCCTGAGCACGACCCCATCAGTAATGAAATCCCTATAGAACTAATCATCACGGGCAGCATAAAGCCAATTGAATTATTCCAGTCTAGTAAGGCAAACATTAACAAACCGGCAACAAGTAATATCCCCATACCCAATCCAATTGTTTTTCTTACACCTAGCGTTATCAATACTTTTGGAGCAAAGAAACAGGCAACAATGTTTATTGCTGCATTTAAGCTAAACCAAAATACAAATGTTTGTTGATTCTGCCCCAAATGAACCATTAACCAAGCCGGAGAGCTACTTACATAAGCAAGAATTATCGCCATTGTTAACATAACCACAATAGCATTGAAGAAAAATACTGGATGTATAATGATTGAAGTGAAACTCTTTATTGTTATCAGCTTTTTATGTCGAACAGTAGTGCTTGGACGAGTTTCTGGTAGAATAAAAGCAATGATGACCCCTGCACAAGCTGCATAGAACGCCATAAATTCGAAATTGCTACGCCAGCCGTATTGCGCTGTCAGTATGTTTCCTAGTAACGGTGCAAGTGCTGGAATGCAACAAATTGCACTATTGAGATAGCTATACATAACACCACTTTGCAACGGATCATATCGATCACGCACACAGGCAAAAGCAGTGACAACGATAGCACAAGCGCCGAAGCCTTGAGCTATGCGAAAAATTAAGAAGAACTCAAGGCTATTGGAGAATGCGGACAATATTGAAGACACACAATATATAATAACCCCGCTTATCGCAATTGGTCGTCGGCCATAACGGTCTGCTAAAGGTCCACTAAGCAATTGACCAACTCCCATGCTCAACAGGAATACTGTAATACTCCACTGCATTTTAGGTAGAGGTACTGAAAAACTTTGCGCCATATTAGGTAATGCGGGCAGAAATATATCTATAGCTAGCGGACTAAAAATAACCATCAACATAAGCAATGGAAAAAGATTTCTATTCGTCATTTGTATCTCCAATAATTAGGAAAATACAGTATATGATATTGGTCTTATGAGCAGAAATGAATTATTGTTATGTCAATTATTCCATATGGGAATGTGAAATTGAATAAACTTGATCTAAATTTATTGAAAGTTTTAGAGATTCTCTTAGAAGAACTCAATGTCACCGCCACAGCTAATCGCTTGCATCTTACCCAATCAGCGGTGAGTAAACATCTTGCTAGACTAAGAGGTATGTTCGGTGACCAGCTATTTGAACGAACAGCTCAAGGATTAAAAGCAACTCCACGGGCACTTGAGTTAGCACCACAATTACGTCAAATTATACAGCAGCTAGAACAACTCACTCGGCCCGTGGTATTTGAGCCAGCATTAAGCCAACGTCAATTTCATATTCACATGTTGGATACAGCATATTCATTAACATTTCCATTCTTTATGCCGAATCTATTAACTCAAGCGCCTAGTATTCGTTTGAAAACTAAAACATGGAACAGCAACAGTTTAGACGAACTACTAAATTGTGAAATTGATATGGGTATAGCCTGCAGAGAGTGGGACAGACGTTCACCTATACATATGAAGGATATTCCGCCAGAACTCAATCATCAAGAACTACTACGTGATCACTCTCTATGCCTAGTAAGAGAAGACCATCCAGCATTAAGCCAAAAATGGAATATTAACACCTTTTTGCAACACCGCCATATCCACGTTTCTTTGGGGGGAACGGAGCATTGGTTACTTGATGAAATTTTAAAAATGGAAAAACGTCATCGTGATATAGCCATTGACATGCCTGACTTCTATAGTGCAATGAGTTTGTGTGAACAAAGTGACTTGATTTTATGCGCTCCAGCTCGACATGTTGCCAAATTGGCGGCAAGTTTTAAGTTGCATGTTCTCAATATTCCCATTGAGTTTAATTCTGGTGCATATGTACTCCTTTGGCATAAACATTTTGAGCATGATTCTGGACATCGGTGGTTACGCGAGCTGATTATTAAAAGTATACACGAGCATAATTAAGCTGATGCAGGGCTTATACTATAATAGTTCATGAAGTTGATATTACATAACTAAGAGAAGATGAAACTGCGAAAATTTAACTAAACTACTATTCACTTCTGCTTTGAAAATAAGGTGTAAATCGCCTTTCTAACAATTATGTCTGCATACATATCGAAAGCGCACCTAACTTTGACTAATTTCAGCTAATAGATTTAGTCAACAAAGTGGTGATTGTGAATATTACGCAAAATACAATGTTCTACTTAATTATGTTTAGGTAAACCAAACTGGTGTGAAAGAACCTTGCATTAAGCGTAGCAAGTACAATTTTCGGCGAGACTTCATTAATGTCGTTACTGCTTTTCCGAACAAACGATGTAGCCTTTTTTATTGAATCATTCGTTATTAATTCTGACGTTATCGACTCTGGTATTAGTGACTCAAGTGTAAGTGAAACAGCAGTATTGCCTTCAGTGAGGGGAACTTGCGTGATGATTAGTTCGGGGTGAATTTTGGCTCTGCCATGTTCGATTTTACTACCTTTGGATAAATACCGTTAATTGATACCTTAGAAAATATCGCCGCTATTATACTGTGATTGCTAAACTTATTCAGCAATATTGTTTATGTTTGTATTTGTGCTTTTGTTTGTGAAGTTTTAGCCATTAAATTGGGCAAACTTTAATGATAATTCTGCTGCCATTTTGTTTTTGCCTTTAAGTATTAATACTTCGATTATACATTCAATGGTGCATAGACCCCCTTTAGGTTGATTAGCCCTCAGTTTGTATAAAGAATCATTGGTCGTTTTCAAGGTGAATTGTGGAGCATTTTTTAAATAAGCACTGTGGTTAAATATTTTGTTGGCTTCCTGCCAGGTACTATCGATAATGATAATGTTTTCATATTCTTCAATTCTTGTCGATGAAAATGCCGACGATGATGACTCTCCTTTTGAATATAATAATACCGCGTCATTATTTTCTATTAGTCTAATGAGGCCTTTATTAGGGTTTACTCTTTGCCACAGTATACGTTCAACAATCTCATTAGAATCATCTAAAGCAAGAGCGCCAGTATTGGTTGCTCGATGCAATTCACGTTCATGGGTCAGTAAAAAGATTTTCATGTATATGGTTTATTTCGCTTTAAATGATCGTTCTAACGCTTACTCAAAAAACTTGAAGGGATTTAACCGAAATCCGCTAACCTCTCGATTAGCGAATTTTATTCATAAGGATATTATTCTCCTCACGAAGTAGATTTGAAGCATATTTTGTCTATGTAGTTATGACTATGTAGCTGCCTCACTGATAAAGCTCAATTGGCAATACCAGCTTACAGACCTACCTTAAACAACACTTCTTATATTTCTTGCCACTGCCACACGGACAAGGATCGTTGCGGCCAGCCGTAGGTAATGAACTAACGGGCACACTGTTCTCTAAAATTGTATTTTCGTCGTAAAGTATATTAGCCAATAAACCGCCTTCCTCCATTAACGAAGCAAAGTCATCAAAATCTTCATTTACCAGACTATCGAGTTCTTCATCTTCTGAGTCATCATCAGCCCAAGCACTTAAGGTATCAACAACATTAAATTGGCTTTGAATCATGCCGGATTCAATCAACTTAGGCGTACCTGCCCTATGCCATACTTTTACTTCGTCATATTTAAATCTGTCTTCATCAAATACATTTTTATCACCTAATGCAACAAACTGAGATTTAAAATTATCAAGTTGATATTCAATGCAAGAATCGGCTAATGCGCTAATTAAAAAGCTATTGATTGAACTCGGTAAAGCCGAAAATACAGTTATCCATCGAGTAACATGTGCACTTAATATGAATTCATCAATAATACCCGCTTCGTACTGAGCGAATACAGCTTCAATAGCCGATGCTTTGCAATACATCGCTTGATGACCATCAACAATATAATTACACAAAGCTTGTGTATTACCATCGACCACATTATAAAATAAGGTCGGAGTTAATTCAGTGAGTGCATCGCCAAAAACCCCTTCAAGAGGTGTTAAACACGTATCGCTACGTGCGAATAACTGCAAACACTTTTCTAACGCTGGAGAATATTTTAATTCAGCTAATAATAAAGTACCAAAAAATAAAATGGCCTGCTGCTCGTCGGTTAACGAGGTATCATCTGTGATAAATTGATCTATCAACCGTTCTAATTCAGGATAAAATTCCGACCAATTTGCTTTAACCACTTCGAGACCTGCAATAGGTAATTCGTTGTCTTGTGCATTACCTATTACCAATAAAGCTTGTTCTAAATTCATGTGAATTCCGTGATAAATAATCAATGATGAGTGCATATGCCGAATATTATATATTAAAACTTCTTATTCCCGTTACCATTCAAAGTATCAAATTCAAAACGAAAAAATCCGCTAATCTTTCGACTAGCGGATTTCTATAATGTTGCTGGCAGAATGGGACGAGTATGGGCACTGGTTTAATTCAATAAAATTACCAATTATGTAGTCATCCCATAAAAACGGAGTTATTCACCTTTAAGTCATAGGTTCTTGTTATATATCAGAAGAAAAAATGCCAGTTTTCTGCTAGTTTTATTTAAGATAAAATTCTATGATGTAGGACATTAACAGACCAAAACACTAAGCCAATGTCAGAAATTAATAAGTATTCAAAAACAATCACTTTAGACGAATCACAACCTGCTTCACAAGCCATGCTATATGCCATTGGTTTAACCGAAGAAGATATGCAAAAAGCGCAGGTGGGTATCGTTTCTACCGGATGGGAAGGAAACCCATGCAACATGCACTTAAATGACCTTTCTAAACAGGTAAAAACCAGTGTAAAAGCGGCTGATTTGGTGGGCTTGATTTTTCACACCATCGGTGTGAGTGATGGTATTTCTAACGGCACTGAGGGCATGAAATATTCATTGGTTTCTCGTGATATTATTGCTGACTCTATCGAAACGGTTGCTGGCGCTCAGTATTATGATGCCATTGTGCCAATTGTCGGTTGTGATAAAAACATGCCTGGGGCTATGATTGCTTTGGCGCGTTTAAATCGTCCAGCCATCTTGGTTTATGGCGGTACTATCAAAGCAGGAAAATGGAAAGGGGAAGACTTAAATATTGTTTCTGCTTTCGAAGCTTATGGCAAAAA
>JABSOX010000125.1 GCA_013215655.1 Colwellia sp.
GCCCGTAGGGAGCTAAGCTAGAAAACCAGTTCATCGTTGTGATACTTGATAAGGGAATAACCATTAACTTCGTATCGCGCCTTGATCTGATTTCCTAGCTTAGCTCTGAAACTGCATCTTCAAGTGGAACGGGTATAAGTAGCGATAACGTAAAAACTATCGCTACTTGCTTTAACATTAATCTGAATAAATCTCTAATTCATCTATCTCAATAAATGCATCACCATAGTTGGTTACAATTTCTATCCGGAAGTATTTTAATTCAACTTTTTCTGGTAAGTTCGCCCGTTGATCAACAGACTTTGAAAGACTGTAGGATCCTTGTTCAACAAAATCTTCACCATCACTTGATGCAAATATTTTGATGCTTCTTGGACTACGACCCAGTTCAACGGATCTGGCATTAACTAATACTCTAAAACCCGTAACATTAATGGCTTCTTCAAATTCAACTTGTAGCCAATACTTAATATCTTTATCTTTTTTGTCTTTTTCGACTAACCAAATACCACGGTTAATGACCGAGCCTAAATCTTCTTCTATTTGCTCTTGCCATGTATGACCATCAAATGCAGCCGCAGGAGTATCTTGACCGCGATAATCACTGGCACTATAACTACTTTCAGTAAGGTTATTGGTGAAAATTAAGGCGATGTTGCCATATTTACCATTGCGAGATAGTGAATCACCGACGGGGTCGTCACCCGATGATCTACCATCACCTTTTAATAATGCTAGGTATTCGATTGCGCAACTACTATCTGTGCTTGGTGTATAACCGATACGAATAGTTTCTTGGGTACGACGGACTAAATTTAAAACATCAAACCATTGTTCTGAATAACTATTTCCTCTTTCAAATGTTAGTGGCCATTGATAGTTATCTTGTAAATCACATTCAAGATCGTTACCTTCTTCGCGAACAATGCCGACTTTGATGGTATCGGTTTTGCCGCTAAATATATTTGATATTTTTCCTGTATATTCATTTACTGATTGATCTGAAGCATATAATGAACAGGAAATTAGTAATGCTAAGGTAGATAGTTTTTTAATCATTTTTACATTCGTTTTAATGAGTAAAGTGAGTGCAACGAATAAAGCAATAACTGTACCTAATACTATGGTTTTAAAATAAAAGTTGTAAGTTGCTAATAAAATAAAGGGGTAGAGTTAATTTGAGAAATGTCATACTCACCTGTTTTATTAATTAAATGATTTATGCCAATGTTTTGACTGAAGAATCATCGTCTATACTTTATTCATTAACGGTCAATTATCTTAGTGATATGAATACTCTTTGCAAAACAACTCTTCTATTTACTATGCTCTTCAATTCCTATCAAACTTGTGCTGATTGGTCGGTGACAACAACCGCAGTGAGTGATTATCTGTTTAATGGTGTCAGTTTGACTGATGAAAAACCGGCCTTGCAGGCGAGTATTACCAAATCAACAAGGTCTGGTGGTTATTTTGGTACTTGGGTATCTAATATCGACTTTGTTGATGGCAGTAATTTTGAAGCTGACTTTTATGCCGGTTATGCTTATACAAATAAAAATGCTCTAACAATAGATGCAGGTATATCTCATTATACTTTCCATGGCGTTGAACCTAGCTCTCAGGCTGATTTTTCTGAAGGTTTCGTAAAATTTAATTATCAAAATTTAAATTTTAATATTTGGTATGCTCCCGACTATTTTGGTACCGATGCAGGGCACTATGTGTTGATGTTAGACCATAGCTTTCAAATTAATAATGACATTTCCTTGATGATGAGTATTGATAAATCGATAAGTATGGATACAAATAAATGGCAATGGCAAGAAGCGGATAAAGATTACATTCATGCTCATATTACCGCTTATTATTCACTACAAAACATCGATTTTTCATTGGGACTACATGGTACGGATTTGGATGATTATGGTGATACAAAACTGCTGTTTACTATTTCACGAAGTTTTGATTTTTAACTATAGCAACAGTGAATTTATTGAAGGTGCAATGATATGTTTAATCCATTTAAAGGAGAGATATTACTTCAATCTTTGTTGTTATTGATTGGCATCGCTTTGTGTCTTAATTTTATTATTATGGTTCCTAGCCAAGCTGAAAATACATCAATCGTTGTTGAATATACTCTCGGTAATGAAAAAAAGAGTATTACAGGTAAAAAGACTAAAAGTGGTTATCAATTTAATCGTTCTTCACAAAATATTATTAACTTAGCGACCCTTGATTGGCCGCCATATATTGGTGAAGGTCTTTGCAATAAAGGTTGGGTCTTCCAATTAACCGTTGCGCTGTTGGTAAGTAAAGGCTATCAAGTTAATATTCATTTCTATCCTTGGGCACGTTCGGTAAAAATGGTCGAGCAAGGGGAGATGGATATATTATTCCCTGAATACTTTATTGAAGGCTCAGCACCTTCCGATGTTATTAAAGGGATAAAGCGTAGTGAATTATTAGTGCTTTCAAATCAATTTCCCGGAGGCAATATTTCTTTTTTAAAAAGAAAAGGAGAAAAAACAACCTTTGATGGAAATTTGGGCAGTTTAAAAGGAGAACTTATTGGTGTGGTTAGAGGTTATCAAAATACTCCTGAATTTGATGCGATGATGGACGCAAAATTATTCGATGTTGTTAGTGCTGTTGATGAATTACAGCTGATGAAACTACTCATTGGTAAACGCGTTGATTTGATCATTGGTGACCCCAAAGTATTTCGTTATAGTGTCAATTATTCAACCTTATCCAATAGCAATAAACAGGCATTGCTTGATGGTGTCGAAGATGTGAAACCTGAACTTAAATATAATCATTTGTATTTTGCGCTGAGCACTAAGTCTGCAAAATGGCGATCTTTACTTGATGATATTAATTTAGCGTTATTAGAGTTCAAATTAAATGGTCAAACGCAACGTTTTCTTGAAAATGGTAGTGGTTGTGTAGCTGATTTTTGATTTGTTTGAGCACGAACGCTAAACTCTTTTGGCTCTAAAAAAGAAAAGGCTGGCGTCATTATAACGCCAGCCTAAATGTGAGCAGGAAAGTCGAATTAAATGCTCTCATCTTCATTCAACGTGACCAAGGATGAACAGTCGATAGTCAAATTAAATAAACCGTTTAAAACTTTTAGATAAATAATATAGATATACAATGATTATTACCTGTGGAGTAAGACCAATAAAGTTAAATTAAGTTTCTAATTCTTTTGAAAATTGTTATATATCTCTATATAGCCATTTTGATGCTAATTCACCGTCAATAGATACACTTTTCTAACCTGTTTTGATACTTTTCTATTTGATTTTAGCTTTTATATGTCACAAACGGCTCGACAGTGTTTATTAATGAATTCTTGATGGCTCATTGCTTGTTTTGCTGCACTTTGCATTGAGTTTTTCATTTGCAGCAGATTTTTTTCAACAGTATCAATGTTGATGTTCTTGGCTCGAACATCGAAACGTCGTGGATTGACATTAAAACCATGATACATACTCAGCCAACTTGCCTCTTCAAATGACTCATGATCGTATTGAACAATATGGCCTTGGCTCTTAAATACTTCGATTTTATGTGCTAATGAGTCAGAAATCGGCATGTTTTGGCAGTAACGCCAAAACTCAGTATCGTCGCGACTTGTTAGTTTATAATGTAATGCTAAGAAATCGACAATACGCTCTATTTCAGTGTTATGTAGGCGGTTTACTTCCTTGATATCATGTTGATTAAAGGATTTATCTGGAAAGAAGGTATAGAGTTTTGTTAGTGCTGTTTGAATTAATGATAGTCCTAATGATTCCAACGGCTCAAGAAAACCAGCGGCAAGTCCCAAAGCAAAACAATTTTTATGCCATATCACTTCACGTGCGCCCAAAGGTAAGTCAAATTGACGGATATCGTTAATGGCTTTACCTTTGATATTGGCTAACAATTCATCTTGTGCCATTTGGTTATCACAGAACTGACTACTATAAATATAGCCGTTACCCATTCTGTGCTGCAGAGGAATACACCATTGCCACCCTGCATCTCTCGCCGATGCAATAGTATATGGAGTAGGCTCGTCAACAAGCTCTGTTTGAATGGCCACAGCTCGGTCACAAGGTAACCATTTACTTAAGTCAGTTAAACCAACGCCCATGGCACCATTAATCAAAAGTCCTTTGAAGCCTGAACAATCGATAAATAAATCTGCTTCAATCTTAAGACCATCGTCTAAAGTGACTGACTCGATAAAGCCTGAGTCATTATTTAAGTTCACTGCACACACATTTGCCGAAATATGTTTAATTCCATTTTGTACTGAAAATTTATTTAAAAACTTAGCGTATAAGCTTGCGTCGAAATGATAAGCATATGAGTAATCGGCTAATGGTGATTGAGGTCCTGCGTTGGGTTGTGCAAAGCGACCCTCTTTTGCAAGCGCACAGGCAAAACTATAGTCTTGCAAATTAACATCTAACCCTTCGGCTTTCATACGGTTGACATAATGATGAAACTCTACGTTATCAATTTTAAGGCCGTAGTCCGCAAAAGGGTGGAAAAAGCGCTCGCCTTTTTTGTGCCAGTCTTTAAATTCAATGCCAAGTTTAAAGGTGGCTTGTGTTGCTTTGATTAACTCTACTTCATCAATACCTAATTCTTTATTAAAAGCAACAATATTAGGAATGGTGGCTTCACCAACCCCTACCGCACCAATATCAGGTGACTCTATTAGCGTTACGGATATTTCTTTATCTGCAACATAACGTGACAAACTCGCTGCTGCCATCCAACCGGTTGTACCGCCGCCAACAATAACAATCTTTCTAATTGCATCTGCCATAATGTTTGTCTCTCTTAATAATTTTTCAGTTACTTAGCTGCTTTACAGTATTTCTCTATAAACTCATCATGAGAAGGTTGCTGCTTGGTAATATTAATCAAGCCTTGTTTTCCTTCAGCTAAAATTTTCTTGAGTTTTTCCGACTCCCAGATATCCAATGTTGGATTGTAGTTGTCGGGTTTGACACCTAAACCGTCAAGAACAGCATACCAACTGGTTGACTGGAACAATTCTTCATCACGAATAGTTAAACCACCAAAAGCTTGAAAATAATCAAGTTTTCTTTGCAATGTTGCTGGAATATCCATCTCTTGGCACCAACGCCAAAATTCGCTATCGTTTCTTGATGTTTTACAATAATGCAAAACAAGAAAGTCACGAATTTCTTCATAATCAGCACGAACAACGTGATTATATTCGTCAATCACTGTTTGATTGCGATCTTTGGTAGGAAACATGCGGATAAAAAATGCGATGGTTTTTGAGACTAAATGAATTGCGGTTGACTCCAAAGGCTCAATAAAACCCTGCGCTAAACCTAACGAGAGACAGTTATTGACCCAGGACTTATTGCGCATCCCGGTAGTAAATGGAATGGTTCTTGGCTCCATTAAAGGTTCGCCATCTATGTTGTCTAAAAGTGTCTGTTTAGCTTGTTCATCACTAACATATTTATCACAATAAACGTAACCATTGCCGGTACGGTGTTGTAATGGTATTTTCCACATCCAACCCGCTGGTTGTGCTTTTGATATGGTATAGGGCAGGGTATCACCAACGTTCTTTGTTTGTACCGTTACCGCTTTATTGCAAGGTAAATAATGTGCCCACGACTCATAACCTGTCTTTAGTGTTTCCTCTATCAATAAGCCTTTAAAACCAGAGCAATCGATGAAAAAGTCTGCAGATATTTCTTGTCCACTCTTTAAGATAACACTGGCGATGTCGCCATTATCATGTTGTTTTACCTGTTTAACCATTCCTTCGGTGCGGATGACGCCAATCTTTTCTGCAAATTTTCTTAAGTACTTCCCAGCTAAAGCAGAGTCTAAATGTAATGCGTAAAAGGCTCTTGCTAAAGGCGTATTTTGCGCTTCATGTGGGAGGAAAAACTTTCCTTGATCAGATAAAACGGATTCAGGCGAATGTGCCATTAAAGGCGTATCGTCACCTTCGGCTTGCGCTTTTAACCAGCATTGGTAGAAATCATAACCGTTTATTTTTTGCCCCACCGTGCCAAAGGGGTGGAAGTATGACTCACCGACATCTTTCCAATCTTCAAATTTGATACCTAGTTTAAAGCTGGCTTGAGTTTCTTTGATAAAATCAACTAAATCAACGCCTAAGCTTTCTAGTATAGTGATTAGTGGCGGAATAGTTGCTTCGCCAACACCGACAATACCGATGTCATCAGATTCAACCAATTCTATTTTAAGCTCTGTATTTTTAAAAATATTGCCAATAGTGGCTGCAGCAATCCAGCCAGCAGTGCCCCCACCAACAATAACCATTTTCTGTATTGGATTTTTTGTCGGTTTCATCATTTATCCTTTAAATCCGCAATTTTGTCTAAGAAAGTCGGCGTGTGTTTGAGCATTATTTACCGTATTTTCTATGCCATTGCGCATTTGGGTTAATTGTTCGCTAAGGAACTCATTTGAGTACTTGTCAATACGCCTATCATAGGAAGAAGGTGTATAGTTAAGGCCATTATAAATAGCTAACCAACTATCATTACCAAATATCTCCCAAGGTAAACGCAGCTGTTCGCCATTCGTTTTAAAAGCATTTATTTTATCAGTAAGTGTTTGTGGTATTGCTAAGTCTCGACAGTGTTGCCACATAGGTGAATCTGTACGACCATTTAATTTATAATGTAAAATTATAAAATCTCGAACCCGTTCATATTCTTGTCCCATGGCATCGTTAAATTTGTCTGCTTCTTCTTGACTATATTCTAAGTCTTCGAGGAATGAAGCTATTTTTTCGATAGCCGTTTCCACGAGTGCAATACTGGTACTTTCTAATGGTTCTAAAAATCCAGAAGCTAAACCAACGGCAATACAGTTTCTATTCCATGCTTTCTTACGACGTCCGGGAGTGAAAGAGAATGAACGAGGCTCTTGGGTGGTTTTGCCTTTAATATTACTTAACATTGCAGAGATGGCTTCATCTTCATTGATAAATTGACTACTATAAACAATGCCATTACCCATACGAGTTTGCAGAGGGATCTGCCATTGCCAACCCGCTTTTTGTGCATGAGACACGGTACGAGCAATAGGATCACCCACTAATTCACTTTGTACCGCTACTGCAGTATCACAAACCAAATAATGACTCCAATCGTCATAACCTGTTTTCATCGCCTGCTCGATTAACAAGCCTTTGAAACCTGAGCAATCGATATATAAATCACCAATAACGGTTTCACCATTTTCAAGGTGTAAGCACTCAATTGCACCATCATCTTTCGCTAAATCAACTTGATAAATCTTGCTGTCGATTACTTTAACGCCATTAGCTACAGAGTAATCTCGCATTAAGTTACCAAACAAACCTGCGTCAAAATGAAGTGCCCAATCAAAAATTTCCAATTGATTTTTTGGCTTTGTGGAGGGTTGGAAGAATTTATTGTTCTTGGCTAAATTCACACCTAAAGAATAATCGGAAAATGGTGTTGCATCGCCGTTTTGTTTTAACTTATTAAAATAATGATGAAATGGAATGTGGTTCACTTCTTGGCCAAATAGGCCAAAGGGATGAATAAAAGAACTGTCATCGCCTGACCACCCTTTAAATTCAATACCTAGTTTACAGGTGGCATTGGTGGCTGTAAGTATGTCAATATCGGAAAATCCAAGCTTGCTATAAAAACGTCGCAATGTCGGAATGGTTGCTTCACCCACACCTATCGTACCCATGGCACTGGATTCAATTAAGGTAATGTCTACAGCTTTATTTTTAAACTGATTACTTAATGTCGCAGCTGTCATCCAACCTGAAGTACCACCGCCGACAATTACTATTTTTTTTACTTTTTGTTTTGTTGTCATATCTATTTATCACCAATTGAAAATCATAACAATAAAATGTAAGCGCTTTCATTGACTATATACTGAGTTGGATAAAAGTTAAACATTTAAACTAAATTAACACGAGTGTGTATGATGATACTTGATCTAGGTCAAAGCCGCAAAAGGTATTTATTACTGTAAAAACAATGAATTAAAAATAAAGCCGATACAGTTTTATTGTATCGGCTTTGTGTTGTTACATGTGTAACATCGGTAATTTTCTAATGATTAGAAAGTTACACGAGTACCCACTGTCCAACGTGCTTCATATACGTTTTGGAACGCTTTTTGCGATTTAAAACCGATATACGTTTGTTGGTATTCTTCAAAGATGTTAGCACCATTTAAATAAACGCTGATGTTCTCATCCCAGTTGTACGTAAAGTTAATATCAACTTGTGCGTAAGTATCTTGGTAAAGTGGTTGAAGTCCTGTGCCGCCAGTACCTGCGGTATGTAAACGAGGGCTACGTTCGTTATAGGCAATACGTGCCGAGAACTCTTCTTGCTCATACCATAAAACAAAGTTGTAGGTGTTTTTTGACATGCCCACAAATGGCAAGTCATCACCATTGTGATCTACGGCTTCTTGTGAACTTTTTGTATACGTATAGTTAGCGTCTAAACCAACATTAGCAAGAATACTGTCTGTTCCTAAGAAATCACTGAAAGCCACTTTTGTGCCGACTTCGAAACCTTGGATATCACCACCTTTACCTTGTTGTTGAATGGTAAAAGGATGAGGACCACGACGAACACCATCTGAATCAGGCTCATCAATCATCACGGTGCCAGGTTCAGTAAAGCTTTCAATATCAATGCCATATGTAGCAACATAGGCCATTGACGCATCACCAGTATACCACTCAGCAGACAGTGAGTAGTTATCAGAGCGCCATGGGTCTAAATCTGGGTTACCATTGAGTGTACCGTTGACTACTCGCATACAACCACAGTCATTGTTAAATACTGTACCCACTGATTTACCGTCACCCCATTGTGAAAGGTTTAAGGCTTGCATGTTTTTAGACCATGCAGCACGTAATACAATCTCTTCTGTCGCTGCATACGCTAAGTTAATTGATGGTAAATAATCCGTATAACTACGCTCTGTTACCGCATCACCAATATCTGGACCTAAACCTGAATGAGGTAGGTTAGGGCCAATCAGGTTTTGTTTAACATAAAGGTCAGTTTCAACAACTTTCATACCAATGTTACCGGTTAGCGCATCAATTTCAAAATTCGCTTGTAAGAAGTACGTTGTTTCATCCATACCGACATCGTATGTTCTACCGCCATTATCGGTACGTCTTACGTTACCAAAGGTTTGTTCATGAAATGCTCTTGGATCACGGAAGTTACTTGGGTCAATCACCCAAACACCTGGAATACCGCCAACTTCACCAAAATCAGTTTGGAAAGACACGGTAGTATGTTGATCTAAAGGTGTTGGTGGTAATAAAGTATGAGGTGTCCATACACCGTC
>JABSOX010000126.1 GCA_013215655.1 Colwellia sp.
ATGCTTCCATGGGGCTAGATGTTGTACCAGATATTTTAACAACAGCTAAAGCACTAGGCGGTGGTTTCCCTATTGGCGCAATGATCACTACAACCGATATCGCTAAACATCTAAAGATTGGTACACATGGTAGTACTTACGGCGGCAACCCATTGGCTTGTGCTGTTGGTGAAGCGGCATTTGACGTAGTAAATACGCCTGAAGTATTAAATGGTGTAAAAACTAAAGCCCTATTATACATTGATGGCTTAAATGCAATAAATGCTAAATATAATGTTTTTTCAGAAATTCGTGGCAAAGGTTTATTAATTGGCGCGGTATTGACTGAAGCCTATCAAGGTAAAGCAAAAGACTTTTTAAATGCGGCAATGGCTGAAGGCGTGATGACTTTAGTTGCGGGCGCAAATATTATCCGTTTTGCTCCATCTTTAGTAATTCCAGATGAAGACATCGTTGCAGGTTTAGCTCTTTTTGAAAAAGCGGTTGCTAAAATAGCCAGCTAATCGCTAAACCTATAAGCATTACTTTATGTCAAACCAATATCTTACGCAGCGTTTATATTCGAATAGCGCTGCAATTAAAACTCATTGGCAGACAACTTTTATTATTCATTGAGAAGCATCTATGATCATCGTACGCCCTATTCAAGAAAGTGATTACGATTCACTTTATCGAATTGCTGTTGAGTCAGGACACGGTTTTACTTCCCTTCCTGTTAACGAAACGTTATTGAAAAAACGTATTAGTCATGCTGAACTATCGTTTAATAAAACGGTTACTCAACCGGGAAATGAAGGTTACCTGTTTGTAATGGAAGATACCGAAAGCGGAGAGGTTGTTGGTACTAGCGGCATTGAAGCGGCTGTTGGATTAGAAGATGCATTTTATCATTATCACTTAGGTAAAGTTGTTCATAGTTCACGTGAACTCGATATATACAATACCGTTGAAACGTTATCTTTATGTAATGACTACACGGGTGCTTCTGAGATATGCACATTATTTTTAAGTGAAAGTCATCGTAAAAATAGTAATGGTCGATTTTTATCACGTATGCGTTTCTTATTTTTAGCTGAACACGCAGAACGTTTTTCAGAAACGGTCATTGCTGAAATGCGCGGTATCTCTGATGATAATGGTCGTTCTCCATTTTGGGACTGGTTAGAAGAGCACTTCTTCTCAATGGACTTTCCTACTGCCGATTACCTTACAGGCATAGGCAAAAAAGTATTCATTGCTGAACTTATGCCTAAGCATCCTATTTATGTCAGTTTATTAAGTAAAGCCGCACAACAAGTCATTAATAAAGTTCATGAAAAAACAATTCCGGCATTACGTTTATTGGAAGCGGAAGGCTTTTCAAGACGAGGTTATGTTGATATTTTTGACGGTGGCCCAACCGTTGAAGCACAAGCAAGTGCAATAAAGACAGTTAACCAAAGCAAAAAGTGTCAAGTCATTATTGGTGATGTAACTGCCACCAATAAATATATTATTTGCAATACCAAAATTAGTACATTTAGAGCTGTGCAGGCACCATTATCGCTGCGCGAAACAGCAAACCAAGTGGTTCTAACTCAGTCTGTGGCGAAAGCCCTAGATGTAAATGAAGGTGATTGGGTTCGCCTTATAGAAAACTAGTAATACCGATTGGTATAAGTAATACACAATTATTTAGCTACTCTGGTTGATGATCAATTGGAGTATTGAGGAAAAAGATATGTCGAATGCAATTCAACTGATTAACGGTACATGGCAAGCAGGTTTAGGTCATGAGATCACGTCACTAAACCCCGCTAAAAATGAAGTTATCTGGCAAGGTAAAACAGCAACAGCAGCACAAGTAGATAACGCTGTAACAAGTGCACGTACAGCATTTGAAGCGTGGTCAAATCACAGCATTGAAACGCGTATAGCTGTAGCAACTAAATTTGCTGAATTGCTCGCTGAAAACAAAGAAGCGTTTGCGACAACTATTGCTCAAGAAACAGGTAAGCCACTTTGGGAAACACGTACCGAAGTAGGTGCTATGGTCGGAAAAATTAATATTTCCGTAAGAGCAAATCAAGAAAGAACAGGTACAGTAGAAAACCCTATGCCAGGTGCAAAAGCGTTTATTCGTCATAAACCTCATGGTGTTGTTGCTATATTTGGTCCTTACAATTTTCCCGGTCATTTGCCTAATGGCCATATTGTTCCTGCATTGATTGCTGGTAATACCGTTGTTTTTAAACCCAGTGAATTAACGCCTAAAGTAGCCGAAGAAACACTTAAACTGTGGCTAAAAGCGGGTTTACCTGCAGGCGTAATCAACATGGTGCAAGGTGAAGTAGATACTGGTAAAGCACTGGCTAAACATCCACAAATTGATGGCTTGTTTTTTACCGGTAGCTCAACCACTGGTCACTTGCTACATGAACAGTTTGGCGGTCAACCGGGTAAAATATTGGCCCTTGAAATGGGTGGTAATAACCCACTAATTGTAAAAAATGTTGAGAATACTGACGCCGTTGTACATGACATTATTCAGTCTGCATTTATCACCACAGGCCAACGTTGCACCTGTGCACGACGTTTGTTTATTGAAGCGGGTGAAAAAGGCGATGCAATCATCACTAAACTCATTGCAGCCACCAAAACAATAAAAATTGGTTTCTATGACGATGAAGAACAACCTTTCATCGGTTCAATGATTTCTGAAAAAGCAGCATTAAGTTTAGTTGCCGCGCAGCAAGAACTATTAACACTTGGTGGAACATCATTAGTGATGATGAAACACCTTGAAGAAGGTACAGGCTTTATCTCACCTGGCATCATTGATGTAACGACTATCAATGAAATGCCTGATGATGAACACTTTGGACCTTTGCTTAAAGTGTATCGTTATACTGATTTTGATGACGCGATTAACGAAGCCAACAACACTGCATTTGGTTTATCTGCTGGCTTATTAAGTGATAGTGAAGAATTATACAATCACTTTTTTAAACGCATCAGAGCAGGTATTGTTAACTGGAACAAGCCTATCACTGGCGCAAGTAGTGCAGCACCATTTGGCGGTATTGGCGCTAGTGGTAACCATAGAGCAAGTGCCTTTTATGCGGCTGATTATTGTGCTTACCCTGTTGCTTCAGTTGAAGCAGAGAAAGTATCTTTACCTGCAACACTTAGCCCAGGTTTATCAATTTAGTTTTATAGAGCAATGCAAAATATCCCTTTAAAAAATATCGCTGGGCGTCGTCCCAGCTTTTTTAAAAACATAGATCAAATCTAATCATTCATTCGAATGGTTAACAAACACCCTTGTCTGAATGCTTATTTATTCTATTCAAAAACGTTATTGCCGTTCGTTAAACAATTTTTTTAATATTTATTCAGTTTATAGGACAGTCACATGACTACAGATAGCCAAAAAGTAGCAGCTTTATTCTCAAATATTTGGGATAACTACTTAGAAGTAACACCATCAGCAAGCAAAGTTCATCAATTATTGGGGACAGGAAATGATGTGATCAATGACCATGTCGCCTATCGTACTTTTAATATCGATAAAGTTAACATTGATAAAATGTCTGCCCACCTCATTAAACTTGGTTATTATGAGTGTGGTGAATATCAATTCAAAGCTAAGAAGCTGTATGCAAAGCACTTTGAACATGCCGATAAAACACTACCAAAAGTATTTATCAGTGAATTACTTGTTGAAGCGTTCTCACCGAAAACCCAAGCCATTATTCATAAAATGGTTGATAACATCGATATTGACTTAATAACAAGTGAAGCCTTTCTATATTCTGGTACACATTGGCAAATCAGCTTTGAAGAATACCAAACATTATTACAAGAAAGTGAATATGCTGCTTGGGTATCTGCTTGGGGATATAGAGCAAATCACTTCACGGTTAGTATTAATCACTTGGACGGTTTTGATACTATTGAAGCAGTGAATGAGGCAGTAAAAGCGGGTGGATTTTATTTAAACACTACCGGTGGAGAAATTAAAGGAGATGAAGGTGTTAAACTTGAGCAATCATCCACATTAGCGGATCAAGTATCTGTACAGTTTTCAGACCAAACAGTCGCAATACCGAGCTGCTTTTATGAGTTCGCTAAACGATATCCTATGGAAAATGGCAAGCTGTATTCTGGCTTTGTTGCAGCATCTGCAGATAAAATATTTGAGAGCACTAATGTTGCCGCGTAATTCGATCCATGTAAAAAAAGATTAAATAACTATTCTAACAGTCGATAAATAACTTTATCGACTGCTACCTTTTCGATATTTTTTTTACTATTCTTATCACTAGCAATGAATTAACACTTATATTTGATGATATTTCCATCATTTTAATATCATAACTTAAGATGTAATATCGGTTGCAATAATTAATCTGCTTGCTTGTCCAATGGCAAAAAGAGTAAAGTAGATACCCATCTAAAAACATAAACCTTGAGCAACTATGGTTACAGATACTGACGGCTACATCCATATTATTGAATACTTAACAGAACATTTAAGTTTATTTGAGAAACCAGTAGACGCAGAATTTGGGGCAGATACGGTGATGGCTGTTATTGAACAAGAACTAAGTGATCAAATAATTGCGGTGTGCTCTCAAAACGAGGCATTAACCTTTAATCAAAGAAACACCATCATTAGAGAAGTAGACGCCATTGTTTATGACTTAGAAGAAATACTCTCCGGAGTTGTAAATAACCCTATCAATATTGAACAATTAAGTTTTATCAAAGAATTTTCTCTACTAATTAAGAACCTATTTGATAGTGAAATTCATCGACAATTTTTATCTTAACTTCGATTAAGTGGCCTGAAATACTCGCATTCGAAACAAGTTCTTATCCTATAATTTTTATTTTAATACTTTAAATTATAAATAGCGTCCTTCCTATCAATATAGATATACTGTCAGCATTATAAGACATTATATTTTGGAACGTTTAAAATGAAAGCAACGGTAAAGTGGGTAGAAAAAGAATTATTTATGGGTATCTCTGAGAGTGGCCATACTATTATGTTAGATGCTAATGGCGGAGAACTCGCGCCTAGCCCATTAGAAAATGTTCTTATCTCATTAGGCGGATGCTCATCAGTTGATGTTGTCAGTATATTGCAGAAAGCACGACAAACGTTAACAGCATGTCATGTTGAGATATCAGGAACCCGCGTAGAAACCGTTCCTAAGCTATTTTCAGATATTCATTTGCATTTTGTTATCAAGGGTACTGATATAAATGAAAAGCATGTCAAACGCGCAGTGAGTTTATCTGCCGACAAATACTGTTCAGTGGCATTAATGCTTAATAACACCGTTAACATTACACATGACTATTCTATTATTAATGATTAATTAAAGCCGATAATTACTTATGAAGATGGTAGCTCTATCTTCATAAGTCACTCATCCAGTCTAACTGTTTATCCGCTTCACTTTTTTTATACATCAGACTTTGAATAAGTGGTGTTAATAACAATTCCATAGCTAAACCCATTTTCCCTCCTGGAACTACCAGAGTATTCACCCGCGACATAAAAGCACCATCAATCATCGATAAGTAATAAGGAAAATCGACACTTGTACCTTCTCTAAAACGTATAACAACAAAACTTTCATCAAGTGTAGGTATGGCTTTAGCGCTAAACGGATTTGATGTATCAACGGTAGGTACACGCTGAAAGTTGATATGAGTGCGTGAAAATTGAGGAGTTATAAAGGAAATATAATCTTCCATACTACGGACTATACTGGCAGTTACCGCTTCTCTACTATGACCGCGATAATTGGTATCTCTAACTATTTTTTGGATCCACTCCAAGTTAACAATCGGCACCATGCCAATCAATAAATCAACATGCTTGGCGACATCATTTTTTTCGGTAGCAACACCACCGTGTAACCCTTCATAAAAAAGTAAATCAGTACCTTCACCGAGCTCTTCCCATGGGGTAAAAGTACCGGGCATCTGATTATAAGGTACAGCCTCGTCAAAGGTGTGAAGATACCTCCTCATTTTACCTTTACCTGTTTCAGAATAATCCCTAAAGAGCTTTTCCAATGCGTCAAAGTCATTAGCCTCATCACCAAAATAACTGAGATTACGTTTTTCTTCACGCGCCTTTCTTTTTTCAAGATCCATTTCTTGGCGTGAGTAGCGGTGAAAGCTATCGCCTTCGACATTTGAAGAGGTAATACCTAAAGTACGGAAAATATGTTTAAACGAATCTGTTGTTGTTGATGTTCCAGCACCTGAGGAACCCGTTACAGCAATAATTGGATTTCGTGATGACATATTTTAATACCATGTAGCTAGGGGATAATTGTTATACGAGGAAAGTTAGGATTGGTCAAGTTTTTCACCAAAAAACTATTTTCCAGTGAAGTTTTTTAGATAATAAAAAACGGAGCCTAAGCTCCGTTTTTTATTTGCGTAAAAGTAATTTAGCTAATAGCTAAATTATGCTTCTGCGCTAGCTTCTTCAACTACTTCAGGAGCATCTTCTACTACTGGGCGGTCTACAAGCTCAATATAAGCCATAGGCGCTTTATCACCAGTACGGTAACCACATTTTAAAATGCGAGTATAACCACCTGGACGTTCTTGGTAACGTGCACCAAGTTCGTTAAATAAAATACCTACTACTTCTTTATCTTGTGTACGAGCAAACGCTAAACGGCGATTTGCAACACTGTCGGTTTTGGCCAATGTAATTAGTGGCTCAACAACCATACGTAGTTCTTTAGCTTTAGCTACAGTCGTTTTAATAACGCCGTGCTTAACTAAAGAGCTTGCCATATTGCGGAACATCGCTTTACGATGACTGCTATTACGGTTTAACTGGCGACCGCTTTGACGATGACGCATAAGTTAATCCTTATCTTTAACTGTTTAAAAAACGATGATCGAACTAGTCGTTATCAGCGATACTTTCTGGTGGCCAGTTTTCTAAGCGCATGCCTAGAGACAAACCACGAGACGCTAAAACGTCCTTAATTTCGGTCAATGACTTCTTACCTAAATTAGGCGTTTTAAGAAGCTCAACTTCAGCACGTTGTACTAAATCACCAATGTATTGTATTGCTTCTGCTTTTAGGCAGTTTGCAGAACGTACAGTTAATTCAAGATCATCAACAGGACGAAGCAAAATAGGATCAAACAGTGGTTTTTCCTCTTTTGGTTCTTCTTGAGTGATATCTCTTAACTCAACAAACGCATCTAACTGTTCAGCTAAAATTGTTGAAGCACGACGAATAGCCTCTTCAGGATCCAATGTACCATTGGTTTCCATATCAAGAACTAATTTGTCTAAGTCAGTACGTTGTTCTACACGAGCAGACTCAACATCATAAGCAATTCTTACTACAGGACTGAAAGAGGCATCTACCAATAAACGGCCAATTGCACGATCTTCTTCCTCGGCATCACGGCGAGCTGATGCAGGTACATAACCACGACCTGTTTCAACTTTAATGCGCATACTAATAGAACCGTCACCTGTTAGGTTACAGATCACATGATCAGGATTTGCAATTTCTACATCTCCGTCATGCTGGATATCAGCTGCCGTTACAGGGCCTTCACCAGATTTAGTTAAAGTAAGAACAGCTTGATCTTTGCCTTCTAAACTTATCGCTAGTCCCTTTAGGTTCAACAGTATTTCGATGATGTCTTCTTGCACACCCTCTTTACTAGTGTATTCATGTAATACACCGTCAATTTCCACTTCAGTTACAGCACTACCTGGCATTGAAGATAAAAGAATGCGGCGTAACGCATTACCTAAAGTATGACCAAAACCACGTTCTAATGGCTCTAACGTCACCTTAGATCTTGTTGGGCTAATGGTTTCAATACCAACCAATCGTGGTCTAAGGAATTCGGTTACAGTACCCTGCATATATGTCCTCTCTTAAAGTGCAACTTTACTTAGAGTAAAGTTCAACAATCAACTGTTCATTAATTTCGGCAGACAAGTCAGAACGATCTGGAACACGTTTAAAAACGCCTTCTAGTTTCTTGTTATCTACTTCAACCCAAAGTGGTTTCTCACGTTGTTCAGCTAATTCTAAAGCAGCAATGATACGCGCTTGAGTTTTAGATTTCTCACGAATTGAAACAGCATCTTCAGCTTTAACAGTGAAAGATGGAATATTAACAACAACACCGTTAACTACGATAGCTTTATGACTAACAAGTTGACGAGCTTCAGCACGAGTGCTGGCATAGCCCATACGGTATACTACGTTATCAAGACGTTTCTCTAAAAGTTGTAACAAGTTTTCACCTGTATTACCCTTTAGACGAGCCGCTTCTTTATAGTAGTTGCGGAATTGTTTTTCTAGTACGCCATAAATACGACGAACTTTTTGTTTTTCACGAAGCTGAACACCATAATCAGACAAGCGACCACGACGGGCACCATGTTGACCTGGGATAGTTTCGATTTTACATTTAGTGTCAATTGCTCTAACACCGCTTTTAAGGAACAAATCTGTACCTTCGCGGCGACTAAGTTTTAACTTAGGACCTAAATATCTAGCCATTTTCTTTCTCCAACTATCCTAAAAAATGAGCGATTAAACGCGACGTTTCTTAGGAGGACGACAACCATTATGAGGAATAGGTGTAACGTCAGTAATGTTGGTGATTTTAAAACCAGCAGCATTTAAAGCACGGATTGCAGACTCACGTCCTGGTCCTGGGCCTTTAACGAAAACTTCAATATTCTTCAAACCAAACTCTTTTGCAGCGGCGCCAGCGCGGTCTGCAGCTACCTGAGCAGCAAATGGAGTAGATTTACGTGAACCACGGAAACCTGAACCACCTGCAGTTGCCCAAGATAAAGCATTACCTTGACGATCTGTAAGAGTTACGATTGTGTTGTTGAAAGAGGCGTGGATATGAGCCATGCCATCAGCAACTTGTTTTTTTACGCGTTTACGCGTACGTACAGGTGTTTTAGCCATTGTCTAGTCCCTCTTACTTCTTAATTGGCTTACGAGGACCTTTACGGGTACGCGCATTTGTTTTAGTGCGTTGACCACGTAGAGGAAGACTGCGACGATGGCGTATGC
>JABSOX010000127.1 GCA_013215655.1 Colwellia sp.
TTTGGCTTATTTATGACCTTTGAAAATACCTTAAGTAAACTGGGTATTCATACCGATGGTGTTGGTACTACTGACCTAGCAGGTTTTGGTTTAACGCGCCCTCTTTCAGATGGTATGGGCAAAATAATTCAAATGAATATAAATAGAGGCTATAAAGACTTTATATCACTCGTTGCTAATAATCGGAATATGACGACTGAACAAGTTGATGCTATTGCACAGGGCCGCGTATGGTCAGGAATTAAAGCAAAAGAAATTGGACTAGTTGATGAACTCGGTGATTTGAATGATGCTATTGTCGCTGCAGCAGAAATGGCAGAGCTTGATCAATACGATACCTTATTAATAGAAAAAGAATTGTCGCCACGTGATAAATTCATTAAAAGCCTCTTTGGACAAGCCAGTGCATTATTTCCATCTTCACCTATTACCAACATAGGTCCCATTGATGGATTTATTAGCAAAATAAAAGCCGAACTAAGTCATTTAAATCAGCTTAACGATCCACAAGGTGCGTATGTACTTTGTATGGCCTGCGAAATTAATTAGCACCTTTACTCGCTAAGTTATATCATAGCCCCGATTATTCGGGGCTTTTTAGTTCCAGATAAAACTCAGTACTTACGTCCATGTAAGCAATGTCACGGTGACGTAGGCATGCTTACCGTCACGATTCTAGAATTGTAGGTCGATGTTTGCTTACATGGATGTAAGCACTTAGGTTATGTAGGGAACTAATAACCTGTACCTCGACAAAATAGAGATTTAAATGAAAAAACGCATATATATCGCCTACACCGGCGGAACAATTGGTATGAAAGCAAGTGAAAATGGCTATATTCCAGTAAAAGGTCATTTAACTGAATCTATTATGGCAACACCGGATTTTCATCGTGAGGAAATGCCTGATTTTACGATTAATGAATACTCACCATTAATTGATTCTTCCAATATGACTCCAAGTGATTGGCAACGTATTGCTGATGATATTCAAGAACATTATGATGAATATGATGGCTTTATTGTACTACACGGTACAGATACCATGGCTTACACTAGCTCCGCATTGTCATTTATGTTTGAGAATTTATCTAAACCGGTTATTGTTACGGGTTCACAAATACCATTTAGCCAATTGCGATCCGATGGCCAAGTAAACGTTTTGAACTCTCTTTATATCGCTGCAAATTACCCGATTAGTGAAGTAGGTTTGTATTTCAATAATAAATTGTTTCGAGGCAATCGTAGTATTAAAGCTTATGCTGATGGTTTTAATGCCTTTGATTCTCCCAATATGCCGCCATTACTTGAAGCGGGTATCAATATCAGTTTAATCGCAGGAAAAGTATCACATTCAACGGGAGAAGAACTAAGGTTGACTCAGATCACCCCTCAGCCCATAGGTGTAGTTCATTTATATCCAGGGATCAGCAGTGAAGTAATCGTAAATATTATCAGACAACCTGTAAAAGCACTGATTATCAGAAGTTATGGGGTTGGCAACGCACCGCAAGATGAAGCACTGTTATCATGTTTAAAAGCAGCAAGGGACCAAAATATTATTGTCGTTAATTGCAGTCAATGTATCAGAGGAACGGTCAATATGGACGGCTATGCAACAGGCAATGCATTAAGTCAATGTGGTGTTATTGGCGGTGTTGATATGACCCTCGAGGCGACGTTAACTAAATTACATTATTTATTAAGCCAAAGTTTAACTACTGATGAGATACGTAAACGTCTTCAAGAAAATCTTAGAGGTGAATTAACGGTCAATTAGCTATCGATCAACTGCTTAACCGTTTAATTGCTTAATTCGGCCATTATTCTTTTAACATTAAAATCGTATTTTTTAAGGTTTTCATTATGTGTAAGCGTAAAACCTTTAAAATTAAGCTGTTGCCAATCTACTACTTTTGCCAAAGGTAAATATTCATCAACATTATTAGCGGTAATTAACGTTAAATTGTAAACCTCTTCATTCATATTTTTAGAAAAAGAATTTTTACCATTATGATGGTCATAAATCTTTATAATTGACCAAGCGGCCATCATAAAATGCCCTCCTACAGAGGCATTAAGCTCACCACGACTAATACTTTTAATACCTTCTCTGGTCCAATCAATACCACCAACAACCGTATTTTTACCCACTTTTTTGTAACCGCTGTTAATAATATCTATTGCACCAAGCGCCATTTCATCTGAGGCCGACCATATAATATTTAATTCCTCAATTTGTTCAGCTAATTCAAAAATTATCCTTTTGCCCTCTTCTCGCTCCCAATTTGCATTTTTAACATAAAGTTTATTGGTTAAGTTTGTATTAACTGCACTCTCTTTTAAACCGAGTACCCTATTTTTAGATTCTTCACTATGGCTACCGGCAAGACCAACAATATTAATTTTTTTATTAAAGGCTTTATTAGCCAATTGAAATTGACTAAATAATTCATCGGCCAACAATTTACCCGCACTTTTATTATCGTGAAATATTCCACCTAACCAGTTAACATATTTTGTTTGAGGTAAACCGATTTGCTCAATTTCATTTTTACTTAATGTACGTTCAAGGGTAACAAAAGGAATTTTTGCATCATTTAATAAAGTAAATGCACCAATAGCCGTACCACCATAAGGAGAAAAAATCACATAATCTGGTTTTGTTTGAGATAGTGTTATTTTTTTAACCGTTTCATATTGTTGAATACGATTATTTTTTCCATAAACAATGGATAGATTAATGTTTAGATTATTTGCGCAAGCTAAGGCGACAGCACTTACACGATCCCAAAAAGGATTACCCGGAAATGAAGGAGTGACAAAAACAATATTCAAAGCAAAAGCATTTGCCGAGAAAAGTAAAAATATAAAGAGTAAAATTTTTCTCATCAATCTCTCCCTTTAAATCTGAGAATATTAAAACAGCATTAAAGCCGAATAATGTGATTAACTTATTTATAACAATTAAATATGTTAATTACAATTATGTATACTATTTAAACAAATCATATGATGAGGGTAGTCACTTTTGATTTAATTTTGAGAGAAATACTATGAGCTGTTATTTGTAGTGATTAGGATTTGAGAAAGAATAAACTCCTAACTCAAACCCATCTATATGTAAAAATATACAAGTTAAAACTATTTACAATAAATAGGTTTAACTCTTTCAATCAAGGCTAAATCACTCTGTGTAAATGCGCCAAGTTGTAACCAAGACATAAAGTTTTTTTGTAAATCCACTGAGCTGCCAGACAACATTTGATGTTGCATTAACTCCACTTGAACTTTCATACGTTCTTGTTTTAATTCACTTGGAGATTCAATACCAGCGAAAATTTCTAACTCAAGCGTTTTTACAGCTCTTAGTGTCGTTTCATTACTATTAATGACATCTGTTAGCTTTTTTTGCCATGATGGTGAAAGCTGTACATAGTTGTCATGCGCCAATAATGCTTCTTTATCAATATCCGACTTCGCAATATAACGCAGTAAATTAAAAACATGCAGCCAATCTAATTGTATTTTCTTTTCGTTAACCGTTTTAATATTGCTATTAATGTTCTTAATACAAGATTCGACAGCACTGCAAGCCGATTTAAGTACTGGTTTACATTCTATTATTTCAGATAACAATTGCTCTGCAGCAAGTTTTGATTGTTGTAGCTGTGCAAGATCATTATCACTTAATAATTCTGCTTTAATTATTTCAAGTTGCTGTTGATAATCCTGTAATTTAGCTGACTGCATATCATCTTGTGATTTTTTCACTTCATCACGTTTTTTAAATAAAGTATCGTTAAACTGACGGAATTCTTGCCATAACTTATTCTCTTCTCTTGGACCTGAATAACCGATGTCTCGCCATTTATTTTGTAGTGTTTTAACGTCTTGAATTGCACCAAAGACATCTTCACTTTCTAAGGCTTGTTTTGCTTTATCAATAAGTAAACGTTTTAGACGTGTATTTTCTTCATGAAATTGCTTAATAGCAATTTTTACTGGCGTCAATATTTCACTAAACTGTTGGTGTAATTGTTTATATTTTTCACGATCAACCTCACCTGCTTCTTGCCACCTTTGCTGTAACTTATTTAATTGACCATCAATTGATTTCCAGTCATTTACTTCCTTTTCAAGCACTTTTACCAGTGATTTTGCATTGTCTATAATGGCGACTCGTGTTTTAAAATGTTGCTCTCTTAGTTTTTCTTGTTCACCATAATATTGTCGACAGGGTGCAAAGGCTTGTTCACATGCTTGATTAAATTCTTCATTTAAGGCCTTTTCAACTTCATCATCAGCATGACCTAATGAATTCCATATTTTACGAAACTGCTTAACTTTAGCCGCTTGTTCATTTGGGTTGTCTAAAGGAGTAATAACAAGCGCTTTAACTTCATCAAGCAAGCTCGTTTTTCTTGGTGTGGCAATATAGTGCTCCCAATCACTTAACTCAGTTATTTTTTCACTGATGCTGTCGTAGTCTCGCTGTAAGCGCTGTTGCTGGATTACCGACAACTGATTAAATAAGCTTTCTACACGTTTAAATACGCCAAATGCGGCATTATATTTACCACGAGCGATTAGACCTTTTACATCTTGCAGCTTTTTTTGGCATTGACCAAATAGTGTTTTTTGTTGACCAACAAGTTCATAAAGGCCTTTTCGCCAAAGTACTTCTATTTCTTTATATGCGCTGACAAGAGATTCAGGAAGTACACCAAACGCTTTTTTCTCAACAACTTTCCACTGCGATAGCCAATCTTTAAAAATCGGCTGACGTTCATTTAACTCTATAATCGTCGTTGGCAACGCCAATTGAGATATTTTGGAAATCAAATGTGTTGCTTCAGTTACTGATTGTGCGATAACAGGTAATTGCGTTAATCGCTGTAATTGAAAATCAATAAGCTTTTGAAACTGCGACTTTTTATCATTGTTTAATACGGAATTAACAACATCATTTTTTAACGAGTCAAGTTGCTGCTGGAATTTTTTTTCATCAACTTCTGCATTTTCAAAAATTGAAGTCGCTAATGATTGGCTTAAAGTAGCAATTGTTTGAGTAAACTTGTCGCTAGCGGCAGACTTTTCTCGTTTGAGTTTATGTTCAATTAAATGCTGTTGAAAAGCTTCGGCTTTAACGGCAAAGACTTTATCAAGCTGTAGGTTAATATTTTGATACTTGTCATTATAGGTAAGCTGCTCTTTCTCTGACAAACAAACAAAATCGCCAATAATACTTTGCCATTCACTTTGTAATTGTTCTTTTTTAGTGACCATCACTTCATAGTCAGTTACATCGGTTAAGGCTAATAACTTTGATAATAACAACAGAACCTGTTTATTTAATTTTTTGGGTTTTTCAATAAGTGCTGTAAGTGTTATCAGCTTCTCTGTAATAAGTAAGCTAATCTCACTAGTGCAAGCATGTTTAGTTAATTTATCCAAAGTATTGGCATCATCAACTAGCCTCAATATGTAATCTTGTACTTGCGCATGTTGTTTTTTTATAAACAAGTTTTGCATTAATTGCGGCTTAGCAATTTTTTCATATAGAGCAATAATCAATTCAGGTATTTGTTCTGCTTGTAACCAGTTTTCTAAGCCAACATTATTGTTTAATTGCTCAATATATTTAAGCTTTTCGTTTAACGATAATTTTATATCATGTTGATCCGTTAGGATCTGTTGTGTTTGCTTTAAAGCGAATTCACGGATCTTTTTATTATTGTTATTTTTGCTGGTATCTAACCATACAAAAAAACTATTCAATTTTAATAAAGCCGCACGGCGAACAAGTTCATGTTGGTCTTGTTCAAGTAATTGCTGAAGAATATCCCGTTGCTCAGGATTATTAATTTGTAGTTCATCATTTATTGCGGCAATGCGTATATTGCTGTCTTTATTTTGCCATTTTGCTTTAAAAAATTTAGAAAAAATCATAGATCTGAAAACCTAGCAATATCATTTAATTCGGAAAACGTTTTTTTAAGTTCACGTTTAGTTTTTGTGACAATTTCACCATCAGCACCAATGCTTAACATTTCATCAGAATCTAAACGTTTCGCTTGATAGGCCATAACAATTTGTAAGGCTGAGTCTTGTTGTGCTTGTTCAACAACATTACCCTCAGGCCACTTGCCTGTTTCTGCCGCATGTTTTAATCGTAAGTACATGTCTTGAGACATGTTTTCAACCAGCTGTATAATATCCATGGTTATCTCTTGAAAATATTGTTTATGTTCTTGCCAATATGATGAAAATTTGATCTATATACCAGCAGAGCACTATTTGCGTTTTAATAAAATAAGTCTTACACGGGTAACTATATATAGTGCGAAACCAAGAAATGTACTGGTCATCGCCGTGATATATTGCCAAGAACCCGATTGAGCATCTTCCCAATATAAAAATAAAAAACCACCACAAAATAACAGCATTGCAATAAAGGAATGTGTCATCAAACTTTGCTGTAAGTTAATAGCATTAATTTGTTTGATGTTTTGTAGTTGCTCTTGGTCTACGCCTGCAATCACTAAATTGCAATGTGAACAAGATTTGGCTTTATCAGAAATTTTCTTTTTACAACTTGGACAATTAATTACAGCCATTATGTACTCTCTTAAAAATATTGCAGATAGTTTACAAAAAAAAACGCCCTAATGGGCGTTTTTTATAAAGATTTAATCATTAAATTTTTATTTTTGCTGATTTATACGATCTTCCCAAAAGTCAGCATTCTTAATACCTAATTTTTTAGGATCAAAAGTGTATTTTTCTACACCCTCTTTTTGTTGACGTTCATAATCTTTTAGCGCTTTAATCGCAGGTTTTGATATAAAGAATATTATAAGAATACCAATAATATTCAACCACGCCATTATGCCTACACCAACATCACCCATACCCCATGCCGCACTAGGCTCTGCAACGGTGCCATAAAATACCGCAGACATGATTAATATTTTCAAGAAAAATCTAAGTGCAGGTATTTTAATGGTTTTATTTAAGTAGGACACATTATTTTCAGCGATAAAGTAATAAGCCAACACGGTTGTGAACGCAAAAAAGAATAAAGCAACAGCAATAAAAGGTTTACCAATTCCAGAAAACACACTGTCCACGGCAATTTGCGTAAATGCTGGGCCGTTGAAAACAACGTCACTTGCCACATTCTGTACAATAAAGCTAGTTGAACCGGTAGGCATTACGTTATACGACTGCGTGATTAAAATCATAAATGCGGTTGCTGAACAAACAAATAAAGTATCAATATAAACAGAAAATGCTTGTACCAAACCCTGTTGTGCTGGATGTTCTACTTCTGCTGCTGCAGCAGCATGAGGACCGGTTCCTTGCCCTGCTTCATTTGAATAAACACCACGTTTTACACCCCAACCAATTGCCGCACCAAAGCCCGCCATAGGAGTAAAAGCATCAGAAAATATCAGTGATACAATTCCTGGTAACAAATCAATATGTAAACCGATAATCGTACAAGCAACAATAACATAAGCAAGTGCCATAAACGGTACAACAATTTGGGTGAAATTAGCAATACGCTTAACACCACCAAAAATGATGAAACCAAGTAATATCACAATAGCCATCGCAGCATATACTTTGGTTAATGGCAAGTCGCCTAAAACAGTATTAACTGTTCCGCCTTCACCAAAAACGTTAACTAAGGCTGCACCAATACCGTTTGATTGCACAACAGGTAATAACAAGCCACAAGCAACAATAGTAGAAATAGCAAAAATCCAAGCGTACCATTTCTGTCCCATCGCTTTTTCTAAATAATAAGCGGGACCACCGCGGTAGATACCATCTTCTTCTTCTTTATAGATTTGTGCATTAGTAGACTCAATGTATGCTGTTGAAGCACCGAGAAAGGCAACAACCCACATCCAAAATACCGCACCAGGACCACCAAAACCAATCGCAGCGGCAACACCGGCAATGTTACCGACACCAACACGACCAGAAAGCGATACAGCTAATGCTTGGAATGATGAAATGCCTTTGTCTGAGCTTTTACCTGAAAGTAATAATCGCCACATTTCACCAAACTGACGAATTTGTACAAACCGCGTTAATACTGAGAAAAATATCCCGGTACCTAAACATAAATATATGAGGTATGGACTCCATATATTATTAACTAGTGTCGTTACTATATCTTGCACTATTAACTCCTGATTTTTATTATTTTAATATTTACTAAATTCTATTATTTAGATTGTTCTAAGCTCAGTTTGAAGCTTAGTAATACTTACCTTAAGTCACCAACCACATGGAAAATTGCCGTTAAAAAATCACGACCAAATAAGCTACTACGTTCATCAGACCAACCAACGCTATAGTCTGGTAATAATTCATTGTCTTTAAAAGGCATTTCTACGGTATAAGCTAAACATTTAAACTGTTCACTCACCCAGTTTGCGCCGACGGTTAAATTAGCTTTTCCAGGTTCATCTTTATCGTAACCTTTTTCATCTTGAAACTCAGGTGTGATATGAAGTAAAATTTGTTTAAATTTCTCTTCTAGTGCTTGATGACGTTCATCATATGAAGGAATACCTTCACAACCTGCAACAAAGTTTACCGGTAATGCTTCATCACCATGTATATCAAGATGTAAGTCAACACCGGTAGCAAGCATTTTTTCACGCACTAAATATACTTCAGGACTTCTTTCCATAGAAGGCTCTGCCCATTCGCGATTTAAGTTTGCACCTACGGCATTGGTACGCAAATGTCCACGTACACTACCGTCTGGGTTCATATTAGGTACAACATAAAAGACCGCTTTGTCTAATAATAAACGTGCAACACCGTCATCTTCATCGAGCAACCTATCTAAAAACCCTTCGATAAACCACTCTGCCATCGTTTCACCAGGGTGTTGACGAGCAGTTAACCATATTACCGGTTTACCTTCACCTTCTTCACCAAT
>JABSOX010000128.1 GCA_013215655.1 Colwellia sp.
GTACTTAAAGCTGATTTGGATTAGATTTTGTATCGATAACGCCTAAATCACTAGTTGCTGAGGTTTGGCGTTTTTCAGCCAAAGCTTCAGCAATCTGAGTGCATATTTTTGTTATATTTTGACCGATGTGACTCGTGACATAATCCCATATACTGAAACATTTCACTCGTTAAGGGGCGTCAATCGATTCATTTGTTTGAATTGGCGCGCATTCTTCAACGCATACACTCAGATTCAATGATTAATGCATCACAATTTTGGTCTTACATTCTCAATAACGTCTGTACTTACCCAATAAAAATTTGCTATTCCGCCTTCTTCGTTATTTCGGCTAAAAAATAAATATTTGCCATCTGGGGTGATGCTTGGAACTATTTCAGGAAAGTTTGAATTTACTTTATCTCCAAGGTTAATTGGCTTTGTCCATGTGCCATCTTTTTTCTTAAAATAAACATAAATATCGCTTTTTCTTTCAGCATCTTCTTTGTTTCGAGCGTTTACGACTATATAATCTTGAGATGGGGAAATAGCGGCGTGTATGCCAAACTTTCCAATTTCAGCTTCCTTTACTTTGGGGAAACTACCATTGACATTAGGCGCATAATACGTTTTCCATGTTTTTAAACTAAAATAATAAAGATCGCCGTTGGTCGCTGAAATCGGATAGAAAACATTATCGTCATTTATAGGTGAATCAAGTTTTGTTGCATTGCCCCATGAATTCTCTTGGCGGTCTACATACCAAATTTTGTCAACCGTAAAGTCTGAGTTAACCGCTGTAAAATAAAGTCGTTTACCATCATGGCTTACAGATGGGTGCATTTCATGAGTTTCTTTGGTAAATTTTTCTTGTTTAATTGGTGTCCATTTTTTGTCTTCGATTTTTGAAGAATAGAGAAGTTGATCTTCATCTTTTCTATTGGCTGTAAAATATATTTCATCTAAACCAGGGGAAAACGAAATACCGACTTCACCTCTTCCCTTGATTGAAACAATACCAGGAGCAAAAATTTCAGGGATCAAACCTGGTTGCTTTTGGCCGAGATAAGGGCCTTCCAAGACTGGAAATTCATTTTGACCATAACTTTTGCAACTGAAAGCTAGAATAGAAAACAGCAGAATAGTTGGAATACAAATATACTTCATAATTTACCTTTATTTTGAAATCAACGAATTATTTCCCATGATTTTTTAATAATCATGAACTTCCATTCTTTATAACAAAGAATTCGTTTTAAAAGAAAATATTTGAGATGAACTAATGTTTTTTTGAGTTGTAATAAAAATTTATTCGCGAGTACCTTAGTTAACCTTGAGTATCGAAAAAGGACGCAGTCAAATATGACAGAGAGTAATGATTTTAATTATATATATTAGAATATTTAGGGCAAAAAATTATACTTTAATGTCTCTAATGCGCACTTTGAAGTGCGACAGCAAACATCACATAGTAGACATTAGGTAATAAGCGTCAAACAATGATTCGGATTAGATTTTGTATAGATAACAACGGTTACAATGATAGGAGAATATTTGGAGCGAACGTAGTACTTTGTTATGATACTTAACCTCCATACAATTCAGACACCAGATAACTTACGTCAAACACAAAATTGGATTAGCTTTAATATTGGTAATGTAAAGCGAAGAACCAACACATATAATTGACTTTCTCCATCTAAATGTTCGTACTCATGGCTGTTCAAGACTTATCTTGATTATACTGGCGAGAATACGCGAACTAAAATAGCTCGACTTCTCCTTCATCCATCGTTGATTGGGAAACACTACGTTTTTCGTCAATGGCGTTTACTTCCATCACCATCTCTTTACAACGTAGTTGTAGCTTTAATAGGTGAGCAGTTACATCAAATTTATGATGGTTCTCAAAACTATTTAATTCAGAGCTGATGTCATAAATATTTGAAATATTAATTTTAAGGGAATCAAGTGTCTGGTAAGCCAAATCTTCAAATTGCAAGGAACGAACACCTAAATTAACTTTATCCGTAATTTGAGGTGCTAATAAGGTCAACTCTTCAACAACATGTCTAGTTTTCTTATTCGCATTACTGACATGATCCATCATGACGGTGAATCTATCTTTCGCTTTTACGGTTGATGTCATGTCCTTCGACATCATCGACTGTACCGAATGACGTAATTGTTTAATAATATTTCGTGCACTAGCCGTTTCTTCTCGTATAACACTATTTAACTCAGTAGAGCTGATTGATAATGAACGAACTTCATTTGCTACAACAGCAAAACCTCGGCCAGCATCCCCTGCGCGAGCTGCTTCAATTGAAGCATTTAGCGCCAATAAATTAGTTTGGCTAGCTAAACTTTCAACCTGTGACAATAAGTTAAATATAACATCAAATTGTTCGCCTACTTGGTCTGTATATAACATGATTTCAGTACTTTGTTTGTTGGAATGAATAATAGTTTCAACAAAATCTTCAAGTGTGTTTCTTGAGTTCAAAACAAAAGCATCGAGCGTGCTACCTTCTTTATCGCCGATACTATTGTTATGATCACTTACAGCATTAATCATCAATTGCTGCTCGTTTGTGTAATTCTGCAGATATTTGAAACTTCCAGCGATCCCTTTTACAGCTTCACCAACCAAATCCATGGTTCTACTTATTTCAGTTTCAATGATTCGCACTTGTTGGCGGAGGACTTCATTTAACTGATTAAACATTTCATGTAATACTGTATTGTCAATTTTGTGTTCAACAATATCCAATTCAGCTTGTACTGAATCTTTAGAAGAGTCATAAACTTGTATTAATAGAATGGCCAAAACTAGCAGAATAACTAACGCCGATATTAAAGATAACGGTATTGAATTGACAAATAGTTGGTCAATCGAGATCAATCCAGCGCCTAGTATACCTAGCCATAATAATAGCTTTTGATTATTTAGCATTTATCCCCACAGAAAAACATTGCATTGAGTTGGTTACCTCATCAAAACCAAACGTTCCAGTACCACCTTTAATGGAGTGAACGTCCTTAAAAACAGCATTAATACTGTCATCGTCACCTTGCTGCAAAGTGAGTAGACCTGGTTCCATTAACTCTACACCTTCGAAGCTTTCTTCCAAAAAGCTAGGGATAAACTGAGAGAGACCAATACTCATGGTAAGTTACCGAATAACTCGCTTAATGGTCGCAAGTAATTTTTCTGGGTTAAATGGCTTTACTAACCCGCCAGTAGCCCCAGCCGCTTTGCCACGTATCTTCATATCACCAGAACTCTCAGTGGTTAACATTAAAATCGGCGTGAATTTAAACGATGCCAATTTTCTCAGCTCACCACACAAGGTGATGCCATCCATAAGGGGCATATTGACATCAGAAATGACCAAATCAATGCTGTTAGCCTTAGCCTTGGAAAGCCCATCTTGACCATCCTTAGCTTCAATCGTTTCATAGCCAGCGCTTTTTAAGGTAAAACTAACCATATCGCGAATAGAGTTAGAGTCATCGACCACTAAAATTTTAGACATTTATTTTCCTATAAAGTAATTACAAACAACAAAATGCTAGACAGATAAATACTGATTTAAAACTTCTACATTGAGCCCTAGCTGTTTAATAGCATCCCTGATAACTAAAGACTTGGGTTGTCAAAGGAGTGGCTTTTTGAGACATTCTGAAATAGACAGCGACAAGATGTAACTGGAAACTCAACGTATCTATCAACTGGACATTACCGTCATCAAATTCAATAATTTCTTTGCTCTAAATTTCCGTTAATAAAGAGGCTTTCCAATCATCAACTTGCACCATTGTTAACTGTTCGGGTACTTTAAACATGTAACAAAAGCTTTCATGTTTTTTATTTATCGAATATATAGCAATGCGTACAGACCCTGTAAAAATGCGATATATAAGATATATTTAGAGGTTGACTTTGTCTATTACAAATTTTAATAGCCTAGAAGAAACTAGATAAATGCTACTTTAATGTGTTGCAGGTGTTTGTATTTCACACTAAGGGTGGTTGTTTATTGCGCTACAAATGTAAGCGCTACCATTTCATGTTATTCTGAATATTATAAATTTATATTGTGTTAGTTATCAAAACCACGTTAACTTACGACTCAAGAGAATGTTCTCTAACCGTCGTGTTTATTGAACATCCCACCAATCTAACTTGGGTAATTCAAAATATCACTGCAACCAATATATCAGATTTATAGGGATTAAATTTAGTTTAAAACGGCCCTTTTTACTCGGTGAAATATTTTGTAACAACTTAACATTCGTTAGTTGATGTTTTTTTGCTTTCGTATCGTATTTCTTTGACTACTAAGGACCAAAACTGGTTATCAATCAATTTATGTCGAAGGTTTACTTAAATTGGTAATGACTAAGCCATCATAGTAATTTCATTAGAGTGATTCATTAGAAAAAGTATTGCTAAAATTGTTACGATAATGTCTCTAATGCGGACATTAGGAGTTGATGTCGAAATGACGTTTCGGATTAGATTTTGTATCGATAACGCCGCAATAAGCGGCTAAGTAACGCTTGCTAAAATGTGAAACGAAGTGGAACTGAGCAAGCTTTGCGTGTCCGACTTGATTGCCTTGTAAGTGTACATTTATTGCCTCGCCTAATTTTTATATAAGTACAGCCCCCCCCAATAAATAGCAGAGTATATAAAAGCTGTTGTAAAAGCGCCGAGCCAAGTTGGTATCTGCCACCCCCAATCAACATTAGCACTAAAAAAAGGCTCTCCGAGAAACCATAGTGGCCAATAATACCCAATAAAAATAAAAGACCTTAAAGACAATCCGTTAAACCCGATTAGGAACAACATACCCGGTAGAAAAATCAATAAAATCCATATTGAAACTGCTCTAGTCATGACAATCCTTGTACACTAACAGTATATTATGTAGACCTTGAAAGGTTAGCTACCTTGTAAGGTTACATTTTATTTAAAGATAGATAGTAACGTATTAGAAAAAGTATTGATAAAATTTTTAAGCTAATGTCTTCTATGCGCACAAAGTTGTCAGTTTAAGAAATTATCACATCCACTGTTTCATTGTTGAAGTGATTTCAAGATGAAGATTGTTAATTTTAGTGATGGCAATATCTTCGCTATATATGTCAGAGGCTTCTGCAATTATATTTAAGGCAACATGACCAGCAGCAAAAAAAGCTTGTTTCATTTCAATATATTGGATCTCGCTTACTTCACCATGTACGGATTTGAGCCACTTTTCATATTCTTGATTAAAAATCATTTCAAATTCCCTATATTGATCTTGTTCTATAAATACTAGATATTTTTCAATAGATATACCAAATTTATCTCTTAACTTTTTAATTCCTTTATATGGATCTTTGTTAGCCGTCTTCGTATATTCTAATCGGTAAATTATCGACTATAATTATTATTAACATTCCACAATCAATGGATGCGGTATGGAAAAGCCAAAAGAAGTTTCTTCTAAAAAGTCTTTAATTGGGCTTGATGGAAAATTTGCCATCATTGGATTTTTTATTGTCTTATTGAGTCTTATTCTTTTTTTTACAACTTAATTACAGACATCTAATCTATCTTGTACCCACTACATGTATATTCAATCCATTGCTTCATTGTTGAAGTGATTTCATTGTGAAGATTGTCTATTTTAGTAACTGCAATATCTTCACTGCAATATCTTCACTGCAATTGTTGGTAGCTGCTGCGATCTTATTTATAGCTACATAACCACCAGCAAAGAACGCTTTTTTCATTTCGGCTTTCTGTATATAGCTACTTTTATTGGAAAGTCTCAGTAACACGACATAAATTGATTCATTAGAAAATATAGGGAAAAAAACTTAAGGTTAACGTCAGGAATGCGCACAAAGTGATCATCTCAGGATATCTTGCTAACGACAGCTTTGTGCTCAAAAGTGCCCCTTAATCTCTTTTATCTTAGTTGTAGTTTTATCCGAGAAAGTCGACTATAAAGACAGTAATCACCACATTGATCTTACCCCAGAATAATGAACAATTACTTCCACTTTTATGACCACTATCTTCAAGGATAGCTGACATTATCAGTATTTTTCTATGGCGCTATAGCCCCCATTGCAGCATAGAATCCTCTAATCAGGTGGCAAAATTAACAGCTCCACTACAATAGCCAAATAACGCCTAACATTGAGATCTTCTATCACTACTGATTTGTAACTGCAACCATTCCACAAAATATTGAACGGCATTAGAATAATGACTGCCTTGACGATAGTGCACATGATACTGCCCCCAGGGTAGTTGATATCGCCATTGAGGAAATGAGACTAGCTTACCTTGTTTAATTAAATCTTCAGCCAAAAATCGGTTACTTAATGCAACTCCTTGCCCACTCAATGCTGCTTTAGTGGCTAGTAAGGCTAACCCAAAATGCTCCACTTTGGTGATTGCAGGACGTCTCAGTTGCTGTCTTTGCATCCATAGTTGCCAATCCTCCCCATTTTCAGATGAGTATAAAGGTAACGTTAAAATAGAAGCACTCTGATTGGTGTTAATTTTAGAACTAAGCGATGGCGCACATACTGGGAACCAATATTCATCTCTTAATTTTGTAGATACAAAGTTATCGGGCGTAGGCCATGTACCTATGACAATATCAAACTCTTGTGCGTCAAAACTTGCTGCCATAGATTCCATGGTTAGATAACATGAGATATCAGGAAATGACTGCTTAAACGATGCTATTCTTGGGGCAAGCCATTCTGTGGCTATTGAGGTCTGGGCTATTATTTTTAAATGCGTTTCAGGCTCTTTAAGAATGTGGTTACTCACTGTTTCTATACGCTGTAAACTGTCCCTGACGACAGAATTTAAATCGTCACCTTCTTGAGTTAGGGATATTCGCTTGCCTTGGCGTATTAAAAGTTTCTTGTTAAAAAACTCTTCTAATAATTTCACTTGGTGACTGACGGCACTTTGCGTGACGCACAGCTCTTCCGCTGCTTTACTAAAGCTCAAATGACGAGCCGTGGTTGAAAAATATTGAATAGCCTTAAGAGGTGGGGATTTATTCATAGTCTGACCACCTTATTATTAGTTTATCTAATGTTCACGTTAGTTTATATCATTTTACCTCATGTGTCGTATAGAGCAATAATCGAACTTCTCCAATATTTGGTTGCTGTTTTAGACAGTCGCAATAAAGCTTAAAAAGAGGTACCTCATGATTGTTTGTGAAACGAACAGGTTACGTATTAGACATTTTTCGAAAAAAGATGCTGAGTTTATTATTCATCTTTTGAATGAGCCTTCATTTATCGCCAATATAGAAGACAAAAAAGTACGAACCATAGACGATGCGATAAAATATTTGAACGATGGACCAATAGCAACTTATCAGGAATTTGGTTTCGGTTTGTATCTGGTGGAATTAAAGGAAACAGCAGAGCCCATTGGAATGTGCGGTCTGCTTAAAAGAGCAATATTAGAAGATGCCGATTTAGGTTATTCCTTTCTAAAACAACATTGGTCTATGGGTTACGCAAAAGAATCTGCTTCGGCAGTTCTAAAAAGTGCTAATCACCTCTTCGGATTAAATAGAGTGATAGCAATTACTAAAGTCGATAATCTGCGCTCCTCTGGTTTGCTAGAGAAGCTAGGTTTCGGATTCGAAGGTATGATTGAAATGTACGGCTGCAATAATAAATTATTTGGTCTTAATTTCTAGCGGAGCTTTGATTAAATATCTTTAAATCCAAAGGGGGATGGAGCCCCCTTTTCCCATATATTTTTTAATTAAATATTCGTATGAAATAGGCACATGATCTGAACATCCTGATTATAGGTTCATTCAGACTAATAGGACTATATAGCGCACAAAGAAGAAGTAAGTTTTTGAAATTTTGAGTGTGCGTTGAGGTCAACTGAACACCAGTTAGTTGACCTAAGCAAGTCGACAGTTGAATACAAAGTTATTGGCATAGCGGACGTTAATAAAATCGGTTTTGAGACAAATTTAATGTTCAAAAAATCAAAAGACGGTTATAGAACAAGAACAATATCTATGACCCTGCAAGTTCAGCTGCCATTCGACATAGTCAGTATGAGACGCTGTTCCTTACCCTACTCGCCCAGTCGATTTTCCATCATTTCATCTTTTTCTCTATTTCATGGGGGAATAGTCGGTTGCAACCATAAATGTGCTGTCAATATTGGAAACCAGCGGGCCGTCGGCAATGGAGTTTTCATAAACCTCCTGCCACGCCGGGTCTGCAATAAAAGACTTTCACGATAGTTTGGCGGCTTCTCTGCTGTTGTGCTGTAGCAAGTATGTCAGCGTGTTGCCCTTATCTGTTGGCATCCAGTAGCCAATGTTTTTTATGCCATGTTTCTCAAACAGTCGCAGCGTGTGGTCCCGGAATCTAGATTGCAGGTTCTCCAGTTTACCTTCGTTGGTTGTGTAAGTGCGCAATTCGTACACGATTGAGCCTTCAACTTTGGCAGCATGCGCACTCAGCCCCACAAACAAGGTTATCATCATTATTATCGTTAATTTGTACATACGTATTATCCGGTTTTGAAATGGCGCTTTGTTTGTTTGCTTGTCGTAGCTATATGTCTTGCCTTATCACTCAGAGCATAATACCAATGTTCGCGTAGATACTTTCATCCAGACGTTTTAATCTCATTTACCACACTCCTCGATATGAGCATAACTGATGCAATGATAATAGCAAAGAGGGAGTTATATTCGAACACTCCAAGCCATTAGAGTAAATGACTTGGAGTGTCTTTTAGTGGCTACTGGCCTTAACAACTCACTTTAATAAATTAGTAAAATCCAAATGATGTAGCTATTTTGATAAGGGCTTCTTGGTGCGCATTGTTGACGTAAGGGGTTGTTTTACTAATGGCAGCTCTTCCGACAAAGCGGTCATTAGGATAGTCGGCTATAAGGGCAGTAATCACCACA
>JABSOX010000129.1 GCA_013215655.1 Colwellia sp.
ACCACTACCAAAACTTGGTCCTGCTGTCACCCAACTGGTATTTACACCATTAACAATGGCGCCGCTATCTTGTGTTAATTTTTTTATTTTTGTTGCTAAGTCACCTTTGTTGGTGCGATTTTCAATAATTAACGTGCCGGCAGGGTAGTTTGTTTTGTTATCTAAAGTGAAAGCTTTGTCGGCACTCTTAACGGTAATACCTGCTTGTAAAGCTGCGGTAAGAAAACGACCCGCAGCCATATCTCCCCAAGGAACTAAATAAGCTACAGTTGCTGCTGGATTTGATAATTCTCCAATGAGCTGACTATCACTCTCAACTTTATGGCTGGTTACCTTTATATTTTTTCCACATGCATTGGTATCGATATTAAACATGAGTGGCAACGACCAACCTGTTACGTCGTATATTTCATCATTAAGTTGGCGGGCACGACGACGTTCTTGCTCTTTAATAAAGTCTTTAGGCATATCGACTTGTTGAGTAAACGTTGTCTTAGCAAAACGTCCACGAGGTTGTGCAGTATCAATAAAATAAGCACCTGCTGAATAGTTAATGCCACAAGCTTTAAAGGCTTTGTCGGCTTGTTGAACTTCAACACCATGTTGAGCCATTAATGTTGCTAAACGATGATTACCAGCTTTATCACGTTTATTAGGCATGATGAAGAAACGTTCTTTTTTATTTGCTTTACCTTCGGCAATAGCACTGACTTGATAATTATAGAAATCGTTTAATAATTTATTGTGATTCTCGGCAACACCTTCAGCCGTTGATATCGAGGCAACAAAATGTCGGTGCACAGTATCTTTATAGGTGAGTTTTTCACCATTACGTTTTTGAAAAACTTCTCCGCGTGACGAAGCAACTTCATAGGTTGATGCCGAAGCGCCATAAAATATTGGCCAGCTATCGCCATAACCGGGGTAAAATGCGTCAAATATTTCTCGGGTAAAATAATCAAAGCCAAACTTGTCAAAGTGTTTGCCGTGGTTTTTACCAATAGCGGTCATATTGTCTATTTGCTCTTGGGTCATATGCGGATTAAACGGTTGCGCAGCGGGCGCAAAATAATAACTTTGATCACCGCCCATTTCATGTAAATCAATAACAACTAGAGGTAATCGATGATTAAGTGACTTTATTCTTCCCGCTGTTTCTGGCTGAGTTATGGCTAGCCAGTCGCGGTTCATATCAAATAGATAATGATTACTTCTGCCTCTAGGCCAAGGTTCGTTTTGCTCAGCACTTAAACGGTCGCTACTATGATTCATACCTACTGTTGAATAATAACGACTAGTAAAACGGGTACGACCATCTGGATTTTGTAATGGATCAATAAAAACAATAGTGTTGTTTAGTATTTTTTTATTGGTTGCTTCTTCAGGTGCTGCTAGCAAATGATAAGCAGTCATCATTGCCGCATCGGTACTGCTAATTTCGTTACCGTGTACGCCATATTGTAACCATACCGATGATGGTAAGTTGCTTATCAGCTGTTGCGCGGCTTTTTTATTAGTCAGTCGAGGGTCAGCAAGTTTTTGCATGTTGTCAGTATTAACCGCCAAATTTGCGATATTTTCTGCTGAGCCTATTGCTGCATAAATAAGTTTTCGACCTTCCCATGTTCGACCATATTCAAACAATTTAATTCTATTTGGCGCCGCTCTTTCTAACGCTTCAAAGAATCTCAACATATCACCATGATTGGTAATATGTTCACCAACACCATAACCGAGTATTTGCTGGTGAGTGGGAATATCACTATTGTATTGTGTATTTGGCCACATATCATAGTTATCGCTAGCAGAAGACGTTAGCGGGTTTAACATTATGATAAAAGTGACGAAAAGAATTAATGATTGTTTGAGTTTCATGTTATCTCTCTTATGGAGGGGGCTTTTTGATTATTATTGTGAATAAATTTTTTGTATATTGATTTGACACTTACTGGTAATTAAAAGCAAGTAAAGTCTTTGGTCGTTTGACGATAGTTGTAATTTATTGTTTCAATAGAACAAACTCTGTAAAACAAGTACCGTTTTTAACCTTTATTTGTTGGCAAAGAGACGTAATAACCTCACTTTTATCAATGATCAAGCGCAATGGATATTGCTCAGACTGTTTATTCTTTGTGATCGTACTTAACGATATAACAGGTGTAAACTCTGCAAAATCAGGAAATTGATTTCTTAATCTCATCCATGAAACTTTTAAGGTGACTAACGATGGGTATTCGCCAAGGTTAAGTACCTTGATACTGCTTGTATCAGACGACTCTGATTTTATTACTTCAATGTTGCGGCTTAAAATAATATCTTCGCCCCGAACGATGGTGCCATCACCTTTTATCTTGATGTTATGTTTTGAACTTTGCGAGACATTTTTTCTTATTAAATATGAAGGCTTTATACGTAATTGATAACTACCTGGTTTTATTGAGCTAAATAAATAAAAGCCATCAAATTCGGTATCTGTTTCTAAAACAACATTACCTAACATATCGAGTAGCTCTAGTGGTACATATCGACCATCAATGGTTTTGTTTTTTGATTCTACATAAACATTACCGTCAATTTCACCAGAGGTGACAATTGGAATATCAATAATTTCAATTAACCCCGGACGCGGCGTAAAGGAAAAACCTTCATTGGTAGGAATCCAAAAAGGGTCTTCTAAACTGTCGATATCTATTTCTATATCGGTAATTCTATTCCTGGGTAAACCTGTTAAAAAGGCGATACCACTGGTCTCTGAAATGGCATGACGCCTTACGTTAACACCACTGACTCTTGCTCCTTCTATTAAAGGTTCACCTTCGTTATAGATTCCATCTAAATTAATGTCTTCAAAAATTCGGGCTGAAATACCACCCGTGCTAGCGATTCTATTTCTACTCATTTGTATTGCCTTGGTTAATGGGTCTTGTCCAAGGCTAAAGCGAACATTGAGTGAAGCTAAAAAATTATCATCACTGTCATAAGAAAAATAAGAACCGATGCTCGCTTTGTCGGTATCCCAAGTTAGGCCTAACGTACCACGAGTAATATCATTACTGTGACCTAAGCCAACTTCACTGACTAGCCCTGCTTTTATAGGCCATAATAAACTAGCTGAAATATTGGTGAGTTTATAATCAGGTTCAAGGGCATAATCGGCCCTTGCTCTGAGTCGATATTTAGTGAAGTTCTGAGTAATTTGTAAGTTGCCGTTAAATAGCTCAACGTCGCTTTGATTAGGCAGCTTTAAATGTATATATGATAACAAGTTTGAAATTGATAATTTGGGTGTATGTATGCCAAAAAAGGTATTGATATTGGTCGTCTTTGATTCGTTGTAACCTTGAGACTCACTGGCACTAAATGAATAATTTAGTTGTGCGCTATTGGCGGTGAGTAGCGGACCTGAAAACTTAATACTGTTGACATTTTTAGGCAATAAGTTTTCATTAGAGTTAACCTTGAAATCTTTGCTATAAGCGACATAGCGATAATCCACTGCTTGTTTTCCAAACCTTGTGGTCGCGTTGAAATCTATTGCGTTACCTGCGTCTAAATCTTTGATATAGCCTAAATTAAATTTAGAATCTAAGGCGAAGATATTAACACCGAATGGGATCAGTTGATGTTTACTACCATCGGCAAATTCAAAACGGGTATATCCCGCTTGCAATGAAAACATAGAGTTGATGCCTTTTTCTATTTCAGCAGAAACTCGATATGTATCGTTTTTAGGTAAGAGTTTTTCTTGAGAAAATAGTTTCTCGGATTGTTTGGTTACAGAAAAATCAAAAACCAAATCATTATCTAATACCGTATTGCTATTGACCGGAATACTTTCATGACGTTCTTGCATTTGCCCTTGTGGACCATAGAAGATCATCTTAAAATTATTATCACCAAAAAATAGATTAAGATCTTTAAATTCATAACGGCCATCATTGGCAACAGTGATTGTTTCAATTAAAACATTGTTATGATAAAGCTCTATATCCCAATCAGGAAAAATTTCACCGTCGAAATAGGCGGTATTAAAATTTCTGTTCACGCCTATAGGGCGATTGCTCATTCTTAAGCCTGCTTCTTGGCTGTTATTTCTCAAAAATGGCAGATTAACGCTATTAACATCACCGATGCTAATTTTGGATAAATTAAGTGGTCCAAGTAAATCATTATCAACGGACTCTCGCTCTAAGCTGAAGCTAGAGTTTGTCAGTAAATCCTCTTCATCACCGTGCAAGTAATATTTGGCAGTCATATAAGCTAAATCGCCCATACCTAACATTGAATAACTAGAAGTCAGCTTATCTTGATTGATATTGCTGGAAACTTGCATATCAACAAAAGGAACATCTATTGCTTTATAAGGTGTTTCACGTTTTGGTAGTTTAGGTTCTAATTTTCCGTAAGTGCTGATTTTTCCTAAACGAGCATGTCGGGATAATTTCTTCTGTAAAGGCAATGGTTCATTAGGCAACAAGGTTAAAGTCAGATCGTTAAAATTGAATTTATAGTTAAATCCCAGCCATTTAAATAAATCAGCTGAGTGAATATAAATATCGTCGACTTCTAACTTTATGTTGTTTTTCGAAATACTATGGGACGTATTATTAACAAGAATATGACCTTGATTATTAATGTTTTTTGGTAATGAAAATTCAAAGTATTGTTGTTCATTAATAAACCAACCATGGGCTTGGGCATTTTCGATGTCAACATCAATGGGGAAATCTAATACTGCAAAGATGCTATCTAATCCAATCAAGGCACCGTTACCTTGTTTGAAAGCAAAAATTGCATCAAGTACCAAATCATCTATTTTTATCACTAACAATAGTTCTTCACCGTCAGGAATAGAGCCATTAATATTACGTGAGTCATCTTCTACTTTATCCAAAGTGACTTTGGGAGGCTGATTGCTCGTTTCATCAGTTTGAATAAATGTTTCCGTTATGACATCGTTAAAAAGTCGGCCTTTACCCAGAAACTTGTGACCTAGAGTCGATAAATATTGTTGCGCCAAAATACGGCGTGCAAATTTTTGTTTATCAAGGGCGCTCTTAGCAGCTTTTTGCCTTTGTAAAAGCTTATTTTTATCTTGGATGTTTGCTCGGAAGTTTGGGTCTTTGTAGCGATGACTTAAATAGATAAGGTACTGATAAGCTAAAGATTCCAAGTCGTTATTTGACAGCCGTTTTATTGCGCTTTTTTCTAATGAAGTTTGTTCTTTTGATCTTTCTACTTGGAATTTGTGGCTCATTGCCACACTGTTATATGCGACATTGTCATTATTATTGATAGTTTTTTGATTTTTGCTAGCAAGGGCGTTAATTTTTACGGGAATTTTTAGCGAGTGTGCACTTCTAGGTGTAAATATAGAAAGAACTTTAATTGATGCCTCTGATACGACATTTTTTTGTGACGGTCTGAATTTATGTCCATGAGTCTGCTGTGCTTGGTTGGTTGTTTCTGCTGCTTTTATTTGAGTGCTAAAGGCAATTAATAGGCTGAAACTTAAATAGAGGGAACAAGAAATAACCTTAAAAGGTAAATTATCAATAACTTTAATTAGTGATAGTTTATTCATGTTTAATGATTATTTCTCCAATCTGCTTTAAATACTATTGTTGAATGGCTAGTTTTTTGCTAGTGAATGATAATCACTGGTTTTGATGGCAATTTTTTGATCAATAAAAGTAATACCGCTATATTCTTTAATGCCTTTATAAACTATATGCAATGTACCCTGTTTGATTGAGTGCTCAGGTAAGCTTATGTTAATTTTTCTGTTATCCACTTCAGTGTAAATAGCGATATTATTTAAAATACCTATTTGCTTTTCGGCAGAGCTATTCAGGTCTTGCCAGTAAACCTTAAGGTTTCCAAAAGTACTATGTAACCCTGTGCGATTAATGGTGATATTGGCACTAAGATGGCTGTTGCTATTAACTTTTTTGGTGATTAGTTCAACTTTTTTTAATGTTGCTGAACTATCTAAATTTCCTTGCCTAACCATTATCGGAATAGAAAAAGCTAAATTTACATAAAGTTTCATGCCTGTCCCGCCTTCTTGCTTTATTGTCATAGCACGTTTATCGGGTTGGGCTTCAAAGACCAAATGAGAACGGTATTCACCGTCAGCTAAATCTTTGGGACGCCTAACTGCAATTCTAATATGCTGGCGTTCACCCGGTTTCAAAGTGACTTGACGTGGACTATAACGGATCATATTGCTTGCGGTAGGAAAGTCATTAATCGCCTCTTCAGAGTTAAATGGAGAATAGCTGCCGTTGGGTAATTGTTTTTGTTGACGCCAAAAAATTTTATAGGTTCTAATTTCTTTGCCGGTATTAACTAAAGAAACCTTGGCAGAACGTTCTCTTTGATCAAATTCAATACGAGTTGGGGTGATCAATAAATTGGCATGTACGCTACTTATTGTTGTCACTATCAACAACGTCACTAATATTATTTTGGCAAAAAACGGATGGTTTTTATCACGTATTAAACTTGTTTGTTTTTCTATTAATGTCATTTTTACCTTCTAATAATCTAGGTTAATAGCTCATAAGCTTGGAGGCTTAAATTAAATAAGCAGATAACGCGCCAAAGTGTCGATATTTAGCTGGATACAGAAGATTTTTATCAAAAAATTTTTAACTAGGAATAAAATTTGGCTTAGTGGTTGATTTACGCTCAATTAACTGAAGATTAATAGTTAACTGAAATAGTCATTGGCGCAATATACAGAGCATCTTTATAATATCCAACCCCTGAGGTTGTTAAATTCGCGCCGATATTTATGGTTGCCTCCCCCAACAGGTTAGTAGTCACTGTTGGTGCAAAACTATGATGGCTATCAATGGTAAATTGACTGGTAGCAGGGTCTACGCCATTGGCTAGTATAGTTGTCGGTGAAGGTACTAAAATAGCGATATTAACTAAGGTATTAGCGGTGAAATTTGTTAATAAAAACTCTGCCGGATTACCTGGCGTGATAATGACAAATGCCGGATCTGCATTGATATTGCCATTAAAGGAAATGCTCATTTGATGCGCACTATTATTGTCTCTTAACGCGATCGTGCCAAAACTAAGTGCCTGTTGTTGAGTGACTTGTTCGGCTTGCACAAATGCAGAAAACAATAGCAATACAATTACCCTAAAGATTGAGCCATTCATTACGTAACCTTTAATAGCGTTTTATTTTAAATCGAACTAGAAAAAAACATATCTGGTCAAATATGAAATTTAAGGATACATTTTCTTCTCTTTTGACATTTTAAAACTTAGCTAAATAATCTTTAGTAAGCAACAGTCATCGTATACGTACCTGCATAAGTAACGCCATCTCTATAGGGCTCAGCTGCACTTGCACCTGAACCGGTTTGTACATTGTCGGTTATTAGGGTTGCGCCCATATTAAAGACTAAGTTGCCGCCGGCGTCAGTAACGTAAGAAAAATTATCGTTAGGGCCATTTTGCGTAACTGTAGTGGTAAATGCATTGACAATGAAAACTTTATTGTCCGTAGCTGAACCATCAATTAGGTTGAAAGCACCGGGCAGAGTGACAGTTAACGTGGTATTGGGTGATGCACCTGAAACAGTGAATGTTGCCGCTGTGCCTGCAACAATAGCAATAATACTGGCATTACCTGCATTAGTAATAGTATCAGCAGAAACACCGTCGGAACTGAGAATCAATGTGCCCACATCGGTAACGTTAGCTACCGCATCATCGTCCGCTATCGCCACAACTGTACCAAAATTTATAGGGGTGGTTTGCACTAAAGTAAATGAATTTTGTACTAGAATACTTGCTGTCCCCCCCGCGGTTTCAGCAGTCACACTGGTACTTGATACTAATGCAGCTGTTAAAGCAGAAAACGCTATAAGGCGAAAGGTTTTATTTTTGATAAACATAGTTATTCCTTACTCGGGGTATCTGTACCGTTATCACGGCTTCTGACTAAATAAAGCGATTTCTAACTATTAGTTGAAATGCTCATTACTACTTTGCAAAGGTTTATACCTCGGACTGATTTTGTATCGGCGGCTGTATACCAAACTTTAGATGTTTTCTATTCTTTTGGCAAAGTATCGCAGTTACTTCCGATAATTGATGTTACTAAAATAAAAACGGCAAAAAATTGCCGCTTTGTATTATACCAATTTGACTAAGTTTGTTCCCACTCAGAGCTTGTCAGCGGTTTGATAACAAATAGAATTATTTTGTATATAGTCATTCTATATTAAAGAAATTCTGTGCGGTTATCGAATCGCTGACAAACTCCCGAAGGGCGAGTT
>JABSOX010000130.1 GCA_013215655.1 Colwellia sp.
CTTTTAATTGCTGTGGTGAATATTCTTTTGTTGAGTAAACAGTCCAGAGCACACAAAGAAAAAATATTATGCCACCCGCATAAAAGGAATATTTCACTGAATCGGGTAGGGTGCCCTCCATAGCGGTATTACTTACATCGAACCAGTTACTCATCATCCATGGTAATGATGATGCAACAACGGAGCCTACACCGATAAAAAAGCTTTGCATGGCATAACCCATCGCTCGTTGTTTTTTCGGTAACATGTCGCCAACAAAAGCGCGAAAAGGTTCCATTGATACGTTAATTGAAGCGTCCATGATCCACAACATGCCTGCTGCAACCCAAAGTGTTGGTGAGTTGGGCATGATAAACAAAGATAAACTGGCGGCAATAGCGCCATAGAGAAAATAAGGTCGACGGCGGCCTAATCGATTCCAAGTATTGTCACTGAAATAGCCAATAATTGGTTGAATGATTAAGCCTGTAATTGGAGCGGCAACCCATAAAATGGCCATGTTGCCATAGTCAGCCCCTAAGGTTTGAAAAATTCGACTGACATTAGAGTTTTGCAGAGCGAAACCAAATTGAATACCCATAAAACCAAAGCACATATTCCAATTTTGCCAAAAATTGAGTGTGGGTTTTCTGGTCATTGTTATGGACTCTTATGGTTGCTTAAAGGTTCGCTAAAGGATTACCTAAAAAGGGTTATATTTACAAAAAAGCACACTTATTAGTAAGTGTGCTGAAACGCGTATGTCGATTTATCTATATCAACTCTATTAAGCGTTAACTCCAATTTAGAACTGTGTCAGAGAAATAGCCTAACAGATTTGATGTCACCACTATAACCACACAGGCTTAGTGACCACAACAACTTGCATACGTATTCACAGAGACTGGAGTTATGTAGCTGCTATAAACTTCAAATATTCTGCATAAGCATTATTATTGAAATTAGTGGAAAGTTCATTCATAAAACCATGTAGATATGCTGTTTTTATGGTGGTTACTCGTTTCTTCAGAGCAACTTTTTTTTGCAGTTCGTCAACATCAAAATGAGTTTCATGATTTGGAAAAATTAACTGTATTGGAAATAATGGTTTTATGTTTTGGTGGTAGCGAATTTGTGAACCATAAAAGCAGGTTGCTTGTTTAATATGAGCAAGCTGCTTGTTCTCAGATAATGTCCATAAGGCAGAAGCTCCTACACTAAAGGCTATGACTCTTGTTGGCTTTTTATCTGTAATGAGAGTTTCAAGCAATGATTTAGCAAAAACGTCAACACCGCCACTTTCTGTAAAATGTTGGTAAGCCTGTTTTTCATCGGTAAACTCGATAAATTGACCATTATATGGGTCAATGATTTTTATGTTATCCGATGACTTATTCAGTAAGTTTGTACACAGTTTTTCTAATGCCGGACTTTTACCGAAAATATCAGTTACTACAACGGTGTTAAGCTTTTTAATGTTCAATTTATATCAACTTTTTTGCGTAACACTCTTTATCAATATCACATACTTCAACCGTTAATGAAGTATCAGTAAATTTTAATAAGGAAAGTTCATTTAATACTAATGACGAGAGATGTTGGCGTTGTTCACTAGTACGACCTGAGAGTATCTTTAATGTTACATGAACAAAGTGATTTTTATTTGTGCCAATTTGATAATGATCATAGGCAATAGCACGGGTTTTAATATCACTATCTTTTGCAAAAAGTTGAGACTTGGCTGCTCCTTGAAAAACCGCCGAGATTAACTTCTGCGGTGCAACCAACGGTTCAATATCTTTTGCATACTCAAGAATACAATGTGGCATTAAATTTCCTTTATTCTTTTAATCAGTTAAACCAGCAGGTGAAAAATTAGGATTAACTAAACCATAAGCATAACTATCGTACCAAATTTCGTTTACAAAAATATCAGACTTTAATTCACCTTCGCGGTGTAAACCTATTTTCCCCATGACTTTCCAGCTACCAATATTGACCGTTGTGCAATAGGCTACTACTTTCTTAACCATAACTTGATTAAGCAAAAAATCAACAATAGCGTGACCTGCTTCGGTGATATAACCTTTGCCGCCAAACTGTTTTAAAACTAAGTAACCCACTTCAAAACGTTGCTCAATTATGCTGTCAAGTTTAAAACCAATACTACCAACAAACGCATTTGTTTCTTTGTCATGAATATTTAATGTTAACCAATGGCCTTCTTCTTGATTAAACGGTTTAATGCGATCAAGAAATTTTGTTTTAATGTCTTCACCTGATAAAATTGGACCAATATATTTCATTAATTCGACATCGGTTTGTAATAAACTAAAGTTACTAAGGTCTGTAAGTGTCATTAATGAAAGGATTAACCTGTCAGTGGATATATTGAGATTTTCTGGCGTAATAGCGGATAAATTCATGAAAAATAGACTCGTTAAAATTATTGTTTTTCTATAGTGATATATACCCGTTCCATTTGAAGATGCAGTTTCAGAGTTAAGCTAGGAAATTAGATCAAGGCGCGATTCTAAGCTAATGGTTATTCCCTTAACAAGTATCGCAACGCGGGACTGGTTTTCTAGCTTAGCTCCCTTCGGGTAAGCCGAGAAATATGTATCTTCAAGTGGAGCGGGTGTAGAGGTAAAACGTTAAGCTATAGTTGATAATAAGTCCATGAATAAATGCAGATAATATATAAATAAGGGAGTTTTTGATGAGTAAAAATATAGTGGTCACTGGAGCAAATCGAGGTATAGGTTTGGCAATAGTCAAAATTTTCAAGGAACAAGGCGATAATGTTTATGCGTTATGCCGTCAATCATCAAAAGAGTTAAATGACTTGAGTGTTCATATTATTACTGATATCGATGTTGCAACAGATAATGGTATTAAAAATATGCGTAGTGCTCTAAGCGGCATCGGTATTGATGTATTAATATGTAATGCTGGGATTTTACGTGATGAAAGTCTTGGAGATATGAATGTTGATAGCATTCGTGAGCAATTTGAAGTCAATGCTTTAGCGCCACTACGTGTTGTGGATACCTTACAATGTAATTTAAATCCTGATGGTAAAGTTGCGATGATCACTTCGCGTATGGGCTCCATTGGTGATAATGGCTCAGGTGGTCGTTATGGTTACCGTATGTCAAAGGCCGCTTTGAATGCTGCAGCTATGTCATTAAGTAAAGACTTAGCTAGCCAAGATATTGCTGTTGGTATTTATCATCCTGGATACGTACAAACTGACATGGTTAATCATGGTGGTGATATCAGTGCTAATGAATCGGCTGGGCGTATCGTTGGTTTAATCAACAGATTAACGATGAAAGAAACAGGCGTGTTTAAACACTCAAATGGTGAAATACTGCCTTGGTAACATATTACTTTAGTGATTAGTGACTATAAATACCCGTTACCATTCAAAGTGCGTGATTTCAGTTGGAATTATAAGCACATTAGGGAAGGTATTCATTTTAGAGAATGATGACTCTCGGCAACTGCGTCCTGCGTTGCCCTAATGACCCACATCCGTGTGGGAACCTTGTTATAATGAATAACGCGGCATAAAGTGGTTATAAACCAACCCAAAGGGGACTTCTGAGCAAAACATGCTCATCGGTGTCTCTGTTTTTAAGGGAATGACCATGAATAAAAAGAGACGCCTTGATCATGAATTGCTCAGTAGTCCTGAAACATGTATCTTAATTGGTTACGGGTATAAATCTCCTTTATCAATACTGATAGCCATTTGCATAGATAAAGGGAAAATTACTTTTGGGGAATAAGGTAAAAAAAGATCACTATCTGTTACCTAGTGTTAGATGACCGTTAGGCTATTAAACAACGCCAATAGCTAACATTGCATCGGCAATTTTAACAAAACCACCGATATTGGCACCTTTTAAATAATCGATTATTTCACTATTTTTTCCATATTTCAGACATTGCTGATGAATAGATTTAATAATATCTTGTAATCTTTGGTCTGCTTCTTTATTTGTCCATGAAATATCCACGCGGTATGTGTATCGAAAACAATAAGCCAATTCACATGTGAATATAATGTTTTTAGTAGCTTCGCCAGAAATTGTCTAATAATAACCGCTACTATTTTGGAACATGAGTCGTTATGGCTTACCCAATTTTTACACTGTTTAATAGATTCTATCGCTTTTTTGTATTTTATACTGAAAGGCTCCTCAGATAATCACAAATATTTAACTTTTTTGTCATAATAAATTAACGTCTAATTGTATTTTTATAACTTACTGTTATTAAAAGGCATTTGAATATACCGTTATTTTCGTAGTTCGAATGTAGTACTGTTTTTAATTACTTTTGGGTATAAGTTATTCTCGCTGACTCTTAAAAATGGTTGTGCTGTTAATTGATTGTTAATAGTATGTGATCAGGCTAAGTGCCATGAAAAATCAAATCGTGGAATATCAACACGTTAGTTGTATGTTGTGAATTATAATAAATAACATGATTAAGAGAGATAGCTATGTATAAAAAATTACTAATAAGTGCTTCAATTGCGTTGGCGTCAAATTCTGCATTCGCAGATACGACTCCTTATGCACCAGAAGGTATCGATTTAAAAGCAGTAACGCCAAAATTATCAGAAGAAAAAGGTGGTGCTACTCAATCTCTAAAACGAGATTTGAAACTTAAGTCATTATGGAATAGTGCTCGTGGTGCCGATAGTGGTACGGGTGTTGATGCAAGTGCCCCAAAATCTGCTGTTGGCCGTAATTGGGGTGGTGCAGTTACTACTGATCATGTTTTAGCAATATTGATCGATTTTCCAGATTATCCAGTGAATGCGGTTACTCCAGATTTAACACGAAACTATTATGAAGATTACTCAAGAGAGCATTACCAAGATATGCTGTTCTCTGATACGGGTTATTCTGGACCAAGTGGGCAAAACTTGATCAGCATGAAGCAATATTACCAAGATCAAAGTGGCGGTTCATATCAAGTTGAAGGGCAGGTTGCTGGCTGGTATCACGCAAAGTTTAATGCCGCATATTATGGTGCTCCTTCACCAGATGGACGACGTAGAGATAGCAATGTTAGCGCTTTAATTATGGAAGCTATTAACCAACTAGCACTAGATCCTAATTTTGATTGGGCTTTTTATGACCAAGAAGATCGTTATGATTATAACGGTAATGGTAACTTCCGTGAGCCCGATGGTTTGATTGATCATGTTATGGTCTTTCATTCTTCAATTGATGAAGCTGCTCGTGGTGGTGCATTAGGAGCTAATGCTATTTGGTCACATCGCTCACGTGTATCAGGAACACCGCAACCTATTGGTAATACAGGTTTAGCTATTTTAGATTATACCATTCAACCTATTGATGGCGCAGCCGGTGTTTCTGCTCATGAATATGGACATGACTTAGGATTACCTGATGAATATGATGTTGATTATTCTGAAGATGGTTTAGGTACTGTTGATGTAGCTCCCGGTTCGTTAGTAGGTTACTGGTCAATTATGTCATCAGGCTCTTATGGTGGTGAGATTGCAGGTACTGCACCAACTGGTATGAGTCCATTTGCTAAAGAATATCTACAAACATCTTTAGGTGGAAATTGGTTTGTTGGTTCAACAGTGCATGCAAATGATCTAACCGCAGCAGGGCAAACGTATAAATTAGATACGGCATCAGTTCGTGGTGACAATAACGATTATTTACGTATTGATCTAGAAGATAAACAAGTACAAAAACTTGTACCAAATGATGGTAAAGGTTTTGCTAGTGCAGAGATCACTCGCACTGACGGTGATGTCGAGTTTTCATCTCTAGACTTTTTTGTTGATTTAACCAATGAAGCTAATGCTCAGTTAAAATTTGCAGCTTCATATGATAGCCATACTGGAGCATCTCTAGCATTTGTTTCGGTACGTCCGATCATCAATGGTCAACCAACAACAGGTGTTACTTTAGCGGGTAATATTACGTCTACAAATCATTGGTTCTCACAATGGTTTGGTCCGGGATTTACCGGTAACTCTGGCGGAAAACAAGATGCAGTATTTGATTTAAGCCCATTTGCTGGTCAGCAAGTTCTAGTTGATTTGGTTTATGTATCATTTAATACGGGTCACCCGGGTGTAATGTTTGATGATATTACGGTTGAAGGATCAGCAGGTACAATACTTAACTACGATGTTGACTCAAATGAAAATCCGGGCTTATTCATTACTGGTTTTGAAGCCTCTGATGGTATTTGGGAATATCCACAATATTACTTAGTTGAATGGCGTCAACATGAAGGTGTAGATAAATCATTAGCTAAATTAAGATATGGCATGAGCTATGAGCCGGGTATGCTTGTTTGGTATGTTGATACTTCGTACCGTCCTGAAAAAACAGGTGATAGAAACAGCACCGCACAAGGCGATAATTTAGTGGGTGTTCACCCAGGTGAAGGTTGGTTAGGTTTGGTTGATGCAGACCGTAACCCTATTCTTTATAGCAATGGTGAAATGGCCGGTTCTGCGGTACAAATTCATGATGCGGCGTTTAGCTTAAATGTTCATACTGCATTTAGCGGTGAAAATGTAAGAGCGGGTGTAACGATTAGTGACCCATTCATTTTGAATACTCCGGGCTTCATTGATTTTGCTGATTACTCTAACTGGCTACGCCCTGCAACAGGCCGTAAGTTACCTTCAAAAGGTATTTTGATTGATATTTTAAGTCAAAGTAATGATAAATCAGTGGCTTCAATTCGTGTTTCAAAAATGTGGTAAACACGTATTCAACAATAATATAAGCTAGTATCAGTTAGATATTGAATAATCCCAGTTGGTAACAACTGGGATTTTTATGTTCAGGATGAACGGTATATCGCGGGTGCATGGATGAACAGGAGCATGTATGTTCAGTATGAACGATCAGTAGTGTCGAGGTTTGCCTACATGGATGTAGGTACTTAGATTATGTCGGGAACTGATAACCTGTACCTCGACAAAATGCATCCATTAATTTTTGTCGGACCTGGTTATACTCGTATCGACCTACACTAAAGAATCATGTCGCCATTGTATTAGTGCTTCCATCTACGTTGATGGCAAAGAGTGATGATGTTCCGGGTGAAGTCAAAAAGAAGAAACCATTGATACATTATGTCTTTTTGAAGAGTTAGTACAAATTCTTTAGGTTCGAGAAAAAAGGCTGGCGTCATTACAACGCCAACCTACATGAGAGCAGGAAAGTCGAATTTAATGCTCTCTTCTTCATTCAACCAGACCAAAGATGAACAGTCGATAGTCAAGTTAAACAAACCGTTTAAACTTTTAAATAAGTAATGTAGATATGCAATGAGTCTTTATTATTAATCTTCAACTGACACATTTTTCTATTTGATTCTTTTCGTTATACGTTATAAACGCCCAACAGTGTTTATTGATGAATTCCTGATGGGTTATTGCTTGTTTTGTTGTAACAACTCTATTTATATCAATATAAAATAAAGTGTTATGACTTTAAGTGAAGAGCCGCTACAAAATATTGTAGCGGCTTTATTATTGCTAAATTTGGCTGTTAGCAATAGATTTCGATAACCTTTATATTAAAAAGTTACACGAGTACCCACTGTCCAACGTGCTTCATATACGTTTTGGAAAGCTTTTTGACTTTCAAAACCGATATACGTTTGTTGGTATTCTTCAAAGATGTTAGCACCATTTAAATAAACGCTGATGTTTTCATCCCAGTTGTACGTAAAGTTTACATCCACTTGTGAGTAAGTATCTTGGTATAGCGCTTGATTACCTGTAGCTGCGCTGCCCGCCGTATGTAAACGAGGACTACGTTCGTTATAGGCGATACGTGCTGAGAACTCTTCTTGCTCATACCATAATACAAAGTTGTAGGTATCTTTTGACATACCGACAAATGGTAAATCATCACCTTTGTGATCTTTTGCTTCTTGTGAACTTTTTGTATACGTATAGTTAGCGTCTAAGCCAACGTTGGCTAATATACTGTCTGTTCCTA
>JABSOX010000131.1 GCA_013215655.1 Colwellia sp.
CTCACCACCAAAGTTTTTAGATTGGCCACCAAAAGGACGTTGGTATATTTTACCGTTTTCAAAACGAGAAAATGGTAATCCCATTTTTTCTAATTCAATAACCGCTTCTGGACCCACTTTACACATATATTCGATAGCGTCTTGATCACCGATATAATCAGAGCCTTTAACGGTATCGTACATGTGTTGTTCCCAGTGATCTTCATGGGCATTACCCAACGCAACAGTAATACCACCTTGCGCAGATACTGTATGAGAACGAGTAGGAAAAACTTTAGAAATCAAAGCACAAGATTTACCTGACTCTGAAATTGCTAATGCAGCACGCATGCCCGCACCGCCGGCGCCAATTACAATGGCGTCAAATTCACGAATAGGAACGCTCATTTATACACCCCACACTATTAGAAAACTTGCTGCAAGATATGCTAACAAGGTAACAGAAAATAAAAATTGTAGTGAACCACGTAAAAACGCGCTTTTAACATAGTCAGATAAAACCTGCCAAATGCCAATCCACGAATGATATACAAGTGAAAACATTGCTAATATCGTCGCAATTTTAACACTCATACAAGAAAAGAATCCATGCCAGTTCTCGAAGGTAACTTCGGGAGTGACAATAAAAAATCCAGCTATCAATACCGTATAGAGGGTAAGAATTACTGCTGTAGCTCTTAATAAAATAAAATCATGCACGCCATTACGGCCCGCGCTTGCGACATTGCTTACCATAAGTTAACTCCTACTACGACGGTTAATAACAGCCAAAGAGCAAAGACAAGTTTTGCGCTTATTCTACCTGATTCTTTTTCTTCAAAATGACCTAAATCCATTAATAAATGACGAATACCGCCAAGTACATGGAAAATAAGAGCAGAAAGAATACCGATAATAATAAAAGTAAAGAATACACCATCAAGTAAAGATTTTACTTGGGCGAATCCTTCAGCAGAAGATAGAGATAAAGATAATGTCCACAACAAAATACCAATAGCAAATATCATAATAACACCTGATATACGGTGTAATATTGATGCAATAGCTGCAGCTGGCCATTTAATAGTTGTTAGGATTGTTATGTATTCAATATTTACAGGACGTTGTTTTTTCACGATTGTTGCCTAAAGAGCGATTAAAGCCTTCAACTTGTTTTTTTATCAGTTAATCGTTTAATTTATCAATTAAATTACTAACTGCCCCCCAAAATCTTAGTCAATATTTTGCGAATTACATAGAAACACAAAGATAAAGCTCAGATCAGCTTGATTATATAGGCGATAATACCTAATTACAATTTTCTTAAGTGAGAATATTCTTGCTATTTTAAAGACTTATGTCTAAATTTTAACCGTTGCCAGCATTTCATTGCCAAATTCTCACACTTTAGTCTAACGCTCTCATAATTGAATTGACTTCAAGGGGGTGTTATGAAGTAGAATACGCGCAGTTTTATATTCATAAAAAATGACTAAATCTTTATTTTGGTCAGGTTCACGAATTTGATAGGGGAATAACATATGGCTGATTCAAAGGCCTCTCTCAGTATTGATGGTAAAGTTATCGCTGACTTTCCAATACTTACAGGTAGCGCCGGTTTTGATGTAATCGACATCCGCACATTAGGTAGTCATGGTTATTTCACTTATGACCCAGGTTTTTTAGCAACGGCTTCTTGTGAGTCTGCAATTACTTTTATTGATGGCGGCAAGGGTATATTACAACATCGCGGTTATGCTATTGATGACTTGGCAAAAAAAGCCGATTACTTAGAAGTTTGCTACATATTATTGAACGGTGATGCGCCAACTAAATCACAATATGATGAGTTCAAATCGACCATAACTAACCACACGATGGTGCATGAAAAATTAGTGCATTTCTTCCAAGGTTTTTTACCTGATGCTCATCCGATGGCTATGGTTTGTGCTGTTGTTGGCGCACTATCTTCGTTCTACCACAGTGACTTAGATATCAATGAACCGACACAACGCATGCGTAGTGCACATCGCTTAATCGCAAAAATGCCAACTATTGCTGCAATGGCCTATAAATACAGTATTGGTCAACCTTTTGTTTATCCACGTAACGATTTAAGTTATGCAGAAAACTTTTTACATATGATGTTTTCTGTACCTGCTGAAGAATACAAGGTTAGCCCTACTGTAGCCGCAGCTATGGATAGAATATTTACATTGCATGCCGATCACGAACAAAATGCCTCAACGTCTACTGTACGTTTAGCGGGTTCTTCAGGTGCTAATCCTTATGCATGTATTGCAGCAGGTGTTGCATCGTTATGGGGTCCTGCACATGGCGGCGCCAACGAAGCATGTTTAACTATGCTAGAAGAAATTGGTAGTGTTGATAACATTGCTAAATATGTTGCTAAAGCAAAAGATAAAAATGACTCGTTCCGTTTAATGGGTTTTGGTCATCGTGTTTATAAAAACTTCGATCCTCGTGCAACAGTAATGCGTGAGACTTGTCATGAAGTATTAAAAGAATTAAACATCCAAGATCCATTGTTAGATGTGGCAATGGAATTAGAACGTATTGCCCTTGAAGATGAATACTTTGTTTCTAAGAAACTTTACCCTAACGTAGATTTTTACTCAGGTATCATCTTAAAAGCGATTGGCATTCCAACAAGCATGTTTACAGTAATTTTTGCTATGTCTCGTACTGTAGGTTGGATTTCACATTGGGATGAAATGTTAAGTCAACCCGGTCAAAAGATTGGTCGTCCTCGTCAAAAGTATACCGGTGAAATAAATCGTACATTTGTACCGTTAGACGAAAGATAATAACGTTTAATTTAGACGTTAAAATCATAAAGGCAGCTTCGGCTGCCTTTTATTTTCTACCTTTTGTCGAGCCTCACGACCTTCACATCGTACCTATAAAACTAGATAATTATGCAAATTTATGTCGATAGTCTTTTGGTGTTAACCCCGTGAATCGTTTAAATAATTGTCTGAAACTACTGACATCTTCATAACCCACCGACCAAATAATATTATTTATAGAATCGGTTGTTCTCTCTAGTTTATCTTTTGCTTGTTCAATACGGATACGTTGTAAATAATTAATGGGGTTCTCTGAAGTTGCATTTTTAAAACGACGTTTAAAGGTGCGAGAGCCTAAACCCACTTTTTCAGCTAAAGATTCCATAGAGATATCTTTCTTAAAATGAGTTTCCAGCCACTCTTGAGCGGTCAGTATTGCTTTATCGTCATGACTTTTTTGTGCTTGAAAAGACACATAAGGTGATTGTTTTTGCCTAACGGGATCAAAAACCATCAATTTTGCGCATTCTGAAGCAATATCTTTACCAATGTTTTTGTCAATTAAGTAGAGTGATAAGTCAATATAAGCCATAGAGCCACCGGCACATATCACATCGTCACTATCAATTAATAATTGATCGCAATCTAAACGCACATACGGAAATAAGCGCCTAAATAAATCTGCACTTCGCCAATGAGTCGTTGCTATTTTTCCTTGAAAAAAACCACAAGATGCTAATAAAAAACTACCTGTACAATAACTTGTAATCACAGTGCCTTTTTGATGACAGTTTTTTAACCATTGACTAACGGCAGCTTGATTAGGGACATCAATATCTTCATCGCAACAGTCGATTACCATTTTCACTGACGAAGAAACAACAATAACATCAGGAATTTCATCTAAATCAAGTAACTGCGTCGGCATTATTTGTATACCGTTATAACCAACAACAGGTTTATTATTAATCGTCACTATTTGACAATCAACAGTGTCCTTTATGCCTACCCCATACTTTTGTTCTTGGCAATAATTTGCCGCATAAAATATATCAAGAATCCCATACACTGCTGATACAACGCATTTTTTACTGGCCAATACAAGGATTTTCACAATTAAACCTCCAATAACGAAGTGTCACTTTTACCTTTAATTGTGTCAAATATGCCACCTGCATTAACTTTATGCAAGAGATAAACTAGTCCTCAGTTAATTAATTATTGTTATAGAGGTTAATCATATGAATTCACTTGTTCTCTTTTTAAAATACTTTCATCGTTTTGTTTTAATCGCTGTTTTAGTACTAACAGCCATAACACCGATAATATTTAATGAACATATTCTCTATGTATTTCTTTATTTGCCTGCTTTACTAATAATTACAGGTATTTTAAGTATGAATATCGAAAATTATTTAAATAAATATAGATTTAGTACAATTAAACAACAAAAATCAAAAAGAATAAGAAAATGCTTAATAAAACAGGGCTTATGTTGTCTTCATCATTAATTTTATTATCCAAGTAATGGCATAAAAATAGTATAATAACGCTAAACAATTCGGTTAATTGATAATATTTTATGTCTGAATATTCACATAGGTTCGGTGGTATTGCGCGTTTATATGGCAATCAAGGCGCAAACATTCTTAAAGATTCACACTTTTGTGTTATCGGTATCGGTGGTGTTGGCTCTTGGGTTGCTGAAGCTTTAGCCCGCAACGGTATAGGTGAATTAACACTAATTGATTTAGATGATATTTGTACGACTAATATTAATCGTCAAATTCATGCACTCACCGCTACTATTGGCATGAGTAAAGTCGAAGTAATGGCTGAACGTATTTTACAAATTAACCCTGAATGTAAAGTTCATCAAGTTGAAGACTTTGTTACCATAGAAAACTTAAGCACGTTAATGCTGAATAGCTTTGATTATGTTATTGATGCAATTGATTCCGTTAACATTAAAACAAGAATAATAGCTCACTGTAAAAGAAATAAATTACCGATCATTACCATTGGCGGCGCTGGTGGGCAAATTGATCCCAGTAAAATTCAAATCTGTGATTTAAGTGAAACCTACCAAGATCCACTGCTAGCTAAAGTAAAAAATCAATTGAGACGCGAATTTAACTTCCCTCGCGCTGACATCGTTAAAAAAGGTAAAAGAAAGTTCTCTATAGAGGCAGTATTTTCTACAGAACAACTAATTTATCCAGATAACGAAGGTGGTGTTTGTTATGCCAAACAAGCTCAAGATGGCGCTATGCGCTTAGATTGCAGTGGTGGCTTTGGCGCAACAACACATGTAACAGCAAGTTTTGCCTTTTTTGCCGTCGGTCGTGCCATCACAAAACATCTAAAAAGGCAGCAACGATAGTTCAAGTTTTCATTAGCTAACGTGCTATTTGGCGAACTCTTTGAACAATAGCATGTACACCATTCCCTCTTGACGGACTTAAATGTTGAATAAGCCCTAACTGTTCAAAATATCTTTCTATATCAAAAGCATGAATTTCTTTAGCTATTTTATCGTTAAACGCGGCAAGTACAATAACCAACAAACCACGAATAACTTTTGCATCACTATCAGCAGTAAAGCGGTATACACCATCATTATTTTTATCGAAAACTAGCCAAGCTAGGCTTTCACAACCTGAAATCAAGCTTTTTTCATTACGTCTATCTTTATTTAAACGGTTTAAGTTTTTTCCTAACATCATAATTTCACGATGTTTACCGTCCCAACCTTTTGCTTTACTGAACAAACTAACAATATCATCACTTAATTGATTATTGTTTTCTGTTAGCTGAGGAAGTGAATCCTCTTGATTTATGATTTTATCTAAGCACTCGATAAAATAATCAATTTCCTCAAAAGTATTATATGCCGATAGTGAAATACGTAAACAACCCGTTAGTTTTAAATACGCCATCAATGGCATCGCACAATGGTGACCACTACGAATGGCGATACCATAAACATTAAGTGATGTCGCAATATCGTGATTATGATGGTCATCAATAACAAATGAAATTAATGGAATATCAGGTTCACCCTCAACAATCATTTTAATTTGAGAAATTGTTGTCAGCTTCGCTAAGCAATATTCCAAAAGTTTCTGTTCATAATTTTCAATATCACTAGACCAGTCTTGTAAAAAACTTATTGCAGCAGAAAAAGCAACAACACCCGCTATATTTGGTGTGCCCGCTTCAAACTTAAAAGGAAGGTCATTAAAGGTTGTTTGTGCAAAACTTACTGTTTTAATCATTTCACCGCCACCTTGATAAGGCGACATCCGGTTCAATAATTCTTCACGGCCATAAAGTATACCAACACCTGTAGGGCCATACATTTTATGAGCAGAAAAAACATAAAAATCACAGCCAAGCTCTTTAACATTAATCGGTTGATGAGCAATAGCCTGAGCGCCATCAATAACACTAATTGCATTCACTTGTTTGGCTCGGGCAATAATTTTTTCGATAGGATTAATACGACCTAAGACGTTAGAGATATGAGCACAACAAACAACTTTTGTCTTTTCGGTGATCATCTCATTAATTACCAATTGATCGATAAAACCATCAGCCGTTAAAGGTAATACTTTGATTATTGCCCCTGTTTGTTTAGCGACAATTTGCCATGGAACAATATTGGCGTGATGCTCACATTGAGTTAAAACAATTTCATCGCCTGCTTTTAAATTATCACGTCCCCATGATTGAGCAATAATGTTAATACTTTCAGTTGTACCTTTCGTCCAGATAATTTCTTTTATACTGCTTGCTTGAATAAAGTTTTTGACTTGCTTCCTAGTTTGTTCAAAAGAGTGGGTAGCCAGAGCACTAAGTGTATGAGAAGCGCGATGCACATTGGCATTTTCTTGGCTATAAAACATCTGGTATTTATCAATAACACACTGAGGTTTTTGTGTTGTTGCACCATTATCAAAATAAACCAATGGTTGCTGGTTAACTTTTATTTTTAATATGGGGAATTGCTCTCTAAAAGCAGCGTTATCAAAAGAATTCATCTAGATTGTTGACAGTTAAAGATAATAATAATATTGGTAATTATACATCACATTGCGGTTGATAAATATCTGTAAAATCTCTTCTAAAAGTGAGAAAAAAAAAGAAAAGTCGACTATACCTAATAGGTGAATGAATAGAAGGAAAAGCGGTATGACTTTATATTCATGGTTTAAACAACATGCAAATGCCACATCTCAAGAGAGAACTTCATCAAGGAGAGTTAAATCAGTAAAGTCCATTAACTCATGCAACTGCTCAATGTGGCCAGTTGCTCTGGTAGGGAAAAACTTAACGAATAGTAAACAAATAAGGCATAAATAAACTCTAGCTTAATTAGTGAACCCTAATATGCTCCTCGTTTGATTTTTTTATATCGAGGGGTATCTTCTACCTCTTTTGATAGTGCTTTATCCAGCCATTTAAATGCTAAACTTTCATGAGCATTTTGTAATAAGTGTTTAGCGACATTATAGTGATAGCTTGGCATTAAATGTTTTTCACTACTTTCCTTTAAAAGATCAATATACTCGTTAGGAAAATCACTCGCAAAATAGGTCAGTTGAGTGAATTTTTTGAGTGGTTTAAAAGCTTCAATATCATGTAAATTACAGGTAGCCGATGGAAATACTCCGATAGGATTTTTATCTGAAATATCTCCTTTAATAACGATATCAGGTGTACCTACTTTCCAACCACTAGACGTTTCATGTAAAACGGGTGTCGTGCGCTTTATCAATTTCGCCCATGAAAGTTTTTTTAATACTCTAGCCCTAACTTCAGCTTTTGAGCCTTGATAAAATGATTTAATGACTGAAATATTATGGGAAAATATTGCAGATTGATTTTCACGACACTGTTGATGGTCTTTAACTAACGCATACTCATCAACAAAGCCAAGCAAATGTGAAAGTTCGTGGGCAAAAACTTGCTCATTATCTTCGATATCTAAATACAGTATACCCGCATTTACATTTGCACCACCTGCTGGAAGCATAATGCCCAAATATCGTGTCTTGGCATATT
>JABSOX010000132.1 GCA_013215655.1 Colwellia sp.
AATTTAACAATGGAACAACCATTCTCAAAATAAAATGCCTTGCCTAAAGTCTTTTAAATTCCCACTGAATTCTGCATCTTGAGGTGTAACGGGTATAAGCGTATTAAGGTAAGTTATTGCGTCATTATTCACATCGTCATACAATGATTTTTTTGCATCCAAAATATTAAATTATGTCATCAGATAAATACGGTTCAAGTGCCAACTATAAAAGCCAAGAAAAAGGCTATCGTGATCGCGCTTTAAAATTATTCCCATGGGTATGTGGGCGCTGTGCTCGTGCTTTTGAGTTTTCCAACTTGAAGGAGTTAACAGTGCATCACGTTGATCATGATCATACTAATAATCCAAATGATGGTAGCAACTGGGAATTATTATGCATTTACTGCCATGACAACGAACATGATAAGTATACCAAACATGCAGAATATAAAACTGAAGTCATTGCTGGTGATATTAATCAAGATCAGGCAACTTACAATCCATTTGCTGATTTAAAGTCGATGTTGAAGAAGTAGTAAAACATGATATTGATTCGTTTGTAGTTTTACGGCTTTAGTTATGCACAGTTGGACTTTCCATTGGTTGCATGACCACCTAATACTTTATTTTCTCTATCAAGCATAAAAGATAATGTGCAGGTATTGCCTGATAACTTATTGATCGAGTGGTGAAATTCAATAACTCGATTGCCATCACTTAATTTTAAAAAGTTAGCGGGAGCACCATATACTTCAATTAGCTGTGATAATGACTCACCTTTCCAATGTGCTATATCATGAGTCTGTGAGGAACAACCCATAAGTAATGTGATGAATAATAAAGTTAAACAGAAATTTTTCATACAAATACCACCTAAAAATGTATACCTCATTGAAGTATAAATAATTTACGGTCTATTTGTACAATTTGTTTCGTTTTTTTACATTTAGAAATATTTGGCAATGTCCAGTAATGTGGACATTGTTAGAAAATGACGGGATTATTCTGCTTCATTAGTGAAGGGTAGTTAGATATTGCTGATAGCCTTCAATGGCAAAATAGCGAATGGACTTTTTTAATTTAATTTTCTTAGCGATAAGGTTATCACCATGATAAATTTTGACCGTTTGTTTATCGCCATTACTATCTGTTTCAAACTGGTGAGCTTCATTAAGGCGTAAATCTTCAAACTCTGTTTTCATGATTAATTTCAACGATTAATCCTCAGTATTCTGATTTATACTAAGTGAAATAATGAATCCATCATCTTTAATGGTCTAAATGTCCAATTTCTGCGTTGCGCTCAATCCCGATAGCCAGCTATCGCTCAATCACGCGCCTTGAACTTGAAAATTTATCATCATTGAATTTTGATCAATTCTTTAATTCAATTGGTATTAAAGCTTATTGATTTCTTTCTGTACGGAATAACCTTCATCGGTCACTATTTTTTCTAAAACCTCAATGCGTTCCTCAAGTGTTTTAACTTGATTTTGTAACTCGTTATTTGATGTGGAATTTTGTTGTTCATGGCCTAAAGACTTTTCTTTAAATTCTAAATGCCTCTTATACATATCATATAAAACACCAAAACCGACCGAAATAAAAACGATGGCAACTACCATAGTTGTTCCGTTCATATCTTTATATTCCTATCATATTGTTAAGCTAATTAATGACTAGGTTAACAATATTTTCAAATAAACGCTTGGTCTTTATCCTATTTGGTTTAATGCATTAAGCTCTTTTTTGGCTAAATAGTTATCCATGGCTGATCTAAGCAACTTATAAAGCAATATTGAGCCATCTATCTCTTCTTTGCGGTTTGTTAAACTTTCAATGTTAAGTCCAAGAGGTAAATCATAAGGAGTTATGGCATCAAGGATTTGCTGCAAACTACTACAACATAAACGAATTGATTCATGTAAAGGATTATCAGCATGCAGAATACGTAAACTTGTTGCTTCAGGAACACTGACACCTAACCAGTCAATAAACTCTAATGTTTTTTTACTACCACAGGGAGAGAAAGTTAAAATAAAGCGTTGCGGTTTTAATCCCTGTTTTTTACATTCAATGGCATAGCGAGTTAACATATCAATGGTTGCTTGCGGATTATAAATGGCTTGCGAGATAAAAAAGTTACAACCTTGATGATATTTTTCTATTAAACGTTCATGCTCATTTCCTTTACGGGCATGACGTTCTGCAATGGTAACACCGCCAATAAAAAACTTATTTTCATTATCTACAATTGTTTTATAAGCATCTGCTAAAGGTAAAGATACTTGATTGTTTTTCGAAGGACTGCCGACAAGTACCAAATCGCGAACACCGTACTTTGTCCATGCTTCATTTGCCCAATCGTTGAAATCACTACTATTTGATTGCACCACACTTTTATAGGTAATAACGGGACGAGCAGACTTTTTATTTAATAACGAAGAGTAAAGTCGAGCATCGTGAGTTGATTTAAAGGGGAAAGGGCGTGGTTTTTGAGTTCGAGAATTCTCATCTTGAATGTCATAAACAATCAAACCATCATAATCAATATCACTTACCCGTTGTAATAATTTATCAGCAATAGTTTCAACTTGCTCCATTGACGTATCACTCTTTGGGGGAGTTGTACCAATAAAATAAACACCACGGTTAACATCGTTATATCTAATTTTTAGCTCGGATTCATTATTCAAAATTATTACTTCTTTTAAGTTTATAGGTGTTTGGGTGTTTAGACGTCTACATGGTTAACCAATTCCTGTTGAATGTCAATTTATATTGAATAATCATTCATATCACACCAAAGCTGGGCATGGTTCTTTGCAGTTAAATCGTCATAACGTTATTCTAGTTGGAATTTCTGTAACAGTAATGTGATTATTTATGCAACGTGGGCGGTTAGACAAATTTATTAGTAAGCGGCTTAATGTTAGTCGCAGAGACGTGCGCTTAATGCTCGCTCAGCAGCGAATAGTCGTTGATGGTGCTATTGCTAATGATATTGGTCAGCAAATAGATAAGTTTTCATTGATAACGTTTGATAATAAGGTTCTTCAAGAGCAACAAGCTAACTACATCATGTTACATAAACCTGTAGGTGTAGTGTCTGCAACTAAAGATGAAAAGCATAAAACGGTTATTGATCTTATAAACCTACCTGAAAAAGGCTCATTGCACATTGTTGGTCGGTTAGATCTTAATACCTCGGGTTTAGTATTGCTAACCAATGATAGCCGTTGGTCCGAGCGTTTAACATTACCAGAGTCTAAAGTTGAAAAAATATATCAGGTGACCATAGAGAAGCCTTTAACTGAACACTATATAGATGCTTTTAGCAAGGGCATGTATTTTGCTTTTGAAGATATCACCACCAAACCTGCTAAATTAGAAATATTAAGTGAATTTGTTGCTAGAGTATCGTTAATTGAAGGGCGTTATCATCAAATTAAACGTATGTTTGGTCGTTTTGATAACAAGGTCATAAAGCTACATCGCCAACAAATAGGTAACTTATTGTTAGACAGCTGTTTACAAGCAGGGCAGAGCCGCCCTTTGACTCAAGAAGAAATGCTAAAAATCTAATCTTCAATATATGGTTGTTAATATATGCCACCTACCAATTCAAGCTGGGTTAAATAAAGCCTTAATTCAAATTCTAATTGATGATAGTCAGGCAGCATATGTTGGCAGAGTTTATAAAAGGCTTTTGTCTGTACTCCTAATAACAATTTCAATCAACTTAACATCAGGTTATGCCTTATATGTAAGCTAAGGTCACATCTGTATTTTTTATTCTTGATAATTATCAGTTTTTTACAATACTGAATATACATCAAAATAAAAAAGCTTTTACATCTTGAATCCAGTCGCTATTAAATCATTACCAGCTGTACAAAAGGCACTATCACCCGCTTTTAAGAAGCTTCTCTCAGATAACACCTCTAAAGCTAAGGTAGGTGTGGTAGTGAACAACTATGCAGCTTACATATCAACCTTTAAAGTGCCTGGTTATGAAGCATTGGATATTCTTAATAGCCATGAGTTATTATCAAAACAATTGCGTGGCTTTGTCGGCTTTATTTACTCGCAATACGAATGCAAACCAGCATACGCCGTGATTCAACCAGTCATCAGAACCTTAAAAGCACTTATTAAGCATGAAATCGATACACCTCAGCTTTCAGAATCTAAGGTGAACGAAAGCGTCGGGCAGTGTATTGATGAATTCAAAAATTTACAGGTCAGCCCAGAGCGCCTCGCGTATCTTGATGGCTGGCAACTGAAATCAAAGGAAAGTAAAGTCTTTAACTGTGCACTAGGTGAATTTCATGAAGCCTTTGGTGATGACCTGACTGCTGATATTTATCGTCATGTTTACGAGTATGGAACAACACAAAAACACACCAGCCTGAGAGCTCCTGTTCATGCGCTCATTGTTCTGCTAAATTCGTTTACAGCGCATTGCAATAGCGCTGACGATTTGCGCGCTCAATTGAAACCTAATAAATTGAGTGCGTTTCTTGAGAAGGTCATGTGGTGTTCGTTTAGTAGTCATTTAGCGAAGGGCAATAAAAAAGAAATTTTTTTTCTTGTGTGGGCTGGGGTGATTAACGTTTTCAGAATTTGTTTTATTGATAGCGGATTAATTGATGAGCCAATTCGACCTATTTTAACTCCTTCATTTAAAAAGGACTCTCAGCCTATCGCAAAGGTAGCAACAGGCGGTAAGTTAACATCCGACGAAGAGCAACTCTGGCTTGCCTCTATCCCTTTGCATATCAAAGATGAGGCAGCCATCCAAATCATCGAGAACAGGTTACGAGCGAGTGAAGAGCATGTTCGTGCATCTTATAATGCTGTTTTTGAACGTATAAAAGAAAAACACGAGCGCAACCTTAAGTTGGCGAAAACAGGTAGAGTTAAACCCATAAGAGGTGTCGGTGGTGCTGTTAAAAAAAATGAGTACGTGCCCGTGGGACGTGACCATTTAGAGAATATCATTGCCACATTCTATGAGCATGGTATCGGTGCAGCCGTTTCAAGTCAGGATGTTTTTTTGGGGGGAACTCACACTAACCATGATAATCTTTCTGCCTCTGCACTAGTGGATGAATTAAACCTACCCACCACTGCTACGTTAGGCGCGCTGTGCACATTGTTAGTGTTGGAACATTCCCAACTCACCCCTTATGCGCTTCAGAATTGGGAGCTGTTTGATAAGAAAGGGCAAATGACAGGGTATAAACAAGTTGGTGGTAGCAACGTCATTGTTGTTTATAAAAATCGCAAGGGTGCGTCGAAAGCTCAACAAGACATTGTTCTTAACGAATACAGTCAATCCATTGTTAAGACATTAATTGGTCATACTGAACTTGCTCGACAGTATCTAAAAGCAAACCCGAGCACAGATGAGTATCAAGAAAGCGCGTGGCGTTATATGTTAATCAAGGCTGATTTGAAAAAGGCAAGTTGGTGTTATGATTTTGCCAGCAATATCAGCTCGGCATCCATGATTAGCGCATATCGGCAGTGGGTGTATAACCACTCTGGCAGTATGAATGAAGACGATAAATTATTACTATCTAAGTCAGTAGGTTTACGTTCAGGTCGTAAACTCAGAGCTATTCGCACATACATTAAAACCCACTCTTTGCGCGAAGTAGCAGAGGCCTTGGGGCATAAAACGGTCAATGTAGACCTATTAAATAGATACCTTCCCTCTGCGCTGATGGATTTTTTCAATGCAAGATGGATACGCCAATTTCAAAATGCGCTTATTTACATCGCAATGCAGGAATCGGACTGCCTTTTTGAAGCTGTTGATATTAAACCTGAAGATCTCGATGAATTTTTACAAAACCATGGTATTCACGATATACCTAAATTGTTTGGTAAATTCAAAAATGACGCAACGCTATTCCTTGTTGAGGGGGAAGAGCCCCGAGAAAAATTTGATGAGGTTACTCTGACTATTACTAAGAATGTGATGAGAGTGCTTATTGCCATCAAGAGCATCGTTGACCGCTCAAAAGAAGTACAGGATGGTCAAACCTTTCGTGACATCGTATCAACCTGGTATGAGGCTGCTACGCTCATTCTTACCGAAGATGCGCTAGAAAGTACAATCAATGCAGAGCGTTCGCAACTTATTGCTAGTGCCAAGAAAACCCCTATTGATATTCAACTCGTCGTTGGAGCGTTAACATGTTAAAACTGATTGTAAATAAATTAAAGGAAAGGAAAGTCGGACTTCATGAGCTGAATAGCGAAGAGTTAACTGAAACGCTTCACTACGCTGTTGCAAACCAAGATTTCACTTTACAACGTGAAATTGGCAATCATTTTACCCACATTTACGACCAGACCGATGAAATGCCTTATTGGTTTAAAAGTGAGTACGATGATGATGTCACTGTTATGAATTTCGGCCAAAAGGATAAGGTTATTGACTGGTCATCTGTGACGCTTGACGATGGTTTTCCTCTCACTCACTTTAAGCATAAACCTCTGCTAAATGGTTTTAAAAACTGGTTACTTGCGGTGTCCGACCCACTTGAAAATGGAGGGGCGGTCATTAAAACCTCCACAGTAAAGGCGGGGGTATGGAAAATCATGTCATTAATTGACGCCATTTTATTGCGCTCAGCCGCATTAAAGTTAAGTCAATATCACCTTAGTCACATCACTGCTGATTTCTGGCTGTCTCTGTTTAAAGCTATGTCTGAGTATGGACCCACAAACGGGATCTATGATTATACAGATCGGATAAAAGAGTTAATTAAAGCGCACGTAAATAGCATCACCCAAGAGCAGGTAAAAGCTTTTGTGAACGAGTATCCTTTTGTGAGCAGAGATATAGCAGAAGACGATTTAACGCTTCATCTAACAAAAGAAGATCGCGTTAAGGCATGTTGCTGGCTTTACGCTCAAGGTTATTATAAATATAGGATTAAAGGTGAGGCTATAGGTGACGGTGCTGTGCTTGCAATGCTGCTCTTTGAGGGGAAAATAGCATCTCCAATTTTAAGTATTCCCACTTCGCCCGAGTTATGGCTTGCCGAAAAAGCGCGATCCACTGAATATAGCTCCCTTAACACTGAAAACTTAGAAACGTCATCCTCAGGGGTGACAATTACCAGTTACATCTCAATGGCTAAGTTGATTAACACCAATATATTCAAGAACAACGCAAGTTCATCACTCATTGATGCAACAAAAGTACTTAGCGTAAGAAAACTTAATGATTTAGTGACGTTAAAACCCACTGGTCGTACTCAAACCTTGCACCTTGACGTGGTATTTAAGCTCACTCGACAATCTTTCGAATTTGTTCTTAAGTTCCAGCAAGAGATTTTGGATACTTGTTTGTTAGCGCTCTCGCAAGGTGCTGGCAAAAGTGCGAAAACACGTAGCAACAAAGAGCGAGCTGATGAAAGGGGCGGTAAGTTCATTCCTGAGATTCATCAAAACATGTCATCAACTGAACGTGGTCACTTTATGCAAACCAAAGTAATAAACGAGTTGAATGAAAAAGCGGTTAAGGCGATGGGTATTCGACAGGTTTTACCTTTTGAGGTTTTTGCTGCTGACAAGTACAACGCCATACGGAACAACGAGAGTTTATTTGAGCTTTACGGCGTTCTCATAGGGAGTTGCCAGTACCTTATAGGTATTATTTCAGCAAGACGACAGGATGAGTTAGTATCATTAGCAAGCAGAGGTAATCTGTCACCAAATAAAAACCCATTTGAGAAGGGGAATGAGGATA
>JABSOX010000133.1 GCA_013215655.1 Colwellia sp.
CTATATACAAAATAATTCTATTTGTTCTCAAACCGCTGACAAGCTCTGAGTGGGAACAAACTTAGTCAAATTGGTATAAGTATTTACATGGTTTATTGACGATTAATTTTAATATTTAACTATGTTGTTAAAGTTAAGTTAATGAAATCGTACATGATTACTGACAAGGAAAATTAGAAATAAGCTGAATTAATTTGTACGATGTATCATTTGTTTTCAAATTGATGGTACATTTGATGTCAGCTAATATTAATTTGAACTTTCATCCAAAAAAGTGGAGTTTACTTTGAAAAAAACAACAATAAGACCACTCAGTAATATTGCTTTAATGGCAATAATTTTAATAAGTACAGCAGTACAAGCTAATGCTGATCGTGTCACCGGAAAAACTTTCGCGACACGTTCAGAAGTGATCGCTAAACACGGTATGGTCGCAACAAGCCAGCCTTTGGCTAGTCAAATAGGCTTAGATATACTCAAAAATGGTGGCAATGCTATCGATGCCGCTATTGCCGCAAATGCAGCCTTAGGTTTAATGGAGCCAACGGGTAATGGCATCGGTGGTGATTTATTTGCCATTGTTTGGCATGCAAAAACGCAAAAACTCTATGGGTTAAATGCTAGTGGCCGTTCGCCTCAAGGGCTTGACTTTAAAACAATGAAAGCCGAAATTAAAAAGCTGGGTAGAGATAATATTCCGCCCTATGGCATGTTACCTATTTCAGTGCCCGGCACGGTTGATGGTTGGTTTGAGTTACATAATAAATTTGGCAAAATGCCAATGAAAGATATTCTTAGTCCGGCTATAAGCTATGCCAATGAAGGTTTTCCGGTAAGTGAATTGATTGCCTATTATTGGAATTTGAGTGTGCCCAAGCTGTCCTCACAAGTAGGGGGTTTCAAAGATACCTATACCATTAATGGTAAAGCACCTAAAAAAGGTCAGATGTTTCGAAATCCTGAGCTGGCTAGTACTTTGGCTCAAATAGCAGAAGGTGGTCGAGATGCTTTCTATCGTGGCGATATTGCTAAAAAGATAGATACCTTTATGAAAGCTAATGGTGGTTACCTTCGTTATGAAGACTTAGCTCAACATACCTCTACTTGGGTAGAGCCTGCGTCAACTAACTATCGTGGTTATGATGTTTTTGAATTACCGCCCAATGGCCAAGGCATTGCTGCACTACAAATGCTTAATATCTTAGAGCAGCATGACTTAACTAGTATGGGCTTTTTATCTGAACAAGCTTTGCATGTGATGACCGAAGCAAAGAAACTTGTTTTTGAAGATAGGGCAAAATATTACGTTGATCCTGATTTTTATAATGTACCGCTATCAGGTTTACTCAACAAAGATTATGCCCTAGAGCGTAACAAACTCATTACTGATAAAGCCGCAATACGCGTAGATGCTGGCAATCCTGCGATGTATCAAGGCGACACTATTTATTTAACGACTGCCGATAGTGAAGGTAATATGGTTTCGCTTATTCAAAGTAATTATCGTGGAATGGGCTCTGGCGTTGCCGTTCCTGGTTTAGGCTTTTTTTTTCAAGACCGTGGCCAGTTATTTTCGTTGGATGAAAGTCACGCCAATGTATATCAAGCCAATAAACGACCATTTCATACCATTATCCCTGCATTTGTGATGAAAGACGGTAAACCTTTTATTAGTTTTGGCCTAATGGGCGGAGCTATGCAGCCGCAAGGTCATGTGCAAATCATTACTAATATCATTGATTTTGGTATGAATTTGCAAGAAGCCGGTGATGCGACCCGTTGGCAGCATTTTGGCTCTACTGAGCCGACAGAAGCTCAAGGAAAAACACTACGAGGTGCTGGAGTCTTAGCTATTGAGTCTGATATTCCTTATCAAACTATTCGAGGTTTAATGAATCGAGGTCATAATATTAGCTTTGATCGTGGTGGTTATGGTGGTTATCAGGCGATTATGTGGGATGACAAAGAGAAAGTTTATTATGGTGCTTCTGAATCACGCAAAGATGGCCAAGCCGTTGGTTATTAACTATTTAGATAAATGAGATCACAAATAGCGTGGCATAGTAATAAAGATTCATACTGAATTTTCAAAAAAAGGTCAAAGTTATTGGCCTTTTTAATGATCAATTTGTACGCAAAGTTGACGTAACCATATGAAAAGATTAATGTCTGCTTAGGATCGATAAGCGGTCATTAATATAATCCGACCATACAAGGTTGTAAGGTCTCATTAATAAACAGTTACATGACTTCCCTAAAACGTAGAGTCAAAATATATAAAGAGGTGCGTCGAATGTTAGTAAAAAAAATGAAACTCGTAATACTTACTTGTTATATATTTATACAAACATTAAATATTCAAGTTACGAATGCTGCTGAGATCGTAAGCAAAAAAATAAATGATAATTTCTATGTTTTACTTGGGGGAAATGGGCAAGGTTCTCATGTTGGCTTAAGCATTGGAAAAGATTACCTTGTGTTAATTGATGCCATGATGGAAGGAGCTAGCTCAAAATTAATAAAAAGCATTCGAAATATATCTGATAAACCAATTAGATATGTTGTGAATACCCATGATCATTTTGATCATAGTGGAGGTAATGCTTTTTTTGTGGAGATGGGTGCAACAATTATTTCTCATGAAAATTCTCAATATAACCAACCTTCCCACTTACTCAAATTTGATAGTAAGTTCTCTCTAAGTGGTAACACCGAAAATATAGAGGTTTTTCATGTGGATTCACATTCTTCAAGTGACTCCATCATTTATCTTAAAGAAAGCAATGTTATTCTGATGGGTGATGTCTTTGCAAATGAATGGTACCCGGCGTTATTTCATGGAGGGATTTTAGGCCAAATTAAAGCGCTAGATTTGGCTTTGTCATTTTCCAATGAAAACACGGTAATTGTTCCAGGTCACGGGTATATTACAAATAGACAAGGAATCATTGACTACAAGAAAAATAGTATCTTATGGGTAAAGAGAATTATGGAATTGCATAAAAGCGGCATGAGTTTAGACCAAACAGTAAAGGATGAAAAACTCATAAAAATTCAGATGAAATTTAATACAAAAAATAGAAATCCATCTAATTTAAATAAATGGTTTAAAGAGTTAGTAAAAAACACAATCAATGTTGAAAATGGTATCACCATGTAACAAGTTGCTTAAACGGAATAATAGCAGTTGGCCATCGCTTCGCGATTATAGCCAACTCATATTTTCCGCTTAGCAAAGCGTCATCGTCAGCTATCAGTTCTATAGCGGTCATTATCTTGAGTAAATCTAATGGCAAGTATGTGGTGAAAGTTAGCCTTAGCTCGTAATAAAAAACCAATGAAAAATACATCACCTCTAATGGCTTCTCAGTGGAAACTAGTTAACAGAGTTTTAAGTATGAAACTTTCTTGCTTAAATATTGTGTTCGTATAGGTATGTGCTCAATTCAGTATGATACTTTATTAACCTCCCACAAATAGATTAATAAACTATTTGTGGTTTTTTATAAATTACATAGCTAATTAAGTCTTCATTATTAATTACGATGATTTCTGCCGGAAAACTCACTGGTAAAGGTTTCAATTGCACCACGCTGTTGCAGTGTAACAAACACTGTTTTATTGTTTTTACCACCAAAAGCGACATTGGTAGGAAATTGCCCTTTAAGTTTTATTTCACGTATTAACTTACCTTGTGGCGATACCATAGCAACAACTCCGGCACCATATCTGGCGATATATAAATTGCCTTGTAGGTCGGTTCTCATACCATCCATACCGTGATCTTTAAAAGAGATAAACAGCTTTTTATTGCTGATATTACCTTGTTGGTCAAGGTCGTAAATCCAGACATTACGTTGCACACTTTCATTGACATAGAGCTTTTTATTATCAGGACTAACCGCGATACCATTGGTGGTGCCCATGTCTTTTTCTAATAAAGTTACTGATTGGTCTGTAGTTACCTTCCAAAGTTGGCCACTGCTTTTTGCCCAATTGGGATCACTGGCAAAGAGTACCCCTGAGTCCATAATAGCGATGTCATTAGGTTGCGTCATTTTTGCTTGGTGGGCATATACTTCAACCGTATTTTTACCTGAGGCAATACGTAAAATATTATGGTTAACATAATCAGCAATATACATATTGTTTTGTTGATCAAAGCGAATACCATTACCTACGGAGCCATTTGGTAATTTAGCAAATAATTTTACTTTATTTTTACCAATAACTTTTCCTATAGTGCCTTCGGTTTGGTAATTCACCGCATACAAAATGCCATCATTTGAAGACGCAGGACCTTCAATACCTTTAGTAAATGTACCATCAGCTACCCAATCCGAGGCTTGATAGTTATCTGCAAATACCGGCAATGAAAGTAATAATATGAATGATTTAAGGATAAATTGACGCATAAATGTTTAGACTGTTTAATAGATGAATGTAATCATTATTACATATTAATATACTGAATCTTATGAAAATGTAGAGTATTTATAGATAAGATATAGCCGATATAAATTTAATGATGTATTGAGAAGAGACGGTTAACTTTTTGATGATTTATCTTGTTGTTTAAGTGCTTTCTTTTCAGCTCGGCGCCTTTTAAAAAAAGTGGAAAGTAAGCTACTACATTGTTCTTTCATGATACCGGAACAGACTTCTATTTTATGATTGTGTTTCTCATGAGTCACTAAATTAAAAGCACTTCCTGCGGCCCCCGTTTTTAAATCATTCGCTGCAAAGACTAAACGTTTAATACGGCTATGGATCAACAAACCTGCGCACATTGAACAAGGTTCAAGAGTGACATAGAGAGTGCAATCCAATAATCGATAATTCTCTATATTTTTTCCGGCGTCCCTAATTGCTAACATTTCAGCATGTGCAGAAGGATCGCTTTGCAATATTGATTGATTAAACCCTTGACCAATAATTTTGCCATTGGAAACAACAACAGCACCAACAGGAATTTCATCAAGTGCTTCGGCTTGTTGAGCTAACTGATAAGCTTTGCTCATAAACTGAAGATCGATTTCCGCTTGGCTGAGTTTGTTATTATCGCTATCCATCTATAAAAACATCTCGAGTAAGTCGTTTAAATAACGATGCCCCAATTTAGTAACTTGCCATTGCTCTGTTTTACCATCAGGATTTGCCATTAAGCCTTTAGCTTTAGCGAGTTGTAACTTAGGTAATATTGTTTGCATTGGAAGCCCGGTGGCAGCTTGATATTCATCAAGGGTGAAAGCTGAAACCAATCGTAAACGATTCATCATGTATTCAAAGGGTAACTCGTCTTTAGCGACTTCATTTAAATGATCAAGGTGGACTCTTTCTTTGTCTAAATAACCTTTGGGATGTTTTACTTTGATGGTGCGATAAATGACTTGTTTATCGCTATCGGTTATTTTTCCATGTGCGCCACAACCAATGCCTAAATAGTCACCAAATTTCCAGTAATTGAGATTATGCTGACATTGAAATTCAGGTTTACTGTAGGCAGATATTTCGTATTGTTGATAACCCGCTTGCGCCAATAACTCTACACCTTGGTCTTGAATATCCCATAAAACATCATCAATAGGTAACTTAGGTGGTTTTGAATAAAATGGTGTATTGGGTTCTATGGTTAATTGATACCAAGATAAATGTGTGGGTGCTAATTTTATCGCTGTTTTTATATCATCAAGGGCATTAGTTAAAGTTTGTTGTGGTAAACCGTGCATTAGGTCTAAATTAAAGCTATCAACACCACATGTTGTTGCCAGTTCCGCTGCTTTTTTCGCTTGATTACTATCGTGAATACGACCCAATTTAATCAGTTTGTCCGACTCAAAACTTTGTACACCAATGGATAAGCGTGATACACCCGCAGCAAAAAATGCTTTAAATTTGTCTGCTTCAACGGTGCCTGGATTGGCTTCAAGGGTGATTTCGATATCTTTATTATGCTCAAATCTTGTTAATACTTGTGATAATAAAGATTTTATTGCCGCTGCTGAAAATAAACTTGGTGTACCACCACCAATAAAAATACTGAATAAAGAACGATCTTGTAAGTTAAAGCGCTCAATATCGCAATCTAGATCTTGAATTAATTGCTCAACATAATCATCTTCGGGAATGTTATTTTTTAGAGCATGTGAATTAAAATCACAATAAGGGCATTTTTGTACACACCATGGAATATGGATATACAAAGAAAGTGATGGTGTTTTTAACACGTTATTTATCCAAAGTATTTGTTGATGATGTATTTAACTTCTTAACTGCTAGTTCTTGCACCGCCAATTTCTCTACTAAAAGTGCCAGAGCTTGACCGCGGTGGCTTAATTGATTTTTTAAATCGCGAGGTAATTGTGCAGAGGTCATTTTACGTTCAGCTTGCCAAAATACCGGGTCATAACCAAAACCTTGTTCGCCTTGTTTTTCAAAGCAAATACTGCCTTGCCAAACACCATGGCAAATTATCGGGGTAGGATCATTTTCATGACGCATATAAACAAGTACACAGTGAAAACGTGCACTACGTTGTGTCTCTGGGATATTTTTTAATGCCGATAAAAGTTTATTGGTATTATCATCATCACTAGCATTTTCTCCTGCATACCGCGCTGAATAAACACCGGGAGCACCATCTAAGGCATCTACTTCTAAACCTGAATCATCGGCGATAGCGGGAAGGCCGGTAATTTTAGCCGCATGACGTGCTTTGATAATGGCATTTTCAACAAAAGTAGTGCCGGTTTCAGCAACTTCAGATACATCAAAATTACTCTGCGGCACGATGTTGATATTGTGATTGGCAAGTAAAGCGGAGAGCTCTTTTACTTTACCTTGATTACCGGTTGCTAAAACAACTGTGGACATGAATTTTTCTCAGAGGATAATTTTTGAGGATCATACCTTAATGGTACGGTACTGTGAACGATGTTGTATTTAAAAGGGGAAAGAGAAACAGAAAGGACATAGTTGTTAATGAAATATGTCCTTTAATTGGTTGTTTTATTTAGGTTTAGAGCTTAATCAACATAGAATTTTTGTGAAAACTTTAAATTGTGCTTTTTACTACCGTCATTGATTTGTATATCAAAATGAATCACTTCTTCATTGGCATAGCCTATTTCAGCTAAATAGTAGATTGCATCACCTTCTTTTACTTCTCTAAATACCAGTGATTTAAGCTGTCCAACATTGTTTCTCGCTTTACCGATCATTGATACTGATTTTGCGGGGGTGTTTTTTTGAGTATTATCAAGTACTGAAATATTGACTAATCCGTTATAACGGCTACGTTGAATACCATAGGCCTTAGCAATTTCTGGTGTTAAAAACGTTGCACCTATTGCCATGTAATGAACATTTAGATTTCCTAATTTCTTCATGTTTTCAGCATGAACTGAAAACATGAAAGAGCAACAAAGCATTAGCAATAACGTTAAACGCTGTAAGGTGATTTTCATAAATTATTCCTAATTAATTAACATATTTCTAAGTATAAACCATATCAAAAAAACTGTTTTTTATAACATGCCCCAATATGGGATCCAGCCAGATAATAAAATATTGAGTACATTGAGTAGTAAAAACGCGGCGAGAATGGATAAATCTAACCCACCGATGCTCGGAATTATACGGCGAATAGGCTTTAATACGGGATCTGTTAATTGCTGGAATATCACTTGCGTCGGGTTATAACCCTGCACTACCCAGCTC
>JABSOX010000134.1 GCA_013215655.1 Colwellia sp.
CGAGACAGACACGTCGAGCAGGTACGAAAGTAGGTCATAGTGATCCGGTGGTTCTGTATGGAAGGGCCATCGCTCAACGGATAAAAGGTACTCCGGGGATAACAGGCTGATACCGCCCAAGAGTTCATATCGACGGCGGTGTTTGGCACCTCGATGTCGGCTCATCACATCCTGGGGCTGAAGTCGGTCCCAAGGGTATGGCTGTTCGCCATTTAAAGTGGTACGCGAGCTGGGTTTAGAACGTCGTGAGACAGTTCGGTCCCTATCTGCCGTGGGCGTTTGAGAATTGAAGAGGGCTGCTCCTAGTACGAGAGGACCGGAGTGGACGAACCGCTGGTGTTCGGGTTGTTATGCCAATAGCATTGCCCGGTAGCTACGTTCGGAACTGATAACCGCTGAAAGCATCTAAGCGGGAAACAGGCTTTGAGATGAGTTCTCACTGGAGCTTTAAGCTCCCTAAAGGGTCGTTGGAGACTACAACGTTGATAGGTCAGGTGTGTAAGGACTGCGAGGTCTTGAGCTAACTGATACTAATTGCCCGTGAGGCTTAACCATACAACACCCAAGTGGTTTTTTTAATAGAAAAGACTATGAAGTGATTGTTGATTAAGACTGACATTTTATAAAAGTGTTTAAATACACGTCACGCACTAAGTGAATTGAATAAGAATTCGAAGAAAAACGTATTTATAGACTCCTCGAGTCACAGCTTTCAAGATTGTACCCTTTTTGTTTAGCGACAATAGCGCTGTAGACCCACCTGACTCCATTCCGAACTCAGAAGTGAAATGCAGTAGCGCCGATGGTAGTGTGGGAGTTCCCATGTGAGAGTAGGACATTGCTAAGCTTCTATTTAGAGAAGCCCGATTCGAAAGAGTCGGGCTTTTTGCTGTCTGAAATTTGTAAATTCATTTATGTCTAAAGCAGTAGTGTCGTAATAGATAGCGTGTGGGAGTTGTTCTCTCTTATGTGAGACCGCTCTTAGCCATCCATGGCTGCGCGGCATTAGTGAATCCATTCACGTCAGTAGGACATTGCTAAGCTTCTCTTTAAGAAAAGCCCGATTCGAAAGAGTCGGGCTTTTTGCTGTTTGAAAAAACATCCTGGGAATGGAGTACGTGGCTAATACTCCTCGGGGTTTTTTATGGCGCTGTTTTGTCAATATTGCATTTTGTTTATTTATCTAAGCCACCCATGCATAAATATTTTATTTCCAAATAGTCATCAAGGCCATATTTAGACCCCTCACGACCATTACCTGATTGTTTGATTCCTCCAAATGGAGCTGCGACATTTGAAATAATGCTATCATTAATACCAACCATGCCATATTCAAGAGCCTCTGCAATACGCCAAATACGACCAATATCACGAGAGTAAAAATATGACGCTAGGCCATATTCGCAATCATTTGCCATGTCGAGCACATGTTCTTCATCAGTAAAACTGATGATTGGTGATACCGGACCAAATATTTCGTTTGTTGCTATTGGCATATCATTACTGACATTTGTCATGACTGTTGGCTGATAAAAATTTTCTCCTGCAGGGTGAACTTTTCCACCCAAGATTATTTTTGCGCCTGCGGCAACGGAATCAGCAACGAGTTTATTAACCTTATTAACGGCTGCTTTTGAAATCATTGGACCGATGTTAATACCATCAATTAATCCATGACCAATACTTAACTCTGCAACTGCAGCAACGAACTTATCAGTAAATTGTTCTAGTACTCCTTGTTGAACAAAGATGCGATTGGTGCATACACATGTTTGTCCCGCATTGCGATATTTTGATACAATAGCACCTTGTACTGCAGCATCAATATCAGCATCATCAAAAACTATAAAAGGTGCATTACCTCCTAATTCCATTGAAACTTTTTTTACCGTGCTTGCACATTGGGCAATTAACGTTTGACCAACAGCGGTAGAACCGGTGAAGGTAAATTTTGCTATATCAGGATGTTGGGTTAAAACTTTTCCGATACCACTGGCGTTATCGCCAACAACAACATTAAATACGCCTTTAGGAATACCAGCGCGCTCCGCTAGTTCAGCCATAGCTAAGGCTGATAAAGGTGTTTGAATTGCTGGACGAACTACAAAGGTACAACCAGCAGCAAGTGCTGCTGCGGCTTTTCGAGCAATCATTGCATTAGGGAAGTTCCAAGGCGTAATTGAAGCGACCACACCAACGGCTTGTTTGATCACTATAATACGTTTGTCGCTTGATGGTGCGGGAATTGTATCGCCATAGACACGTTTACCTTCTTCGGCAAACCACTCGATAAATGCAGCGCCATATGAAATTTCGCCTTTTGCTTCAGCTAGCGGTTTTCCTTGCTCTAACGTTAAAATTCGTGCCAAATCATCTTGATGTTGCATCATTAAGTTAAACCAATTACGCATCAGTGCTGCACGTTCGTTAGCTGACTTTGCTGCCCATACTTTTAAAGCAGATTTCGCTGAAGTTACCGCAAATTCGGTTTCAGCGATGCCGGCATTATTTACCTTTGCAATAACATCACCATTGGCAGGATTAGTCACTGTAAAGTTAGTTTCACTACTGTGCCAACTGCCGTTGATATAAGAGCAGTGTTTAATTAATTGTTGGTCTTTAATATTCTGCATAAGTACCTTTAATGCATAATTGAATAGCGCTATTTAACAGCAAAGTTAATTAAGATTAAACAGGTAATACTAAAATTTCACTTGGTAAATGTAATATATTGAGCAAACAATCAATTATTATCCTATATCGCCTTTTTACTTTAGTAAGGTATAAAGGCGATATCCTCATTTAAAAAGTTGATACATGCTCGAGTACCGCATCTATTTTTTTATTAATATCATCGATTGTAAATGCTGTTAATATCGTATCAGGTGTAAAGCCAATAGATTCTAATATATCTCCTGATGGACCGCTGATCACTCTATTAGGCACCATAGCAATCCAACCATTTGCTAATGTTTTTGGACTAGGGCCTGCCATTATTCCTCGGGTATTTTCGCCTATAAGGTGCGCTTGATTGCCGACTTTAACCGCATAAATAAATGCTTCGGCGGCACTACCTGTGTGTTGACTGGTAAGTATATAAACATTACCAGAAAAGCCGATATTCATTGGTGTTGTTGCAATCATTGAAGGTATTGATAGACCATTAGCTTGTTTGTAACTAATATCAAATGCATGTCCAGATTGATTAGCGATAAAATTAGTAACTTGTATGGCTGCGGGGACATTACCACCAAGATTAAAACGTAAATCAATAACGAGATGGTCTACTTCGGTTAATCGTGTTGAAAGTGCATCATTAATTTCATTCGCTGCCAATAGATTATCAGTGTCACTGTCACCATTAAAATTCATTGAACGTAAGTTTAAATAACCAAAACCATTACTTAATTTTCCCCAAATGACTTGATCGGTTGCCAGTAATTCAGCATCTAACAAGTATTTTTGAACAATTGTTGCACCGGCTTCAGACAGTTTGTCATCAACGATGGTCAAAGCATTGCTATTGTTTATATCAATATTAAGCTCTTCGGCTAGTCGTTTTTGTAAGGGTGAATAATCAATTGACCTTAATATGCCATTTGCAGTAATGATACCTGCATGGGCATCAGCAAATTTGTGCAATATTTCAGTTAATATTGTTTGCAGTTCTTGGAAGGAAGTTGCGGGCGATACCTGTGTCGCATATTCGCTATATACGCTTAACCAATTTACACCTCGAGTATCAAATGAAGCATAACTATCGTTAAAGTGATGCCAAAATGTTTCAAAAACTAAGCTAGGATCTATCTCACTATCTGGCAGTATAGGTTCCATACAACTCAATGGAAGTTGCTCCAGCGGTTGATAAAACATTGACTCAAAATCATCTTCAAGGTCAACATCAATTCTTTGCTGGTCTGTTGATATTTCATATTCACCAAGCTCTTCTGCTAAACTACTGATGTTTTGTTGATTGGTCTGCAGACAATAATCACCTGCTGTTTGGTACAGTGTATAAGTGTCTTGGTTAATGCTTAGAATGGTCGATAACTTAGTATGTTGCCAAAGGCCAATTAAGTTATCAGTATCACCTGTTTGAGTGGTTGTAGTTGTAGTTGTAGGTGTCGCTGGTGTAGGTTGTTGACTGTTTGTATCCGTTGATTTACTACCGTCACCACATGCTATTAGTGAAAGTGTTGATGCGATTATTATTAATTTATTCATGATTAATTCCTTGTTATTGGCTGGTTCAGGAAGCATCATGGTTGCTGGGCTATTAGTTTACCTTGGCATTTACGTGGAAAAACATTGGAAAAATATTTGTTAAATAAATTCAATATGATAGCTACTAATATTTATGGATAAAAAAGTTGATTTAACCAATACACCTTTCTATTTAGGTGAATATTTAGTGCTGCCTGAGCAGCTTCTGCTGCAGTTGCATGGTGAATCTGTACAGATTGATTCCAAGATAATGGCATTGCTGACTTATTTTTCTGAAAATTCAGGACAAGTCATTTCACGTGATCAGCTCATTGAACATGTTTGGCAAGGAAATATTGTTTCTGAGTCATCTATCAACTGGGCTATTTCGCGAATGCGTAAGGTACTTGGCGATAGTGCCGCACAAGCAAAATACCTAAAAACTATATCAAAAAGAGGTTATCAATTAACCGCTACTGTTAGTGTAACAAATGATCTAGAAGAAGGAGTCTCTTCAGCATTAATACTCACTAAAACTAAAATATTTACTACTAAAAAGTGGTTAATAAACTCCTTTCTAATACTACTGTTTTTGTTATCAGCAGGGCTTTATCTTCGATACTTTACTGATAATAAAATTGAATATAATTTTGGATCGGCAAAGTTGCTCACTAGCTTATCTGGTCAAGAAGATGATGGCCGTTTCTCACCTGATGGTAGCCAACTTCTATTTCGGCATAAGGCATTAGAGCAGTCTAATTGGCAGTTATTTATACAATCACTGGCTGATAATCGTAAATTTTCAGAATTTAATAATGAAGGTGAAAAAACGGGACGTTTATTGACTAGTCATCGTGTATTACCCGCACAACCGTTATTACAAGATAGTTACAGTTATTTGGCTGCTGAATGGTCTCCGGATAGTAAGTCTATTGCGGTAGTACGTAGAAATACCAATAAGTGTGAAATGGTAATGTTACGCATTGATGCAAGATTTGAAGTTATTCAGCAACAAGCTTTTTACCAATGTAATAAAAAAGGCTGGAGTAAACTTGTTTGGCACCCAAATGGCAAACGTCTCTTTTTTACCGACCAACAAGAACTATCAGATATCTATCAAGTTTTTGAATATGTTATTGCTAATGGCAAGGTTAATACATTAACAATACCTGAAATTAATGGTTTAGGTGATAGCTTTATCGATATTGATCAACGAGGCCAAAACTTATTGATTTTACGTGACATCGATGGTGTTAAAACACAGTTTTTGTCTTTAAACCTTGAAGACAAGTCGTTAAATGAATTAGCTGCGGTTGACTCTCATTATTACAGTGCCTATTGGGGCGGCGAGAATAATGTATGGATGAACTGGGGTAATAAAAATGTGATAAGTTTTACGCCTGAAACTAGAATATCTACTCCATTATTTTCAAGTACCTTAGATTGGAATTATAATACTAAACCCTATGCCAAATTTGGCCACGCAATTTTTACTTCTTCGAGTGCCAACAGAAGAGACTTTTTTGTTATTGAAGAAAAAAATCAATGGCTGCCTAAAATAATTAAATCTGATTTTAATGAATCATTGCCAACTATAAATGCAGAAGGTGAATTGGCGTTTATTTCAAACCGCTCTGGTATTCCACAAATTTGGTTAGGAGAAAAGCAACAATCTCAGTTGAGTGATGTGAGTGATTACGGTGAGTTTGAAAGCTTGCAATGGTCAAACGATACTCGGCATTTACTTGGCATTCGTAATGGTTATTTGGCTTCAATAGATATCAAAAAAGAATCTTTGCGTATGCATTACTCGGGTGAGTTACATCCTAATAATGCTTATTGGTCGTTGGATGATAAAAGCATATATTTTACCGCTAAGTCAGATAAAAAATGGCGTTTATATTCAATTGTCGCAGATGATAAAGAGCAAAAAGTGGTAAAGCTTTCTGATATTGATATATATAAAGGACAGCCCTTATCAGCCAATGAGCTTTTATTTACTAAACCAGAGCAACAGGGGTTATGGTTACTTGATCAGCAAACCCTCGCTGCGCGTTTACTTTTACCTAATTTTCCTTGGCAGAACCATTGGCAAGTTGTCGGCAATGCGGTCTTTTATGTAATGAAAAAAGATAAAATGAGTGTATTTAAACGATTTGATGTTAAGTCGCAAAAGATCACCACACTGACGACTCTTAAAGAAAACATTGAACCACATTTTGCAGTAACAGCAGATGGCGATAAGATTATAGCCGTTGCTTATGTTGTTAAAGAATCTGCTATTTATCAAATACCATTTTCTACAAAAAAATAGTTAATGTGAGCTTTGAACCATTTTATTAAGTAACTCGTCGAACTTAAAGAACTTCAGCATAATGTCTCTATACCTGCTGCCATTTTGCAGTTAATAGGATTATCATTGACCACCAATATAGTTTTATTATGTAATGATTGCGAATCTGCAAGGCAGGGAGGAATTCAAGTTACTACTTAGATATTATTAATCTTTAAAATTAAGCAAGTTAACTAATGAGTGACTATAATGAACACGGAAATTTAATTATTTCTGTTAGGGAAATTATGTTTAACGTATATACATCTTTGATAAGTTGAAAGATCACTTTAAGTTAATTTAAGTAGAACAGGTGTGCAAGTTATGGATGAAAAAGCCCATTTGCTTTTTAAAAGAATAATCAATTTTTTAACCAATTACTCTTTATTCATTACTATATTGACAGTATTGGTAGGCTTTTCTTTGTCTTTTTACTATTTAACCAGTGCCTCAGACTCTATTACCAATGAAAACTCAAAATTAGAGGCACAGCGCTATTTAGAAACATTAACAGCATTTAGAACCTTATATACTTCTGAAGTTGTTAATACTGCTAAAAATAATGGTTTGCGCATTACTCACGATTATAATAATTATGATGATGCTATTCCATTGCCTGCCACACTAAGTATGGCTCTTGGTAAAGCAATAGGGAATACACGTTCCAATGCAAAAACCTATTTATACAGTGGCTACCCTTTTCCTTGGCGAACACAAGAAAATAAAAAGTTATTCTCTCAATCATTTTCTCGTGATGCTTGGCAAAGTCTGACAGAAAATCCGGATAAGGCCTTTTTTAGATTCGAGAATTTTGAAGGTCAGATGTCAATTCGTTATGCCATTGCCGATGTCATGCGACCTGGCTGTATTGACTGCCATAACAATCATCTACAAACACCTAAAAATGACTGGATAGTTGGCGATGTTCGTGGCGTGATGGAGGTTATTCTTCCTATAAATTTGGGGCAGGCTCAATCAACGTCATCCTTTCAGGCTGCCTTTGTTGTATTAATATCAATGACATTAGTGGTGACTCTAGTAATATTCTTGTTTTTCATGCGCTTGAAAAAAGACACTCTGATACTACAGGTTACGAATGACAACT
>JABSOX010000135.1:0-3794 GCA_013215655.1 Colwellia sp.
ACCGGGGCCTCCGCCGTTGCCGGGACCTCCGCCATTGCCGGGACCTCCGCCACCAATTGGCGGCGGCGGGCCGTCTTGCGCGTATAGCGAAGCCATGAAAATAGCGGAAAAGAATAATCCTCCAAATATCAATATTCGACTGCTTCTGTGATTTTTATTGATCATATTGAACTCCTAAATGAATTTACTGCATCAAGAGTTTAAACGCCCGAGTTGGGGTTTGGTTGACAAGGAAGGGGGAAATTTTTATTTATTTTAAATAAGTGACTTTTTAGTTGTATAAATTAAGAGGGAGAAGAAAGCGACGAAGCGCTATAAATGAGACTTGGCTCAAGAGGGAAAACATCAGCCTTAACTTGTCCATAAATAACCGAACTGACAACTAACATGATTAGAATAAATAAGTTCTTATATTTGTTATTCATAAATAAGCCTTAATCAATTTACTACAAACTCCATTATTTAACCTTTATAACGCTTGATGATTTATTTGGTTGACACATGCTATTGGCCAATTTAGCTTTAATTTGAGTTATAAAAAAGCCTAACGATACGTCTATCATTAGGCCTTATTTAAAGTTCAAAAGTGCACTATATTTAGCTTTTAAAAAGGACCTGTAATTAATTCAGGAGTCAGCCAAAAACTTTTCCAAATATCATTACCATGTAAATAGTAAATGTCATTATCGTGAAATATTGCGCGATCATCCCAACCAGAAATGTATAAATCAGCTTTATCTTGACTTGATGTTAGTGGTTTTACATTGCCTTTTTCAACTAACATTGCATTAGCATCGCTACCCGTAACTTCAATTAAGGCTAAAAAGCTTTCATGGTTCCAAACATCCATTTTTTGGTCGCCATTAATAATAGTTTCAGTTGACCATCTTTCAATAGGTAAACCAAAACGATGTTTATTGTCTGCGGTTTGTAAATAAGTGAGTGCGTGATAATCAAACTCCACCGGTGTATATCCGTTTTCATAAACTATAGAATGAATCTCTGTTGGTGCTGCCATATTACTGATATCAAATAGGCTTATTTTAGCCCCTTCAATTATAGGCGAGTCATCTTCGGTATTGATTGCGCCATCACCTATAAAAATCATTCGATTTGGATCTACGTTTTGACCGATACCAACAAGTAAGCTGTCAGAAATAGGATGTAAGTATGATGAGTAACCTGGTATCTCAAGTGCACCAGTGATTTTTAGCTGGTCTTTATCAGTAAGGTCAATTACATAAAGTGGATCGGTATTTAAGAAAGTAACAATGAAGGCTTTATTCTCAAAGAAACGTACTGATTTGATATCTTCTTGTACTATGCCGTCTTTATTGAGCTTACCGATTTTTTCTGGATAAGCATCATTGGGTAGTTGTGCAACCAGTTTTAACTCATTACCTGATGGGCTTAATACATTTAGGTGATGTTCATAACCTATTCTTGGGTCGCCTTTAGTGGTAACAACACGTAGTTCATCACCTTTTTCACTAAACCTAAGATTAGATAATTGCCAATTAAAGCGACCATCAAGAGTGCCTGATGCAACATAGTTAATTTCTTGTCCGGCAATAGAAAATTTGTGAATTACTGAGGTTTCAGTGAACTTTTCATCTTCATATTGATAATCGGTACCATATAAATAAACAGACGTAGGCGTTGCATACAAACCAGAAACTTGGGTATTAATACAAATTGAAGAAATATTCTCTGGCTGGGTTAAATCAATGGTGGTTAAAGTGACAATACCATTGAAACCATCTTTATCCGTTGTTTCTGCCGGTAAGAAGCAATTCTCTGGTTCAACTAAGTTTTTATTATTCCCTTGAGCATCAGTTAACTGTGGTAATAAATCACCGATATTTGACGAAAATACTTCTTTATAGTTATCTAGTTTTTCAGTATCCGTTGCTGCATAAGGAAGCTCTGGAAGAAAAGGAGAGAAGCTACTGACAATATATAAAACATCATCTACACGACGACTATCAATAATAGAGCCGTCCATTGTATAAGAAACAGTAACAGCAGGAGCTGTTTGGTCACTAACATCGAGTAGTGATAAATTGAAGTTTTGCTCTGTTGGGAAAAACATATCAGTTGTTAAATTCGATGATGCCGCATTATAAATGGAAAAATTATAAATATTTGATAAAACAGCAAGTTTTCCTTTGCTTAAATACAAACTATTGATAGAAGACGCGTCTTCGTTAACGACTGTATTTGATAATTCACTGACTTCACCTTGGGCGTTGCGCTGTAAAATGCGAACTGAGGTTTGTTGTATAGGTGCTTCTTCTGCAAAAGTTTGTCTTTGATAATATTGGTAATTGGCGATGTACATAAACTCACCGTCATATTTTATTCTATCACCTTCATCAACACCGGATTCTTGAGTAATGGTTGAAGAGTAACTTGCTGAACTGCCACTTTTATTACTAGCTGCTGCGGTTGGTGTTGCCGCATCAAAAGCTACCGCTTCTAAAATTCCATTTTGTTGGGCACTATTGAGATAAATACCATTTTTTAGATGTTGTTCAAAATCAGAAGCGTTCACTGATTTTAATGGTGTTAATGCCATAGTCATTGCATTGAGTGTAGGTACCTCTTCAAGTTGCTCAATGGGAATTTCTGTTTTTGAATCGCCACCGCAGCCTATAAGCGGTAAAAAAGAACTGAGTAGTATTATTCTTTTGTTCAACATTTTTCTCTCCATGTAATTGATATACGATTATTTACCGTAAACAATACTCGTCTGATTTTTTTATACTGTTGTTAAATGCAATCAAATGTAATTTGATGTAATTGAAGCTGGTAATCGTGTCGAGCAATGGTAAATTAGATACTCAAGAAAGGTCAAGACCTTGAAGTAACTTGAGATAACAAAACCCAAAAGGAAGTTTATTGCTTGAAATATTTTTTATTACTTTTACTACTGTTTAGCCCGTTTTGTTTTGCCCGAGATTGCGAGCAAGTATCAGACAGCTGTGTGGCGGTTGGCGAATGGAATTTTTCATTGGCAGCAGGTGCGGGTGTTTATACTAACCCTTTGCATGGTGGAAATAATATTCCGTTAGTGCTTATTCCCAAAATAAGTTATTACGGTGAACAAGTCTTTTTTGAAAACAATACCTTCGGCTATACATTATTTGATAATGAACACATAGTTATAAGTGCCATTACGCAATTAAATCATGAAAAGGCGTTTTTCACCCGCTGGCATCCACAAAATATATTTATAGAGTCTGTTTCTTCTGGAATGACCACAGACATTAGTTTTAGTGAAGAAAATCAAAAGTCAGAAGTTAATATTCAAGACGTTGCCAAAAGACGCTGGGCTATTGACGCTGGAGTTCAAATCAATTGGTTTGTTGATCAAGCGACCGATATTCAAGTGCAAGTACTTCACGATATCAATAATGTTTATAACGGATTTAATGGTCAAGTTCAGTTATCGCACATGATGGGTTTTAAACAATTACCTGATACTGCGATGTCACTTAGCCTTGGCGCTAATATTAATAGCAAAAACTTGGTTGATTATTACTATGGTATATCGCGAGAAAGTGATTTTAGTTTAGGACAAACTTATCAAGGGAAGTTAAGTATTAATCCTTATTTTCGTTTAGTTTTAATGCATCAAATTTCATCCCTGTGGAGTGCAAACCTTCATCTTAAACGTGTCTTTTTAGATGATAATACGATCGATAGCCCGTTAGTAAAAGATAATCACATTGATACCATTTTTGCGGGAGTAACTTATGACTTCTAGCATTTGGAAAATTATGTTTATTCTC
>JABSOX010000135.1:3804-7494 GCA_013215655.1 Colwellia sp.
TTGTTTTAAGTGGATTTTCACAATCTCTTGCTGCTTCATCAACAAGTCAATTGATCATTAAACCTTCGGTATGCATGGTAAAGAAGCTTGGTGATAGCTGTCAAATGACAGTAAGAGTGATGTGGCACAACGAGCAGCCTATTGATGCTTGTTTATTTCAAAATGATTCACGTTTAACTTGTTGGAAAAATGTAAATAATATTAATACGGAAATAGATATTTCATTAGATCAGGATATGAAGTTTACCTTGAAAAATGATCAGCAAGTATTTGCTTATCAACAGATCAAGATTAACACCGCACTACCTAAAAAGTATCGCCGCCGATTACGTGCAGACTGGAGCTTCTTTTAATGAATCATATATTGCTGGTTGAAGATGATTTACGTTTAGCTAACCTCATTGCTAAATTCTTGGGACAAAACGGTTTTCAAGTCTCAATGCTTCATCAAGGTGATACTGTTGTTAATTTCCTTAAAAAGAACTCACCAGATCTTATTATTTTGGATGTAATGTTGCCTAAGCAAGATGGTTTTACAGTATGTCGACGGATCCGTAGTAGCTACATTCATCCTATTATTTTTCTAACCGCTAAAGACAGTGACTTTGATCATGTACTTGGCTTAGAAATAGGTGCTGATGATTACATCATTAAACCTGTTGAACCACATGTGCTCTTGGCGAGAATTAACATGTTGCTACGTCGTAAAAAACATAGTGAAAAAAACTCACGAGAACATCTACAATTTGGGTTGTTAAATATTCATAAATCCTCACGACAAGTCTCCTTATCATCGGAGCCTATTGAATTAACTAGTCATGAATTTGAGTTACTTTGGTTATTGGCAAGTAATGCTGGTGAGCCACAAAGTAGAGAGTACATTCATAAACAAATGATCGGGCGTGAGTATGATGGTTTAGACCGAAGTGTTGATGTGCGGATCTCTAGATTGCGAAAAAAATTAGGTGATTGTAGCGAAAATCCGTATCGTATAATTACCGTTTGGGGCAAAGGTTATTTATTTAGCAGTAGCGCTTGGGAAGAAGCCAATGTTTCTTAATGTCCAATATCTGTATAACTATTAAACGGGCAGTATCATCTTGAGTCGTCTTTTTGTAAATTTATACCTAGTGATTATCGTCGGTTTATTATCTATTAATTGGTTGTCTGAACAACTTTGGCAACAATTTGTTGAATCAGAACCACCGGTGAGTCAGCAATGGCATCAACTTGAACAAGTGGCAAAAGTTTTACCTTTGTTATTAAAGGGATCATCTCAACCAAACAAATTGATAATGAGCAAACTCAGTAAAACACTAAATGCTCCGATAATAACAGCGCCAATGAGTGACTATTCTTGGCTCGAAGAACAAAAATCACAACTCATGTTAGGGAAGGTAATACTTAATTACGATGAGCAAGATAATGTTATTTTTTATGTTAAATCTTTAGAAAATAGTAACATTTATCAATTAGGACCGTTTATTCAAAATACGCAGTTAGAAAATAGTTATCAAAATTTAAAGTGGTTTTTCTTGTGTATTTCGTATCTATTATTAGCCGGAGTTATTGCATTGTGGACAAGACCACTATGGCGAGATCTAAAACAATTAACCAATATGGCAAGTGAAATTGCTGACGGAAAATTAGATGTGGCTGTTTATGCTAATAAACATTCACCAATCAAACAGATTGTGATTACTTTTAGAGATATGGCACATCGGATTATTCGTCTGTTATCTGATCAAAAACAACTCGTCAATGCCGTGTCTCATGAATTACGTACACCATTATCAAGACTACGGTTTTCTCTCGCAATGCTCGAAGGTGCAGATGAAGAACAACGTAAGGAGATGGTTCAAGATGTTAGTGAGATAGAAGCGTTGATTGATGAAATGTTAAGTTATGCGCGCCTAGAAAATGTTAACCAAGATATCAAGAAATCCTCGGTGGAGTTAACATCATTAATAACTAATCAAATAAACAAACTAAATCGAATCAGCGATTTGACTATTGAATGGCAAAAGCCAGAGCACTGTTATTATCTTTGTAATGAACATTTGCTGGAGCGTGCGATTCAAAATTTATCAACCAATGCATTACGGTACGCCAAAAACAAAATGAAAATTAGTATTGTGACTACTCTTCATCATATAAAAATTATCGTCGAAGATGATGGACAAGGAATTGCAGAACAAGATCGAGATAAAATATTTATGCCTTTCTTTCGTCTGGAGACGCATCGCAATCGTTCTCAAAATCAACAAAAAGGTGGCTACGGTTTAGGTCTTGCCATTGTTCAACGGATTTGTGAATGGCATAAAGCGAGTTGTACACTTAGCGATTCGAAGATGGGAGGGTGTCGATTTATTATCGATTTACCTAAAGACGCACTTATGTAATCTTAACTCTGGATAATGAGTGAATGATATTTAATAAAATCAAAGACTTAGTTTGAGTTGTATGTTTAATAGGCTCTTAAAAGCATTATATTTTCAATCAATGTTTCAATTTATTTGATTATTAAGTCAAAACGTTTATGAATAGCTGGCTATTTATCGACGTTTTAACGCGGAGAATTGGATAAAGGGGAATGTTGAGCAAAAGCTGCTTATCCGGAGTTCAGGTTAACTAATAGAATAAAAAAATGCCCATACTTAAATATGGGCATTTATCGAAGATAATTTAATACCAGTTAATGATTAATCGTCTTCATGAAGTTTTTCTGGACGTTCTTTAGCTTCTCTTACTTTTAAAGTACGTTGTTGAAACTCAGTATCATTTAAAGCAGCAACTGCTTTATCTGAGTCAGCAGCTGACATTTCTACAAAACCAAAGCCGCGCCTTTTTCCTGTATGTTTGTCTTTCATTAATCTTACTGAGTGAACCTGGCCTTGCTCAGAAAATAATTCCCTTATTGCTGTTTCGTTAGCTCTATAGGGTAAGTTGCCAACATAAAGTGTTTTAACTTCGTCAGAAGTACTATCGTTATTTGCTGATGTCGCTCCAATTAAAGGTGCAACAAAAGAAGTAACTAAAACAAAAATAGCGATTTCTACTTGCATTGATTGAGCTTTAAAAGCAAAAAATGCAATAGCTGCGAAAATAATTGCGACTATAAGGGTTGAGATTTGCGGAGATTTCATAATTTATACCTAGATTATTATTTTAAAAAATACAAAATTGCGATCCCATGTTACCCAGCTTTAAACATAGTGCAACTATAAGTGTAATTTTTATTCAATTTAATCAGATAAATAAAATTACTATATTAGTAAATAGAACCTAAAGCTCTATTAGTTAGTAATATCAAAGTATGAATGGGAGTAACTTTGATGAAGAACGATCGCAACACCGTGTGAAATTAGAACGTATAGTTTTTTTAAAAAGCAAAAAGGCTTTTTTTTGGGCAAACAAACAAAAAAGTGAAAATAGTGCTTGCCTCTTCTGAGGAAATGTCTAGAATGCGCTCCAGTTCCAAGGGGTTCAGTTAAAAAGAATCATCAAAGGGCTGTTTTGATAAGTTATCTTCTCTACTTTCTTTATAAAAGGCAGAGGTTTAAAGTTAACTTAACGTTTTAAAGTAAGGTTTTAAATTTTCTGAAAAGAAACTTTTAAAAAAGAAAAATAAAACGTTGACATCAAAACTGAGACGCGTAGAATGCGCATCTCGCTTCAGGCAAGGCCTGC